>CACJUH010000003.1 GCA_902596545.1 uncultured Candidatus Actinomarina sp. | reverse complement strand
TGACCTTACTACTGAAATAAAGAATAAAAATGATAATGTCATTAGTAAAAGTGAAATAAAAGTATTAGCTGAGTAGTTAATGCCTACAAGACTCCATAATATGCTGAACCCTTCGCCGTAGATTGTGGGGCTTCCAGCATTTGCTCCGGCATTCCAAGAATATCCAGAATTTACTCCAATAAGAAAATTGTTGATTAGTAGAACAGGATATAAAAACTTAAATCCGGAAAAGATTAAATCCTCAAGTCTAGAATATTTGACTGACCTACCAAAAAGCTTAGGGATTAGATAATAAACAAATGAAATTGTGGCAAAAACTAAAGATCCAATATATCCCTGATTTATTACATTTTGAAAATTAGTCAGCCCAACTAATGGAAGTATATTTTCAAAGCTTGAAATAATGTGAAGTAAATTAGTAATTAAAAATATTACAACGGAAAAGCTCATTAGATTAGACGACTTATTACCTTCATCTTCTTTTGTTTGTATCGTTTTCACATAATTAACTGAAAATGCGAGAAGAGGAATTAGTAAACTTAGTGAAAGATAGATAGATACATTCTCTAGCCAATTTGGAATTATAGATCCAAAGTAATACTTATAGTTTGTCCATGGAAGCAGAAACAAGAAACCCCAAAAAGTAATTGCTGTAAGCGTTTTATTAAAAAGAGTTGCTCCTAAGGGCTTTGTCATTAAGAAGTGAACAATTGCAAGAAAAATAAATGATACACCTACATATATATGTGTTGAATTATGAAGCGAAGTAATCATTAGAGAATCAGTAAATACAACTAATTCTGAACGGGATACAAGTAGTGAAATAAAATAGAAAACTATTGCTCCATATATAAACTGAGCACTTGCAAAAATTGAACTTTCTTTTTTAGCTAATAAATTTAATGAAGCTAGACCGAATAATCCAAAGCCAACAAGTATTTTTAGGATGATTAATAACGAACTATTTCCCGTTACGTTAATTCTATCTTGGTAAAAAAAGCTGAAAAGAAGGTCTAAAAATTCCGTACCAACAAGACCTAATAATGTCAGAAATAAAAGTGGAAAAAGCACTGCAATTCTTCCAAGAGATTTTGAAAATAGATAGGTGAAAGATAAACAGATGCATGTAGCAAAAAGTAGGCCATAAGTTGCTTGATTGTTAAGTGTGTCCAGGAATCCATAGTTAAAAATTCTATTATTTGGGATTAAGTTTGCAAATGTAAAGTAAGCATCTTTAAGAAAAGATGTAAATGATGATAACAAAAGGGTTAATGGAAAAATTAGAACAAAAAGTTTTGAAAGCTCCTGTTCGTTTTTTGGAATCAATTTTAATTTCATAAGCCTAGCTATTATTCATTTTGACTTTACTATTATATTCAAAAATGTTACTCGTTATAAGATAAATGTTTGAAAAAGATATTGAAATCAATTTATATTTTTTTTCAATCTTAGGATAAAATATAAAGGTAAGGTTTGAGGAAATTTGATTTATACAATTTATAAATTTAGATACAGAATAGGTTTAATTTCAATTGTCTCTGGTATAGGAGGAATGACAATTGGAGTCATCATCGCACACTTTGCAGGATTTCCAAAGGGTGAAGTTATTGATTATTTTAATTGGATTCCTAGAGGCTGGTTACCACAAACAATTGGTCAGCTAATTGCTTTTGGTGCAAGCCAGCTTTTACTACTTGGTCTTGTCTTGATTGTCTGGAATGATAAAGAATTAACTTGGGCTAAAGCTACTTATTTTGCTTTCCTTACTTGGATTGAAATGTCTATTTTGCTTGGTATTGTTCCTTCAGAATGGCTTAACTTATCTCAGGGTCCTCTTGAATGGACTGGTCAAAGAGAGTTTATTCAATTCCCGCCAATACTATTCTTGAACAATGAAATAGGGCTAAGTTTTGCAGCACTTAAAGATCTAATTCAGTTAGGTATTTCTACAAACTTTTTAATAGCAGGCTTAGTTGTTGCTTATCTGATTCAAGATATAAATGATAAAGTTGAAAAATCAAAATCTAGAATTTCCGACTATGGAAAAGAGGTTGTAAGGGTGGAACAAGATGCCTAAATCAGAAGTTCTTATAGAGATGCCCGAGTTTGAAAAAAAATACAATCTCGCAATGGTTGAAGCAGAAAAAGTAGCTTCTCGAGTCAGACCAAAACAGTTTTTACATATAGATGAGTCTGAGTGCATTCTATGTGAAGGATGTGTAGATATTTGTCCATGGAAGTGTATTCATTATTTGTCTGTAGATGCAATTGAAGATTCAATAAATGTAGAGTCTCCTGATGCTTCAGAGGAACCTGGTTTTTTTGTTGTTGATGAGGACGCTTGTACAAGATGTGCACTTTGTGTAGATAGATGTCCTACTGGAGTAATTTCACTCGGAAAGTTTGCAGGATCTCTTGCAGACCAAGCAGTTGAAAATGGAATCTACCAAGCTCCTTGGGATGAAGATTCTGGTCAAAGAAGCGACAGGCATGGTTATATATATGGAAGGCTTTAAAATTACATAATGCAGAAATTATCTTTAAGAGACAAGATTAAAGAAGCAAGAATCAGTGCTGCTGATAGCTTTAGAGGCGGAAAATTAATGTCAAGTATTTTCCGACCTGGTTCGCCATTCAGAAAAGGATATGTAGATAGTCCTAGAAATAGATCATATGTTGTTATGAACAACGTTTTGTATCACTTACATCCTGTAAAAGTAAAGAGACACGGAGTTCGTCTATCTTATACCTTATGTTTAGGTGGGTTAAGTTTCTTCTTATTTATAGTTTTAACTATTACTGGTATCTGGCTAATGTTTTACTTCCGTCCAACTGAACTTGCTTATGTAGACATACAAAACCTGCAAACAAGTATTGCGTTCGGTTCATTAGTGAGGAACATGCATCGTTGGGGAGCACACTTGATGGTTCTAGTAGTTTTTCTTCACATGTCTCGAGTTTTTTATCATGGCGCATATAAAGCACCAAGAGAATTTAACTGGGTTATAGGAGTTATTCTTTTGCTTCTAACTTTGTTACTTTCATTTACAGGATATCTATTGCCGTGGGATCAATTAGCAATATGGGCTGTGACAGTAGGAGGTAATATGGCTGGCTATACGCCTGTTATCGGTGCACAAGCTAAATTCGGTCTCTTTGCTGGTCTTGAGGCCACAACCGCTACTTTATTAAGGTTTTATGTACTACACGTGCTCTTCTTACCATTTATCATCGTTATCTTTATGGCTGTTCATTTTTGGAGAGTTCGTAAAGATGGCGGAATTTCAGGACCACTTTAGGAAACAATTATGGTAGATATTCCAGAGCATTTATTACTAAGATCCGCAGAAGCAAGAGCGAAAGCACTTGGAATTAGCGTTGAACAAGCATTAGCTGAAATGAAAGGCGAAACAGAGCCAACAGTTGTTGCCAAAGATCCAGAAATAAAAGTTATTGATGAAACTCCTGCACCTGCAGCCGAAACTCCAGAAGCCGAAACTCCAGAAGCCGAAACCCCAGCACCTGCAGCTGAAAAACCTGCACCTGCAGCCGAAACTCCAGCAGCCGAAACTCCAGCAGCCGAAACTCCTGCACCTGAAGCTGAAAAACCTGCACCTGAAGCTGAAAAACCTGCACCTGCAGCTGAAAAAACTGCACCTGCAGCCTCAAAGACTGATACACCTGAAGAAGTAGATTTTGCTCCTGAGGTAAAAGTAACTCAAAGACTTCTTACAGTTGTAAAAGCAAAACCAATTCAAAAGCCAGTAGCTGAACCAGTTGATAAAGTAAATACCTGGCCACACCTAATGCTTCCAGAGTTTGTATCTCTTATGGCAATGACTGCTTTTTTAATCCTTTTGTCAGCAATATTACAAGCACCTTTGCTTGAAGAAGCCAATCCAAACGTTACACCTAACCCAGCAAAAGCTCCTTGGTACTTTTTGGGATTGCAAGAATTATTATCTTACTGGGATCCACAAATTGCAGGTGTTATGATTCCACTTGTTTTAGGTGTAGTACTTTGGATGGCCTTTCCCTATATTGATAGAAATCCAGAAACCCATCCTTCTAAAAGAAAATTTGCAATTATGTTTTATACCTTTTTCCTAGCTGGTGCTGGAGTTTTGACTATCATTGGCGTGCTTTTCAGAGGACCAGGGTGGAACTGGACGTATCCATGGATTGATGGAATTTGGTTTGATGACTTGCTTGACTGGATACATTTCGAATGACCTTAGTTGAGTTATCTTTTGCAGGGTTTGCTTTAGTTGGCCTATTAGGAATCATTGGGATTGTAGTAATTGTTACTGGACGAGGTCCTAAAAATCTCAATTGGAAAAAAAATGTTGAAAAAAAAGCATTAAAAGAAGACAAATCTGCAACAAATTTTCTTGAACCAGAATTACCAAAAGGTGAGACAGAAACCCTTATTGACGAGGAAGAAGAACAAGAAGTTCCTTCTGACGGTGCTGTTAAATTAGAAGAAAAAGTAGTTTATGAGGAGTTGTCTGAAGAAGAAATAGGTATAAACCGAAGACAGTTCCTAACTAAAGCTCTAAGAATTTCATTCGGTGCTTTTGCTGGTATACAACTTATCTCTTATCTAGGTTTTATATGGCCAAAAGTCTCAGGCGGTTTTGGTTCTAAAATTGATGCTGGGTCAATTGAAGATATAAAAAACCAAATATTTCAAGCAGATGGATCTGTCATACCTGCATTTATTCCTGCAGCTAGAGCATATGTTCTTCCTCTAAGTGAATCTGCAGCAGCTAATTCTCAGTTTGCTTCAGGTTCAACTATTACAGATGGATTAGTGGCTGTTTATCAAAGATGCGTTCACCTCGGATGCAGAGTTCCATGGTGTAACTCATCTCAAGGATTTGAATGTCCTTGTCATGGATCAAAATATAATATGGTTGGTGAATACTTTGCTGGGCCAGCTCCAAGAAATTTAGATAGGTTCAACGTAGCAAATGTATCTGGAAGATTAATTATTGATACTGGAACAATAATTGAATCTCCAAGAGCACCTGGAATGTCAGTAAAGTATCCACAAGGTCTTTCTTGTATTGCATTAACTACGGAGGAATAAAAGTTGTCTAGTTCGCTTTTCATTACATTAATTGCACTAGGTATCATTGGTGGTCTCGCATTTTTTGTTTCCGCTGGTTTTAGGGGTTCTGGCAAAGCTAAAGATATAGCCCCTAATTTAACAAAATACAGGAATGATGATGAACTTGAAACAAAAACATTAGATAGAACACTAACTGTTGCTGTTCTCCTTGCATCTCTTTTGACAATAATGATTCCACTTTATTACTTAGGAGAACAAAATAGACAACAAGAATTTGTTGTTGAATTTGATGAAGTCTCTGTTGAACGTGGAGAACACCTTTATGAAGAGTTTGGGTGTGGAAATTGTCATGGCGTAGATGGTTCTGGTGGTGCAGCTTCTTATGTAGAAAAAAGAAGCGGAATTAGCGTTACCTGGGAAGCGCCAGCAATAAATAATGTATTTTTTAGATACGATGATGATGAAGTAAGATATTGGTTAATTTATGGCCGTGCCAATTCACCTATGCCCGCATGGGGTCTTGAAGGCGGAGGACCAATGAATGATGGCCAATTAGATGACTTAATTGAATATATGCACCATTTCCAAATTCCGCAGAATGAAGAATTGGCGACGATAGATGCAAACATTAACAGTTCATTATTACGTCTTGAAACTTCTGAGTTACTTGTAGAAAATGAAATTGCACGACAAAAAGAATTAATTCAAAGCGTGAAAGATTCTCCAACAAAATTGCCAGTTGTACAAAAAGCTGTTGAAGATGTTTCAGCTCTGCTCTCTAAAGAAGGTGGAATAGATACAGACGAAGATGGTCTAAGCGACTCAGTAGAAGTAGATATATCAACATATAGTGCAAATATAAATGAAATACTTGGTACTTCAATATTGAATCTTGATCCAGATAATGAAGAATCTATTCCGGGGAGAAAAGATAAGTCAGTGGCAAATGGATTTTTATCACAATTAGAATCAGAACTTATCAACATTACGATAATTTCAGAGGGATATGACAAGTTTTTAAATGAGGCAGAGACTGGTCTTGCTTTCTTAGAAAAAGCTCTTGAAGAGAAGTTGTGGGAAGTTTCATTTGAGGAAATTGCAGACTCAACTTTCGAAGGTGATATCGAAAAGGCTAAAAGAGCAGTTGGATTATTTAATGCATACTGTGCAAGATGTCACACCGCTGGTTATTCAGCTGGCGTAGCATACACAAAAGAGATTGCTTCAGGTGGATTGGGACCTGCGCTAAGAGCAGGAAGAGTAAATATTCAGTTTAAGCAAAGGGAAGACTTTATTGACTTTATTATTAAAGGCTCTGTGAATGGAAAGGCCTACGGAGTTAATGGTGTTGGTGGAGGAAAAATGCCAGGTTTTGGTGCAGTTCTTCCTCAATCAGATATAGAATTAATTATTGATTATTTGAGAGGAATGGAACCTGATGCGTGAAATAATGAGATCTCTTCTCTCGTCTAACCTGTTAGTTACAGGAATCATAATGTTTATAGGTTCTCTTATTGTATTTGCTGGTTCCACATTTTTATTAAACGCCACAAACCTTGGAAAAAGATTAGGGTTCTTAATTACTGGAGCAGCAATATTTGGATGGGGTGTAATCAACTCAATATTTTTTATTCTTTACGCACCAAGAGGTCCAGCACCAGCTTCAATTGATGGACTAAACGCATTTGAGATAAGAATTCTTCCTATAACTTTTTTAATCGGATCTTCAATATTGTTTGTAATGTTTCTATTAGCATTGAATCGTTTTGAGCAAGAACAACTTGAAATGGACAATCAAGATAATTAGATTGTCAGTATGACACAAATTTGGTTTATAGCCGCTGCAGTTTTAGTCCTTGCTGAATTATTAGTAACAACTTTTTTCATGCTTCCTTTTGCAATCGGTGCATTTTTTGCAGGCATAGCATCACTTATTACTGATAGTCAGGATATTCAGCTTGGGACATTTGTCGTATTCAGCATTGTTGGGGTATATATTTCTGTAAAAATATTTGGGCCCAGAAGAGGAAAAAAAGAAGAATCAGAGAACTTTTCTGAAGGTGTAAATAAGTATATAGGTACAACTTTTGTCACAACGGAAGAATTAGATAAATATGATCCAACACTTCAGCATGTATATGGTGATGACTGGCAAGTAGTATCATTAGATAAGAGAATTCCAGCAGGTACTCAAGTAAAAGTTGTAAATGTCAATGGTACAAAATTAGAAGTACAAACGAGTGAGGAGTAATATAAGATTATGGAATTTATATTTGGATTAGTTAGATGGATTTTAATAATTGTATTCCTAGGGGTAATACTTTTTAGAATCTTCAGAATTATTAGACCCTTTGAAACTGGCTTAGTTGAAAGATTAGGTAAGTTTCATAGAGAAGCAAGTTCAGGATTGAATATTGTAGTACCTGGGCTTGAAAGAATTATCATCGTAGACATGAGGGAACAGGTTATAGACGTTCCTCCACAAGAAGTTATTACTAAAGACAACGTAACTATTACAGTTGATGCAGTTATTTATTATGAACCAACTGACCCTAAGAAACTCGTTTATAACGTTGGAGATTTTATTACTGCTGCTACAAAATTAGCACAAACTAACCTTAGAAATGTTGTTGGTGACCTTGAGTTAGATGCTGCTTTAACTTCAAGGGAAACAATTAACACTTCTCTTAAATTAATTCTTGATGAAGCAACTGATAAATGGGGAACAAGAGTTGTAAGAGTTGAAATTCAAAGAATTGATCCACCTCAAGATGTTCAAGATGCAATGAATAAAGTTATGAAAGCTGAAAGAGATAGAAGAGCTGCCGTAACAGAAGCAGAAGGTGAAAAAAGAGCAGCAATTCTTACTGCAGAAGGTAGAAAAGAATCACAAGTTCTTGATGCTACTGGTGAAGCTGAAGCATTGAAGCAAGTTGCTGATGCACAGAAGTATGAAAAAATTGCTATCGCTGAAGGTGAGGCAGAAGCTATTGAAAAAGTTTTTGATGCAATTCACAAAGGTGACCCAACAAACGACTTAATTGCAATCAAGTATCTTGAATCTTTAGAAAAAGTTGCGAACGGTAAGGCGACAAAGATATTCTTGCCTGCTGATCTTTCAGCAACGCTTGGAAGCATTGGGGCAGTGGCAGAATTATTTAAAGATGATGATGCTAAAGGTTCAAAGAAATCTACTAAAAAATAGATAGATTCCAATTAAGACTAAACAAATACCACTAATTGTATTTATTAGCTTCTTTGTTTTAATTGAAGAAGTTTGGAAAAAGTAACTACTCATAAATGCATAGCTAACATCTGCAATGAGGTTAACAAATATAGTTACAATCCCTAAGTAAATTAACTGTACAAATACATTTCCACTTTCTGTAACAAAAATAGGTAATACAGAAAGATAAAATACCCACATCTTTGGATTAATGAGGTTTAGTTTCATTCCTGCATTAAATGATCCACTATTAATGACTTTACTTTGGGTCTCGACGCTGGATCTAATAGTATCAACTCCTTTGTATATAATGTAGATAATTCCAACGATATAAATAATGGTTAAAATTTGAGGAATTAAATTAAAAACAAATGTGACAACTCCAGCCGTAATGATTGTTATAAAAATTGCTCCTGTTGCTGCACCCCCTGCTACTTGAAGTCCATTTTTTCTACTTTTTTGTACAGATTCATTAACAATTAGAGCAATTATTAAACCAGGGCTAAAAGCGACACTAATTTGAAGAATTATTAACTCTATTACTGCAGAGCTTGAAACCATTAAGCAAGACTTTGCTTTAAAAGATTATAAAACTTGTCTCCATGACATCTCTGAACAACTCGCACTTTTGGTGCATCAGGTTCTAAATTAAGATAATCAAGAACACAACCACCTCTTGTCATTCCATCTCTTGTATCAACTCTTACATTTACTTCGGCAGATTGACTAATAATTTCATTATCTAAATAAACCGACATTGCTAATGGATCAGGCAAGTCATAACTATCACTTCCAAATATATCTTTCATCATTTCCCTTAAGACAACTTGAATATCATTGGTAAATTTGGAATATTTTGTACCAATAGATTCAATTTCTTGAATTTTTTCTGTATCTATCATGGCATCATATAGTGATGGATCCCAACCAATTACTGTAATTGGAATTCCAGAGTTTAATACAATATCTGCAGCCTCTGGGTCTACCCAGAAATTATATTCAGCAAACTTAGTAATATTTCCTAATGCATTTGAGCTTCCACCCATAATGTAGCTGTGTTTTATTTTGCCTAATTTATCAGAATTATTTTGTACCAAACCAGCAATATTTGTCAGAGGCCCTAAAGTTACAATTTCAATTTCTTCCTGTTCTTCCAAAATTTGCTTATAAAAATCTTGTGCAGATGAATTTTCAATTTTATGGTTTTGGGGTTTAATACCAATATCACCTAAGCCATCTACACCATGTACATTCTGTGCTGAAGTAGAATCATTTCCATAGCTGAGAGCTATTTTTGTTGATTCATCTGAATCATGAACTTCAATGTAATTTCTCTCTAAGGGCTTCTCTGCTCCTTTATATATTGGAATTTGTACTTCACAAAGTTCATTTACATAACTTGTATTTATTAACCCCTGTTCAAGTGGGACATTTCCTGCAACTACTGTAATTCCAAGTATTTTATCTTCTGGTAAATTGCGATATGCCATTAACAAGGCAACTGCATCATCTGATCCAGTGTCAGCATCAATAATTAATTTTGTCATGATGATCTAACCTTTTTAATTTCAGGAACCCCCTGATTTAGTACAACATCACAGTCTTTGTATTCTGTCGCTATCTGACTCGCAGTAATAATTAGTAGTTCTAATAGTGCTTCTTTTTTACCAGACGAAGAACCAAATGTTACTGGACTACTATTATATTCTTTCTTTATAGTCTCAAAAATTTCAAGAGATTCTGTTTTATTAAATTTGGTATTTAATTTCTTTTTTGTTGATACTTCAAAACTTTTTCTATGTCGCCTAGGTAATTCAAATTGCATAAATGTATTCTAACTATTTATTACTAGCTTTTGTAATGAGACCTCATAATCTTCAGAATATTTTACACTTCCAAATTCTTCAAAACCAAACGATTCATGAAATTTGAAAGAGGCTTCATTAATAGATGGAAGCAAGTTTATTTCAGCAGTTAAATGTTCTATAGAATTTTCTTTTGCAAAATTTAATATATTTTTATAAAGACTTGTTCCTAGCTTATTGTTTCTATATTTAGCATCCACAGCAATTCTGTCGATGTACAAAAAATTATCGACCCTATTACTAATTTCTTTAAAGTTTTTATGTTCAGTTTTCTTCATGTAAGATTTTGTTAAATCATTGTCTTGGAAGCAAACCACAAATCCAATAACTTTATTATCAAAAACAATAGCTTCGTTATAGTCTGAATTTTCAATAGAATTTGTTAATCCTTCTAAAGAGCGAGACCCAACATTGGGTACGTTCTTTTCATTTAATTCATGACACTTAGCAGCTAGGTCACTGTCTATAGAAGAAAAAGAATATTCTTTCATATGTAAAAATATACATTTAATGTATAAAAATGTAAACTGTGCCTATGTCTCAAAAGATAGTTTTAATGAGTTCCCCAGAGTATTTTAAAGTTGAATACGCAATAAATCCTTGGATGGTTCCAGGAACAAATGTTGACCTTGAACTAGCAAAAAATCAGTGGAATGGTCTTAAACAAACAATTGAGGAAGCAGGAGCAGAAGTAAAAGTAGTGCCTCCAAATGAAAACCATCCTGATTTAGTTTTTACTGCAAACTCAGGAATAATTAAAGAAAATGACGTGTTAATCGCTAACTTCAAATTTGAAGAGCGTAGGGGTGAAGAGGAAATTTATCTCAAATGGTTTGAAGAAAATGAGTACAATGTTTCAAGAATCCCCTCTGATTATAAATTTGAGGGTCGGGGAGATGCCTTTGTTTATGGAGACTATCTAGTTGGATCGTATGGAGTAAGAAGTGATAAAGAGGCACTCCTTTATATTGCAGAACACTTTGAATTAGAACCAGTCATTGTAGAGCTAGCCCAGGAAAAGTTCTATCACTTAGATACCTGTTTTCAACATTTCTCTAATGGTCATGCAATTTTCTATCCAGAGGCTTTTAAAGATAATTCTTTAAGTGCATTTTCTGAATTATTTGAATTGATACCCGTATCTGAGAGCGACGCCAACGAGCTTGCTTGTAATGCAGTTGTTATAGAAGATACAGTTATTTTTCCATCCGAAAACTTAGATGTCATAAAAGCAGTTGAGAATCTTGGATTAACTTCTAAAGTTGCAAATGTTTCAGAGTTTTTAAAATCAGGCGGTGCATGTCAGTGTCTCGTCATAGCATTAAACTAAAAAATATATGTTTAAAAGATTATTTAAGTTAGTACTTTGGCCTGTAAAAAAGATTGTTCTTTTTCCATTAAAGTTTTTGCTGTATTCACTTTTAATATTTATTGCAATAGTTTTGTTTTTTCAATACAGAGCAGATTATGAAGTTGACACAAGCCCTCTTACAAAAATCGAATATGAAAATTGTGTCGAAGTCATTGACAGCTATGAGGTGTCTGTAAATCTTCTTTCAGAGTATGTTGAAAATTTAGATAGTTATCAAAGAGAATTTTTAGAAGAGAGATTGCCTGATAGTTTACAAATACTATTGGAACCGCAAACGTTAGATCCAGACGAGTTTGAGAACATTAAGGGAAGCCTTAGAACATATTTACAAGGCGGAAGATTTCCAGGTTTTAATGGACAAGCACTACTTCCTCAAGCAGCTAGTTTATGCAGATCTGGCTTAGGTTAAATCTAAAACCTCTGCTTTAGTAAGCTCAACCAACAATTCGGGAGAGAGAAAAAATTTAGATACTCTATTTCCTGCACCTATAAATAGTTTTTCTCTATTCATAACATTCTTATCAATAAATATTTTTATATTATCAGGCAATCCAAGTGGGCTAATTCCACCATATATTTGATTTGTAACTTGTTCTGCCTCTTCTCTAGATGCAAAACTTACTCTCTTAGCTCCCATAGCAATTTTTGCTTTTTGATTTACGTCTAATCTTGTTGATCCTAATACACAGAACATTGCATAAAATTCCTCTGGTTTTTTTGCTTTTATAAGTATTGCATTACATGAATCTTCAATATCAAAACCATAGTGATCACAAAAGTTTTGTGTATCAGAGAATTCGTCTTTACATTCAAAAATTTCCAGTACTTCTTTATTGTCTTCTAAGACTTTCGCAACAGTATTATGAATTTCCACCATAGAGATTATGATATCTTAAAAATGATTAGTTACAATTCGTCTATGGAGTTTAAAACAATCATTGAGCCTTTTAAAATTAAATCTGTCGAGTCTCTACCAATAACCACCCCAGAGGAACGAAAGGGCTTTCTTGAAAGAGAACATTGGAATGTCTTTGGCCTGAAGTCCCAAGAAGTGACTGTAGATCTTTTAACTGATTCAGGAACTGGTTCTATGTCTTCTGAGCAGTGGGCAGCAATTATGAGAGGTGACGAAGCCTACGCAGGCTCACATTCATGGCAGAGATTTCACGAAGTTGTTTCAGATCTTACTGGATACAAACACATAATCCCAACACACCAAGGAAGAGCAAGTGAAAAAATTCTTGCAACAATTACTTTAAAAGAAGGAGACATTGTTCCGAGCAACAGTCACTTTGATACAACCAGGGCCAATTTCGAATTCGCACAAGCTAACCCAATTGATTTACTTTGTGAGGAGGGCCTGGACCTACTTTCCCCATCACCTTTTAAAGGAAATATTGATTTAGATAAGCTTGAGGAACTATTAAAGGGTCCTGAAAGTGAAAAGGTGCCTTTTGTTTTAATGACAATAACTAACAATACTGGTGGAGGGCAGCCAGTATCCATGGATAATTTAAAGAAGGTAAAAGACCTGTGCTCAAAATACAACAAAATGTTTTTACTTGATGCCTGTCGTTTTGCAGAAAATGCATGGTTTGTATCGCAAAGAGAAGATAAATATAAAGATGTTGAAATAAGAGATATTGCAAAGGAAGCATTCAGACTAGCCGATGGATGCACAATTAGTTTAAAAAAAGATGGGTTTGGAAATATCGGTGGGCTTCTCGCACTTAATGATGATTCTCTTGCAGAAGCAGCTCGAAATCTATTGATTCTCACAGAAGGCTTTCCAACATATGGAGGACTCGCAGGGAGAGACTTAGATGCCTTAGCCCAAGGATTAAAAGAGATAACAGATAAAAATTATTTAGAATATCGAGCAAGATCAATCTCGTATTTAGGAGAAAAAGCAATTAGCTATGGCATTCCTGTTGTTCAACCCGCAGGTGGTCACGCCTTGTATATTGATGCGAAAACATTCTTGCCTGATATTCCACCACATGAGTATCCAGGGCATTCAGTTGCGTGTGAAATATATTTGTTAGGTGGTGTTAGAGCAGTTGAGCTTGGAACGCTTGCTTTCGGAGTAGCTGGGGAAAATGGTGAACCTGATACTCCTGCTACACATGAGTTAGTTAGACTGGCAGCACCTAGAAGAACATACACTCAAAGTCATTTTGATTATGTTGCAGAGGTTTTGGAAAAATTAGCTGAAAAAAAAGATGAGCTTAAAGGTTATAAAATTATTGAGCAACCAAAGCTCCTTAGGCACTTTACAGCTAAGCTTGAACCTTTAAAATAATCTAGATGAAAAAATTCAGCATACTTTTTTTGATATATTTTGTGTTTTGTTCTCAACCATCATCCGTTGATGAAGCTGTTGATGTAACGACTACAACAGTCTTAAATGAACAAATTATTGATGACGAAGAACCAGAGTTATATGTAATGTTAATGTGGCATCAGCATCAGCCATTTTATACAAAAAATGATGATGGTTACTATACAAGGCCATGGGTAAGAGTCCATGCCACAAAAGACTATCTTGACATGGTTGAGTTAGTTGCTGATTATCCAGAGATGAAAGCAACATTCAATTTAACACCAGTGTTATTGAGACAACTCGAAGATTTTTCAAATGGTGCAAAAGATTTATATTGGTACTACACAGAAATCAATGCTGACATTTTGACTCAAGAAGATAAAGACTTTATTGTCTCTCGTTTTTTTGATACAAATCCAAAAGTGATTGCAAGATTTCCACGATATGTAGAACTTAGAAACTCTAATCAAGACTTCTCTTCATGGACAAATCAAGACTTTAGAGATTTACAAATGTTATTTAATCTTGCGTGGACAGATCCAAAATACCTAGCACAAGAACCTTTAAAAAGTCTTGTTAGTAAAGGCAGAGGCTTTAGCGAAGAAGATAAAGTTGTTCTTTTAAACGAGCATTCAAAACTAATTGATAAAGTTATTCCAACTCATGCTGAATTGTGGAAGACTGGTCAGATTGAAATAACAACTACACCGTACGCCCATCCAATTCTTCCTTTAATATTTGATACAAACTTGGCTGCAGTGGGAGATATTGGAGCTGAGTTACCAACAAATAGATTTAACAAACCTACAGATGCTGCAATTCAGGTTGAGAAAGGGTTAGATTTAGCTGAAAAACTTCTAGGTCAAAGACCTACTGGAATGTGGCCAGCAGAGGGAGCTGTTTCACAAGAAGTCTTAGGCATGTTTGCTAAAGAAGGTATTAAGTGGATTGCAACAGGTGAACATGTATTGTCTAAGTCATTAGATATTCCAACTTTTAAAAGAAATACAAAAGGTATTGTCACCAATCCGGAAGTGCTTTATACACCTTGGTATGGCCAATTAAATAGACAAGATGATGTTGCTATTTTCTTTAGAGATCTATCTATCTCTGATCAAGTTGGTTTTACTTATAGTGGAATGTCCCCAGAGATGGCAGTGGCAGATATGATTAAAGCACTTGAAGCTGCAAGAGAAGTAAGTGTAACAATGGATAAACCACTTGTTGTCTCAATTGTATTAGATGGTGAAAACGCTTGGGAGCATTATCAAAATGATGGTATAGATTTTTTAAGCTTAATGTATGAAACGCTTACTAATACAGAATGGTTAAAAACAACAACTCCAACTGAATATATTGAAAAATATGGCCCTCAAATTGATAAATTAGATAAAGTTTTTCCCGCTTCATGGTTTCAACCAAATTTTGCTACATGGATAGGAGAGACTGAAGAGACCTACGCATGGGATTATCTGCAAAAAACACGAGCTTTCTATGATAGATCAAATGCATCTGGTGAATATACAGTAGAGCAGCTAGAAAAAGCATTTGATTATATGCTATTGGCAGAAGGTTCCGATTGGTTCTGGTGGTATGGAAGCGACCAATCAAGTGGAAACGATGATTACTTTGGTTTAGCATTCAGAAACCTTCTAAAAAATGTATACACATCTCTCGGTCAAGAACCTCCAGCTTATTTAGATATCCCTATCATCTCTCCTGCTGCTCAATTATTTGATAAGCAATCAGATTCAATTTTGAATTCAAATCAAGCTTTACTTGTTAATGGAGTTACGAATAATGATATATGGAGTGATGCTGGAGCAATAGAAACCTTAGATATAATTTCAAAAATACAATATAGATTTTCAGATGAACACTTGTATATTTCTATACAAAAATCTTCCTCAGCAATGCAGGAATCTAACCCTTGGCAAAACACTGATTTAGATATTTATTTAGAAAGCCCATCTAGAACAAAGATTAGAAGGTCTTCAGTTCCATTTAAAGATGGCGAAGTTTCAAATCAAGAATTTTTAGGCATTGAAACCACTCAGGCAATATTTCATCGTGGTGAAAAACTTAAAATTGGTTCATACTTTACATGTACAAAAAGAGATTTACCTAGTGAGGGAAGTGTCAAAGAGGAAACATTTTCTACAAACTGTTTAACTAAGGAAACCACAGAGGTTTCTGCTTTTGGAAATGAACTTTATCTAAAAATTCCACTTGGTGAATTAGGTTCACTGAGTTTTGGAGACAAGATTAAACTTCGACTTTATTCAGATTCTTTTGATAGTTACGTTCAGCCATCTAGGCCTCTGGCGCTATTTGTTCCTGAAGTTTCAAATGTTGAACTATTTCTGGATATAAAAGATCCAATTAAAGACGATTTTGGAGAAGGTTCATACACTTATCCAGCTGATGGAGTATTCATACCTGGAAGTTATGACTTTGAAGGTTTCTCAGCAGGCATTGCAGACGGAAGCCTTGTCATGAATTTTGATATTTTAAGCGCTGTAAAAAATCCATGGGGATCTCCAAGGAGTCTCTCTGTTCAAACTATTGATGTATATATTGACAAAGATTTTGGTTCTAATACCGGAGTTAAACAGTTAGGTAATTATAGGTTTGCAAAAATGCCAGATGGTTCTGGTTGGGAATACCATATTGTAATAGAGGGATGGGAGCCTCAGATTTGGAAGTCACTACCAAGTGGAGAGTCAGAATTAGTGACTAATCAATTTGATATTGTCGTTGTACCAGATAAAGGTGTAATAGTTGTAAAGCTTGACATTGAAAACCAGCTTGGTGGTGGAAATCCTGAAGAATGGCACTATGGAGTAATTATGATGTCTCAAGATGGCTATGGACCTAATGGTTCAAGGATCAGAGAAATTAATCCATCAGCAGAACAGTACAGGGGTGGTGGAGCGCCAAATGTTGTTAATCATCCAAATATTTTTGATGTCATTTTTCCTGATGAAGGAGTTCAGGAAGAATTTTTAAGCTCATATGGTAATTACGAAGGATCAGTAGATGACATTCCAACCAATCTACTTGCAAGCATTCCTTTAGTAAGTAAAGTTCCTTGATATAGTGAACTAGATGAAAAAAATTAATTGGCCTCGTTTAGCAGTCATTATTTGGTTTTTTGCATTCGGAACTGGTGTGTGGGCAGATATGCCAAACCCAATAAATTTATCAAATACTTTAGCATTTCTTGCTTTTGCTGCATTTTCTATTTATTACTTTAAAACTAAATAAGAAAGTTATTTATCTTCGTTTTGAAGTTTCTGCTGCTTTATAGGACTTAATCCAGTTTCTTTTTTTTGGTTATATGCTTTATCAAAGGCTTCTAATTGCCAACCGGACATCCTAGATCTACTAATTTCAATTACTTGTTTTTTTTCTTCATCTGTATATTTTGACCACTTTGCTATTTCAGGAGTAGTTCGTGCACATCCGTAACACAAATCACTATCTGGATCTGTTACACATACGCTTATACATGGTGAAGGAATTGTCATAGTGAGATTTTAATCCTTTTTTAATACTTTAATTAATTCATTTGTGGCTATCTCTAATGAGCTTTTAGGATTTTTTATGCCCTTAGGTCCACACTGAAAGTAGTCTGTAAAAATATTTTCATTTTCTGCTGCATATTGTCCACCCAAAAAATATCTATGTCCTTTAAATTCTTTCAACAACTCTCCAATTATTTTTCCCTTGAGAGAGGATTCATCAAATTTTCCCTCACAAAATATACCGATGTCATAATTCTCTAATTGTTTTATCAAGTTTGTTTCTTTTATAAAGTATTTTGCGCCACTTTCTATTTCACAGCCGAGTATTTGGTTTAATGTAAACGTTAAACCTCCAGCTGCACCTGAGTAAACTGCATTTGGGTTTAAATCTAAAACAAGCTCTTTGTCAATAAGAGTTATTAACCTTTCAACTTCTGACTTATGTTTTTCTATACCTTCTTTAGACAAACCTTTCTGAGGTCCAAATACATCAAAAGCTGAGTCTTTACCAAGTAAAGGAATTTTAGTATCACTTAAAACCTTAAGATCTAAATCAGATTTGAAGTTTGTTGATTTGACACTATCTATGAATGAAAAATTTTGTGGAATAGGGTCAACAATTGTCTCACCATTTGAAATAAATTCCATCCCTAACTTGCTCAATAGCCCAATTCCAAAATCTACAGTCTTTGAGCCACCTGTTCCAAGAATTTCTATTTTTTGCGTTGCTTCAACTAAGCATCCGGAATTGATTGACATGGAGTCTTTAGCTGAGTTAATACCAATTAATTGTGCAGACTCAAAAAAAATATTGCCATTTACATCAATAGTTTCAACTACTGATATCGAATTATCACAATTTGATGTTTCAAAACTTTCATTCATTTGAAAGTTATAACTCTTAAAGATTTCTGTACTTTCTTGCCCGCCATCGGTAACGCTGAAAAAGTCTGCATTAATATTTGAATCCAAAAACTTACCTTGAACAATATCAAGCACTTCTATGGCACTTAATGTACCAGAAAACTTATCACTAAAGACAGCAATATTCATGTATGTATTTTATTTAATTCTTAGTAAGTTGCCAGCATATTTAAACTAGGAAAGTATGAAAATAGGATTTTTAACAGATGTTGATGGATACAGGGCTCCAATACACCCTGAATCTATTGAGAAATATTCATTCGATGTTCATTTGGAGAAAAATATATTTGATTTTCTAAATTATGCAGATTCATCCCTAGACAATGTAAAAACTATATCTAACTTAAGCGATTTAGACATTGTTGCCTGTGTAGAAAATATCCAGGATAAAACAATAAAGGAACTTAAAGAAGGAGCAGTTCTTATTGGTATATTTGATTTTGAAAAGATCGAAGAAATAAAAAGTTTAAGACCTGATCTAAAAGTATTGAGTTTTTTTAAACTTCCTAGGATCTCAAGAGCTCAAAACCTAGACGCACTTTCTTCTCAAGCAAACCTGCTTGGATACGCCTCAGTCTTACGAGCAGCAAAAGAGACATCGGACGTCGTACCAATGATGACAACTGCAGCAGGCAATATCCAACCATCAAAAGTATTAATTCTTGGAGTAGGAGTTGCAGGCCTTCAAGCAATTGCCACTGCAAAACGACTTGGGGCTCGAGTGTGGGCTTTTGATATTAGAAAAGAGGCCAAGGACCAAGTGGAGTCATTAGGTGCTAAATTTGTTGAAGCAAGCACTGAAGCTCAAGATAGCGTATACGCACAAGAAGTCTCAGAAGAAGAGAACCAGAAAATTCAGGAAGCATTAAAGAAACAAGTAATTGATAGTGATATTGTTTTAACATTTGCTCAAATACCAGGAAAGAAAGCACCTGTCTTGATTGAAAAGTCAACTGTTGAAAACATGAAAGAGAATTCTGTAATTATTGACCTAGCTGCTGGTACTGGTGGAAACTGTGAAGGCACAGAGGTGGACAAAGTTGTTGAGATTAATGGTGTAAAGATAGTTGGTGAAACAGATATCTTAAACACTGTTAAACATGCAGCTACAAAGCTGTATTCAGAGAACGTAAGAAATTTAATTGAGCTGTATATAGAAAATAGTGACGATGAGATTTTTGTGGAGATGAGTTCATAATGGAAGCAACTTTCTTACTCACATTGTTGATAACGTTTTTAGCAAGCTTTATTGGATATGAACTTATATCTAAAATTCCACAGACATTACACACTCCGTTGATGTCTGGTTCCAACGCTATTTCTGGAATTACATTGATTGCAGCAATTCTTATCTACCCAGAAGTAGGAGAGTCTCAAATACTTAAAATTATTGTTTTAATTGCAATAGCATTTGCAACCCTCAATATTGTTGGCGGGTTTTCAGTAACTGGTCGAATATTAGAAATGTTTAAGAAAAATGATTGAAATAATACTACTTGTCTCATCTGTTTTATTTATATTTGCTTTGAAACTCTTTGGAAGACCGTCAACGGCACATAGAGCAAATACATTTGCAATGTTGGCCATGGCATTAGCTGTTTTTAGCGCATTTAATTTTGATTTTTCAAAATATGATTCTGCTTTTTATATCACGATTGTTATTTCAGGACTTCTTGGAGTTTTAATATCAAAACGTGTTCAGATGACACAAATGCCAGAACTAGTTGGTTTGTTTAATGGATTTGGTGGAGGAGCCTCCGGTGCAATTGCATATGTTGAGCTCTCCGGTAATTCTTTACCACTTTCTGATGTTTTTGTAGCAATCTTTTCAATGGTTATTGGAGTATTTACATTCTCGGGAAGCCTTGTTGCAGTAATGAAATTACGTGGAAAATTAAGTAACTTCAATAAAAAATTGGCAGATATATTTTCAGTATTTTTACCTACGATCATAGTAATTCCTGCAGTTTTAGAAATGGATGACCTATTAATTGAATTTATTATATTAGTTGCATTAATTGCTGGAATAATTCGAGTTGCGGTAATTGGTGGAGCAGATATGCCAGTTGTCATAGCGTTCTTAAACTCGCTATCTGGAATTGCAGCTATGTCAGCAGGGTTTATTGTAAATAGTATTATTTTGATCGTAGCTGGTGCTTTAGTGGGTGCATCAGGAATAATTCTTACATTGCTAATGTGTGCTGCAATGAATCGTACACTTTTAGATGTTCTAAAGGGTGGATTTGGCGGTACAGCTATCAATAATGAATATGAAAAAGATCCAATTAGCACTTCCCCTGAAGATGTTGCAATCCAGCTAAGTTATGCAGAATCTGTAGTTATTGTTCCAGGTTATGGAATGGCAGTAGCTCAAGCACAGGCAGCTGTAAAAGAATTAACAAATACCTTAAAAGATAAAAACATTGAAGTGAAGTTTGCTATTCACCCAGTTGCTGGAAGAATGCCTGGCCATATGAATGTACTTTTAGCTGAGGTAGATATTGACTATGAAGATATGTTTACCTTAGAAGATATAAATTCTGAGTTTTCCTCAACGGATGTTGTAATAGTTCTTGGAGCAAATGATGTTGTAAATCCATTGGCTAGAACTGATGAAGACTCTCCAATTTATGGAATGCCAATACTTGATGTAGATTTAGCAAAACAAGTCATTGTTATAAAAAGATCAATGTCACCTGGTTATGCAGGTATTGCAAATCCACTATTTATAAATGACAATGCAAAAATGCTTTTTGCAGATGCAAAAGAGGGTTTAGAAAATATTATTAAATCCTTCGAATTAGTTTAAATAGACTAAAGTCCCCATATGGAGTTCTATGACATAGGCCTAATAATTGCCGCATTTGCAACGATAATCAATATTAAGAATGTAGATTGGAAAAGTCCTAAAACATATAAAGTTGCAGTCCTTACTCTTTTAGCTATAGGTCTCGGTGTAGGGGTACTCTATTTATTAGATATATGAGGATATTTAAGTGATTAACGGTGATTATTTAGCAATAGAGAGACCTCTGCTTTACTTGCATATCTTGGCTGGGTTTATTTCTTTGGGTATTGCATATCTTCTTTTGTTTATTAAGAAAGGCAATAAAAGACATAAAAAATTAGGGATGATCTATGTATATGGCATGTCAACTATTTTTGTGACAGCAATTCCACTAAGTTTGTTGGGTGAGTTCAACCCATTTCTTTTTGTTATTGCTATCTTTTCTTTTTATTTGGCATTTTCTGGATATCGTCAGGGCAGAGATAGAAATGGAGCGCGTGAGCAAATAGATAAAGTGCTAGGTGTATTTATTACTGCTACAGGCATTCTTTTTTATTCTATGGCTGTAAGTTTATTTTTAATCAAAGATTCTATGTGGATTACCTCTGTACTTTTTGGCTCTATAGCTTTAGTTTTAGGTATTAATGATTTTCGTCGTATGAAGATAGTCGAGCGACCAAATTTTTATGACAGAACTAATCTTCATCTAAATCTTATGCTTGCTGGAACTATTGCAACCACTACAGCATTTATTGTGACTCTAGAGCCTTTTGCTACAATTTGGTTTAACTGGGTTGCCCCAACTATTGTAGGAACTCCAATTATTATTTATTTCTCAAAAAGAGAGTTAGCTAAAAAGACTACTTAATTGCTTTTGCTAAGTTAAGTACATCTCTCATTGTTTTGACAATCTCATCAGCTTTGTAATATTTTCTAAATAAGACTTTTCTCGAATTTACAAATGCATCCTCTACTCTTAATCTTCTTAGATTTTTCTTTGACGTTTCTATAAGTTCTTCATTTCGTTTTATAAATAGGTCTGTCAGATACTCATCATCTCCATCAAACTCACCTCGCCAATTAATCTTCAGTCCCATATCAAAGCTCTCTGGAAAGTAAGCAAAGAAAGAGACATATGTTGTTGAGGACTTACCGTGACTTCTTGTATAGACTTCCACTTCACAGTTATATCCATCTAGTTCACCAAATATTCTTTTCTTTCTGAATATGTTTTTAGAGGGTATATAAGTAAAACCTAAAGTTTTCGAAGCAGTTGAAAGGGCTTTATTTATTCTTTTATTTGATGCAACGATTAGCCATATAATTCCAACTATAAATAAGGCTGGTATTGCAATTGCAATAACTTTTTCCATAGTTAAATTCTAGAGTTATATATTTTTGAAAATGTAGCGATTGAAAGTTTTCATTTTCTCTGTCCAATTATCTTTGTAGTAATGTTGAACAGTACCTGCAACAGATGAGAGTAGAGCGTTACCATCTTGTGGTGTAAAGCAGTATCCGGTGAGTACATTGTCTTTTACATGAAGTGACTGCTCAGCAACAATGCCATGAGATAATAATCTTCCGTGATAGCCGTGATCCCTACCAAAAGAAAAGACTTTGTTGGATGACATTTTCTCAGTTGCCATTAAAAACTCACTCCTATAAAGATTTTCCATTATCTCTTCATGCTGTATTGTGTCAGTAAAACGTAATGTAAACCATAAAGTGTGCATGTATTGGGTTGGCAATTTTATCGCGGAAGAAAATAAGTTTAATTCTTTTCCTTCTTGGGCAAATAATTCGTGCACGTCTCTTGCATGATGTGTGCCAAACTCTTGATTTGAATGCTTTGTAATAGTTGGTGATGGAGAAAATGAGTCATTTTGTGAGACATCATTAGCTCTTCGCAAACATACAAATTGACCTTCATCAAGTTCACGACTCTGATCTAACGCAAAAGTCTTCACTATTGATGCAATATTATGCGTATTACAAGATGCAATAAGATATCTGTTTGAATCATTTTCAAGAACATCATTATTTATACCCCAAGCAAAAAATGGACCAAATCCATGCTCAGAACCTTGCGCCATAAATCTTTTTGATTGATCAAGAGATGAATATATATTGTCCCAGTTGTCATTGCCACTTGGAGTACAGTCAATAATGACATCTACATCTTCATATGCGTTGTCTACATCTTCAATATCTGCAAATCCTAATTGTTTAAAATCTGATAAAGCATTTGAAGTTGAAACTATCTTTGCACCTTTTCTAAGCAAAGCTTCAACTTTCCCTTTTTCATCTGAAAGAGGAGTTCTTTTAAAAAATACAACATTATCTAAACCAAGAGCATCTTTGTGTTCCGCTAATAGACCAATAAGAGGTTCACCAATAGTACCAGTACCAATAATCATTACATTTTTGGCCATATTGCTTCCCCCCTTTATAATTAAAGGATAGAGGGGGGAGATTTTTAATTTACGCCATGGAAAATAAACTAATTTTTGAATTCTCTAAAAACAAAACTGATGGTGATTCATCCCTAAATAACCTCTTAGGTGGCAAAGGCGCTAACTTGGCTGAAATGTCAAAAATGGGAATTCCCGTTCCTCCAGGTTTCACCATTACAACAGAAGTCTGCAACTACTTTACTGAAAATGAAAAGTTTCCTGAAAATCTAGATAATGATATAAAAGAGGCAGTAAAAAAACTAGAGACTTTCTCTAAAAAAAGTTTTGGTGGTGATGGCATGCCACTTTTACTATCAGTGAGGTCTGGTGGAAGAATTTCTATGCCTGGGATGATGGATTCAATTTTAAATATTGGATTAAACGATAGTAATGTATCTCAGCTAGCAGATGCATTTAATGATGAGAGGTTTGCTCTGGATTCATACAGGCGCTTAATACAAATGTATTCAAATGTTGTGTTGGGAGTAGAACATGAACGATTTGAGGCTGTAATAGCTAACAAAAAACGAATGGACAATGTTGATTCGGATGCAAATTTTAATGTTGAGCAACTCAACTGGATAATCAATGCTTATAAAAATACAGTTGAAAGGTTTACTGATGCTGCATTTCCTCAAGAACCTTATGAACAACTAACAGGTGCTATTGAAGCAGTGTTTAATAGCTGGCAAAATAAACGAGCTGTTACGTATAGAAAAATTAACAATATTCCCGATGTATGGGGAACAGGCGCAACAGTACAAACAATGGTATTTGGAAATCTTAATAATCAATCAGGCACGGGGGTCGCTTTTACGAGAAATCCATCAAATGGTGATAAAGAGCTATATGGAGAATATTTAATTAATGCTCAGGGAGAAGATGTTGTTGCTGGCATAAGAACTCCACATCCAATAAAAAAGCATTCAAAAGCTCAACAAGAATCACTAGAGTCAAAATTTCCGAAATCTTATAAAGAAATTTTAGAAATCTCAACAAAATTAGAAAATCATTTTAAAGAAGTACAAGATATTGAATTCACTATTGAAAACGAAGATATCTATTTACTGCAAACTAGACAAGCAAAACGAACTGCCCAAGCAAGTGTAAAAATTGCTATTGACATGCAGAAAGAAGGAATTGTTACAAAAGAAGAAGCTATAGCTATGGTTGATGCAAATAGTATTACCAATCTATTGCACCCACAGTTTGTAGATTCACAAAAAAAAGAATTGTACAGCAAAGCTTTGAATGCATCACCAGGAGCAGCAGTTGGAGAAATTGTATTTGATGCTGATAAGGCTGAAGAGGAAGCAAACAAAGGTAGAGATGTAATTCTAGTTAGGGATGAAACAAGCCCCGAAGATATTCACGGAATGCACTCCTCTGTTGGAATTTTAACAACCAAAGGTGGAATGACTAGTCATGCAGCTGTTGTTGCGAGAGGAATGGGTAAACCATGTATCGTTGGTGCAGAGAGTTTAATTATTGATAACACTTTAAAAACTATTTCAAATGGGACAACAACTTTAAACGAAGGCGACATGATTTCAATTGATGGCGGTCTAGGTGAAGTATATATTGGTGAGCTTGAATCTGAACCACCAAAGCCTTCAAAAGAATTTAACACACTTATGGACTGGTGCGATGAATTTAAAAAGCTCAAAATAAGAGCAAATGCAGAAACAATTACTGATACAAAAAAATCATTAGAGTTTGGTGCTGAAGGAATTGGTTTATGTAGGACTGAGCACATGTTTTTTGAAGGAGACAGAATTATTCCTATGCGTGAAATGATTATGTCAGATACAAAACAGGGCAGGGAGAGAGCATTAAGTAAATTAATAACATATCAAATTTCAGATTTCGAAGCATTATTTTTGCTTCTAAAGGACAAGCCAATCACAGTTAGATTACTTGATCCACCAATGCATGAATTTTTACCAAAAAGTGATATTGAAATGACCGAGCTTGGAAATGCGATTGGTGTATCACCAGCCCATATAAGAGAGATGTTAGTAAAGCTATCGGAGAGTAATCCCATGCTTGGCCACAGGGGAGTTCGGCTTGGATTAAGTTATCCTGAAATTTATGAAATGCAAGTAGAAGCAATTCTTAGAGCTTCTTACAACTTAAATAAAAATGAAAAGCTTAGCGTTTCCCCTGAGATAATGATTCCACTTGTTATGAATGCAGAAGAATTAAGTCAGATGAAAGACTATTTAATAGAAAAAATAACTCAATTAGAAGAAGAATTGCAATTTAAATTTAACTTTACAATAGGAACAATGATTGAATTACCAAGTGCTGCCTTAAATTCTTCATCTATAGCAGAGCATGCAGACTTCTTTTCTTTCGGCACAAACGATTTAACACAGACAACACTTGGTCTATCAAGAGATGACGCTTCAAAATTTCTAAATACATATGTAGAAAATGATATTTTTTCAGAAGACCCTTTTGTGTCGATTGATCAAGGTTCAGTTGGTAGAGTTGTAGAGATTTCAGTAAGTGAAGGTAAAAGTTCTAACAAAAATTTAAAAATAGGTGTTTGTGGTGAGCATGCTGGAGAAGCAAACTCAATACAATTCTTTAACACTCTCCAAATTGACTATATTTCGTGCTCTCCGTTTAGAATTCCAACAGCAAAACTAGCTGCAGCACAAGCTGAAATAATTAAAACTAATTAATTATTAGATTCCATATTTTAAGATATAATTGCTTTTATGAATTACAAATTAATTAACAGACTTGATCCATTGATTTATTTGGGTCTAGTTTTGGTAGGATTTATTTTACCAGAGGTTGTTTACAGATTATTTTTATTTGACTTTACCGCTGAATTTGCAACAAACCAAGAGGCAATGATAGTTAGATCTATAGGCTTACCCCTTTATTTCGCAGCTATGGCTTTTTTCTTATTGGGAGGTAATGCTGAGAATGGGAAGCAGCTAAATATAATAAGGTATAGTGGTGGTCTTGGATTGATTGCTTTTGCTGTATTTACAGATTTTAATGGATTCTTTCTTTTTGGATTAGTTGAAATAGGATTAGCCGTTGTAACAGGAAAATCTATTAAAAAAGAAGAACAAGGTTCAAGCGGTTATACAACTGAAGAACAATAAAAGATATTTTTTTCTGATACACACTAACTATATAATTGGTCAAATATTTATAGGAAAATATGATTTTAAAAGATAAAAAATTTCTCATTACAGGAATTCTTACAGATAAGAGCATTGCTTATGCTTCTGCAAAAATTGCAATAGAAAATGGAGCTACTGTTGTTGCTACAGGTTTTGGAAAAGGACTTCGTATAACCGAAAGAGCAGTAAAAAGACTTTCTGATGACATCAAGGTATTTTCAATGGACATTGAAAATCAAGCTGAAGTAGATGCTGCAGTAGAAAGTGTAAAGCAAGAAGTGGGTAATTTAGATGGAATATTACACGCTATAGCTTTTTCTCCTACAGAGGCGATGGGTGGAAATTTTCTTAATACTAATATTTCCGATGCTGTAAAGAGTTTTGAAATTTCTGCTTTTTCTTTAAAAACATTAGCCACTTCGTTTCAACCAATATTAAATAATCCAGCATCAATTGTTGCTTTGGACTTTGATAATTCTCAAGCATGGCCAGGGTATGATTGGCAAGGGGTTGCCAAATCAAGTCTGCAGTCAATTGTTAGATATCTCGCATATTACATGGGCGAAAATGGTGTTAGGGTGAATGCTGTTGCATCTGGGCCTTTAGCTACAACAGCTGCCAAAAATATACCAGGTTTTTCAGACATGAATGAAGAGTGGGATAATAGAGCTCCACTTGGTTGGGATACTAAGAACCCAGAACCCGTAGCAAAAGTTGTAAATTTTTTACTTTCAGATTTTTCAGAAATGGTAACCGGTGAAATAATACATGCTGATGGAGGTGTGCATTCTATTGGTGGCTCGATGCTTCCAAATAAATGAAAAAGACAGCATTACTTCTTATTGTATTCACCTTTATTCATTGTTCATCTAACTCTTCTGACTCATCTAACACATCAGACTCTTCAGTAGAAAACAACACATCAAATCAAGAACCTATTGCTTATTCATGTGAAGATGTACAAGAGGCTTTGAATAAGGTTTATTTAGCTTACTCAGAAGTTGAGGCTGGTTCATTGCCATCACCAGGAACTTTAGATTCATTTTTAGATTGGCCTCTACTTTTCAATGAGAAATTAAAAGATAATCCAGCGTATAACAATATTATTTCTTCAGTCACTGAATTTGATGAGTTGATAAATACTTATCCTGATTGTTTGGGTGAGTTGGAATGATGAAGAAAGCCACAATTTTCGCATTAATATTTTTAATAATCAATATTAATCCAGTAAATGCGAATGAAGAATGTACAAGCCTTACAGAGAATCAGATACAATCTTCAATTGATAAAGTTGTAGAAGGCAAAATACCAAGTGAAGTGTCCGTAGAAGCAATAATTAATCAAATTAATGAAGACTTCAATACAAGCTGTACTCAGGAACAATTCTTTAATTTACAGCGAAATGCACTTGAGACTGGTAAGTGTTTAGAAGAATTTGAGTTCAATGAATTTTATAAAATTGCTGACAATTTTGTTGAAGGCTTAGGAATATTTAGAGATCAAGCAGCCACTGCATTAGCAAGTACACAGCAGTTTATGGTAGATGTTGAGGACTTAAATCTTGGCCCTATTGCAGAAATTGCAAATGCAGGAAGTCAGAATATAGATCAAGTCAATGCATTAGAAGAGAGGATTACAGTTTTAGAACAAAGAAATGAAGAGCTTGCAAAAGAACTCGGTTACTCTACTAATTCTGGGAATCTCTCAGATTCTTCAACAGAAAATGCAAGATTAGAACAAATAAATGCAGAGGTAAGTGAATTGTACACTCAAATAGACGCACTTTATTTACTTCAGGGAACCGCATATGAGATTGAAAGTTTAAAACAACAAGTTCAGTCATTAAATGACTATGCCAATGAATTACAGGATTTGATTAACTCCTCTAGTGAGGGAGCTGATAATACTGCAGCGCAAGAACAAGTAAATAGTACTCTTGATGAAATTTCCTCACTTGAAGGAACAATTGCAGAACTTGAAGCAGGTATAAACGGACTGACAGTTCAGGATATAAATAACAGAATTAGCGATATTGAAACACAAATTGCTCAATTACAATCAGAATCAAATTCAAGAGGTAGCGATACTTCAGAACCACCTACTGCATCTGATAATCCACTAGAACAGGAATTTCAAAGCAATATTGATGAACTCGGCAGGCTTAATGAAGAGTTGAAGACACTTCTAACAATGGTTTCTGAAACAAGTGAAGATGCAATAAATTCTTCTATAAACGAAGCTAATTTAATGGAACAAGCAGCAATGGATTTATACTTTGGTGTTTACATTGAATTAAAGATGGCTGCTGATTATTTAGCAATGTTAGAGATACATGACAGAGCATTTTTTAGTGGAATGCTAAGAGTTGCCTCAAACTGTGATGCTGAATACTACAAATCAAATGGTCTTGAGTTGCAGTATGGAAAATTGATAAAAAAACTTTCAGACGTTTCGAACATACTTGAAGCAACTGCTTTTAATTTAGAGGAAGTAGCAAAGTTTGAAGTAACTACCTTTAATGCTCTAAAGCAGAAATATGCATCAATTGGTATAGATTTTAATGTTCAATTTTTTGAATGTCCTGTAGATGAACCTGATTGTGAACCACCTCCTCCACCTGAGGGATAGTACATTAAGATTTACTTGTTACAATTAACTTGTGAATAAAAAAATTATATTTATTGTTTTAAGCCTTATTTTTACTTCTTGTTCAGGTGGAAATGAAAATACAGTTGATGAATTAGAACAGCAAATTGTAGCCCTAGAAGAAAAAGGTGATCTAACTACCGAAGAGGAAGCTGAATTAGAAGCACTCATTGAAGAGCAAGACTCTCTCACTGATTCCCAAGAAAATTTAGACGAAGAAGTCGAAAGCACTTATGATTCAGAATCATACGCTGCATGTCTTGAAATGATGAGTGATGATTTTGGAGGGAGATTAAATTGTGCAGAAGAACTAGACAAAAATGATCCAGTATTCACAAAATACTATACAGTAGGTGAGCCTGATCCAGAATTCAATCCAGGAAAGTTTCTTCCTAGGCACTGTACTTATGAAGGAGAGTTTAATGGAGAATTTTATGAAGAAACTTCTTTGATTGATATTCCAGAACTGTTAGAAAAACTTGACATTGATTATTTTCATGTTTCCCAAGGTCTTTATGAAGATTATAAAATACATCCCTTAAACATTGAAGATTATAAAGGAGAATATGGTGCATCTCTAGGAGCTATTTATTGTGCTTCTGACTGGTACTTTGAACACGGTATTGGTGGAGATGGACTTGTTGTTGGAGATGAGCCAGAAGCTGAGTTACAAAAAAATTTCTATGGGTATTCTTCTTATACAAGAGTCTCTGAATTTTATACAACAAAAATTGGAGTTCAACAAGGCGTATGGGGCCAGTGGATACAAGCCCCAGGAGCACATCCCTATGGTCCTGGTGGTGGAACTATAGAAGGTGGATATGGAGTATACGAAAAATTTGGACGTTCAAAATACCCTACCTATATGGCTAGCGGAGCAAATAAGTTTTACAACGGAAATAGCACATATAGCGGTTGGGGTTTTTACGAAAGACGTTGTGATTGTGCTGATTTTGGCGGTGTTCAATTAACAAATAAAGTTCTTAATCTTCCGAACGCTATCCATTTTGATGAAGATCAAGAAGAGTATGCTGAAGATGGTGGAATATATTTTGGACATGGGTGGTTTGCACTCCCAATATTCAGTGGTGAGGAAAGGCCAGAATCTTTTTTACTAGATGATCACAGTGATCGGGGTAAATTAACCTGGACTTTTGTCTCTAACAGCGCTCAGTACAGTGGGCCTATGTGGGCATACGTTCCAGAATTCTGGATTAGACACATAGATGTTAATAATGCTTTTACTTTGTTAGAAGATGGATCTGAAGATAATGAAGACCTTTTAGGAGAGGAGTTAAGAAAAATACTAATCGAATATATTGCAGGTAGGTATGAAAACAAAGATCTTAATGAATACATAAAAGGACTTGATTGGTATGTTGATAATGCTAATGACTATGATTATGAAATGGAAACTCCTCTTTTTTGGACAGAGGAAAAAAATACTCTAGCTTATAGGTCTACTAATCACGTAGCTATTGGTGCAGAAATGTATGAACTTCCAATATTTACAGAATATGACAATAACGGAGATCTGTATATCAAAATATTTCCGACAATGGCCCCTTCTTTAAAAGATAAAGAATTTTTTACACTAGATGCAAGATCATATGATGTTGGCGTGTATAACAATTTTGTTGAGTTTTTTAATGGAGATTCTGAAATTGAAGATGTAAATACAAATATAAAACAATACTCAAATCCTCTAATTGTTGAAAAGCACGATCGTAATCCATCAACAATAAATTTAAAACAAGGAGAACTATTTTCTATAGATGAAAGACTTGTTAAGTGGAATCTTTACCTTCAAGGAGAAACAAAGAATGGAGAAACAAATACATTTTGGGATTGGAGTGGTACTCCTCCTAACGAGCGTGATCTTTCTCAATATTATAAAGTTTTAATGCCCGGAGGAGTAAGCGATTATTCATCTTATAAATTTACTCCTGTAAACGAAAATCAAGTTCCTGCTGAATTAAAAGTGATGGAGATGAATACTCTCGAACGAGGAAATTCATATATGCCACATATTAAGTCTAATAGTGACAAGTTGTGGGAAGAAGAGATTAAAAACAATACAGATAAGGCATTTAATATTGACTCTATTCCATATGATTACTCTTGCTTCGATTGTGATAATGGCGGATGTGATACAACCGTATATGAGACAACATTAGATGACGGAAGCATAATTAAATATCGTTGGTATCGATTTAAAGATCAACCTACTTTTAAGTATTTATCAATAGATTATCCAGAAATATATACAGAGGAATACCTAGACTTTTTACAATTAAAAATTGAAAAAATGCATAAAGAATGGGGTCATAATCAAGAATTCATTTCTAAGCCAAATAGTTTAGAAAATTTTCATCTTGTAGAATTAGATAATGGGATGGTTGTAGAGCCACCATCTGGAAAAGAATTTGGCTGGGTTCCAATAGTAATAGAGGTAGAAATACCATATGGAAAATATGTGACAGAAAGAAATTATTATGATTTATCCTGTGGAACTTTTCCTGGAGACCCATCTTGTAATCTGAATGATATTAATGGTCAGGAGGGTAGGAAGATGATAGCTACCGACGGGGCTTATAGAGTAAGCACTCCATAACTTTATTAACACTCTACGAATCCCCAATAAAAACTTGATAGTTTATTATTTTGAAAATACAAGAACTGCATTATGACCACCAAAACCAAATGAATTCGACATCGCAGTATGCAGCTCTTTTTCTAATAAAACATTTGGCGTATAGTTAAGATCACAATCAATATCGGGATTATTGAGGTTAATTGTTGGTGGTATTTTATTGTTTTTTAAAGATAGTAGGCACACTAAAGATTCGAATGCACCTGCACCACCTAGAAGGTGACCGGTCATAGACTTTGTTGAAGATATATTTAATGACGTTGAGTCCTCTTCAAATAATGTCTTAATAGCAGCAGTTTCATTTTTATCATTTGCCGGTGTAGAAGTTCCATGAGCATTTACATAATCAACATTATTCTTTTCCAATTTGGCATCATTTAACGCTTTCTCCATCGCCCTAACTGCGCCAGCACCCCCTTCTGCAGGTGCTGTAATGTGATGGGCATCAGTAGTAGAGCCATATCCATCTACATAACCGTAAATATCAACTCCTCTTTTTTTTGCTGATTCCTCACTTTCTAAAACTAAAACTGTAGAACCCTCTGCCATTACAAAACCATCTCGATTTTTATCAAACGGGCTACATGCTTTTGTAGGAGTTTCGTTTTTTGTAGAAAGTGCTCTAATCTGCGCAAAAGCTGCAATTGTCATCGGTGTGGTTCCTGATTCAGTACCACCCGTAATAACCATATCTACAATTCCATTTTCAATTAAGTTTTTAGCTTCACCCACAGCATTTGCAGATGCAGCACAAGCTGTAGTGATTGTTAATGAAGGACCTTCAATACCAAATTTGATTGCAACCTGTCCAGTGCTAGAGTTTGGCATTAGTTGTGTAATTGCAAGAGGATTAATTCTAGAAGGACCCCTTGAATCATACACCCTGATAGCATCTTCAGTAGCGCCAATACCTCCAATTCCAGTGCCAAAAATAATACCTACATTATTTCCAAGTCTTTTTTCTGTATCAATTTTTGCATCTTTAAGTGCTTGTTCTGTTGCGAAAATAGATAAATGAGCTGAACGGTCTAATTTTCTGGCATGTTGTTTTCCCAGATACTCATTTGCATCAAAATCTTTAACCTCTCCAGCAAATGTAACTGGAAGATTACTTGCATCAAAGGAAGTTATATGATCTATTCCAGAAACTCCATCAAGTAGTTTATTCCAAGTGTTTTCTACAGTATTAGCTAATGGGTTTATAGTGCCGAGTCCAGTAACTACTACACGTCTTTTAGACATGATCAGATCTAGATTTTAGAATGAAGTAATTTTACAGCTTCACCAACAGTTGAAACATCTGCAAGTTCTTCATCATCAATTTCAATGCCAAATTCATCTTCAAAAGCCATTACTACTTCTACTATTCCTAATGAATCAATTTCTAAATCTTCTTCTAATTTTGCTTCCATTGTGACTTTTGATTCATCTATGCCAAGATCCTCAACAAAAAGACCCTTTACTTTATCAAAAACTTCGTTTGTTTCCATAATTACTCCCTAATTACGTTGTTAAACCGCCATCTACTGGTATAACTTGTCCTGTTATATATTCTGACTCGTCTTTGCATAAAAAAGATACTATGTTTGAAATATCTTCTGGCTTGCCTATGCGTTTAATTGAAAGTTGCTCTATAATATTTTCTTTATTTTGATCATCTAAAAAAGAAGTCATGTCTGTTTCAATATATCCCGGAGCAACTACGTTTGATGTTATATTTCTTGAACCCATTTCTTTACTAATTGATTTTGCTAGCCCTATTAATCCAGCTTTTGATGCAGCATAGTTTGCCTGACCCTGATTGCCTGATAGTCCAACTACGGAAGATATGAATACAATTCTTCCCCATTTATTTTTCATCATAAGCTTGATAGCTCTTTGCGATGTATAAAAACTTCCTGTTAGGTTTGTCTGAATTACTTCAAGCCACTCAGCTTCTTTCATTCTTGGTAATATATTGTCTTGTGTAACCCCTGCATTATTGATTAAAACATCTACAGAGTTGTACTCTTTTTCTATTGTTGTAAAGGCATTATCTACAGATTCAGCATTAGATATATCAATCTGAACTGTACTTGCACTTCCACCAGCAGCGACAATTTCTTTAACAACATCATTGGCTTTATCTTCTGAGTTAGCAAAACCAACTACCACATGAAAATTATTTCCAAGTGCTAAAGCAATAGCACTTCCTATGCCTCTAGAGCCTCCAGTTACTAATGCTGTCTTCATATCAGATCTAGTTTGTCAGGAATTTGATACTCAATAGCTTTTCTAATTGTATCAACTGCTTTTCCATCAAAATCAGGAAGCTTAGCATCAGAAGTGTTGATTGGAGTAGTTCTCTTACCTAAACGTACTGCGCATGCGCCCCAAGAAAGCCCAGCACCAACTGCTGTAAAAACAGCAACTTCGCCACCTTTAATTTCACCTTCTTCTAATGCATCAACTAAAGCTGTTGGTATTGAGGCTGCTGAAGTGTTCCCATACTTATGAACCTTCTTTATTGTTGTTGCGTTAGGTAATTTCAACATTTTTTCTAGACCTTCAACAATTCTTAAATTCGCTTGATGTGGAATTAATATATCTACATCTTCTTTAGTTAAACCAGATTTAGTAATCACTTCATCAGATGCTTTTGCCATGGCTCTTATTCCACCTTTGAAAATTTCTTGTCCATCGAATGTCCATGTAACTCTTGCTGCTTCATCTGTTTTGAACCTATCCATAGCTGATCCAAAATTCGGAACCTCCAGAATGTCCAACTTATCTGAACTTAGTCCATTTACAAAAGAAAATATTTCACCATCTTCAGAATCTTTGCTTTCTTCTACAACAACAGCTCCAGCGCCATCTCCAAAAAGAACTGCAGTGTTTCTGTCAGACCAATCTAATAACCATGTAATATGTTCCGAACCAATAATTAGAGCTCGTTTATATAAACCACTTTCAACAAAAGCTTTTCCTTGTTCCAGAGCATAGACAAAACCTGCACATGCAGCATTGACATCATACACTGCAGCATTAACTGCACCTAATTTTTTCTGCACATGAGCTGCTGCAGAAGGAACAATGCTATCAGGAGTACAAGTTGCAAGTATTACAACATCAATATCTTCTGGTGTTAATCCAGCACACGCTATTGCATGGTGACCAGCAACTGTTGCCATATCAGAATTGTTTACATGGCAAAACCTTCTCTCCTGTATTCCGGTCCTTTGCTGAATCCATTCGTCGGAAGTGTCCACAAAAACTGCTAAATCATCATTTGTCATGATGTTATCAGGTGCGCATTTACCCCAACCTGTAATTGTTGATTTCAAAAATGTCTCCTATTTAAATATCGTTTAAGGAGTCTAGCGAATTAACTACCTTAACACTCTTACTAGATATAGACTTTTTAACCATCCCAGCAGTTACATTTCCGGGTCCGATATGATACCAACTCTCAGGCTGTTCAAACTTCTCAATATTTAATATTTGGTTATAAAACATAACACTATTGTCTATTTGATTTACCAACCGTTCTTTAATTGTTGAAAGTTCTGCAATATTTGCATCAATATTCATATAAACACTAAATTGACTATCTTTTAACTCAATTTGTTCAATTACTTTCTCAACTTCCTTTTTTGCAGAAGAGACTACTGGAGAATGGAATGCACCTGCCACATCAAGTGGAATAACTCTTTTTGCATCTAAATCTTTAGGGTTTGATTTCAAATAATTAATATCTTCGTGAGATCCGCCAATAACAATTTGAGAAGCATCATTGTAGTTTGAAATATTTATACCTATACCTTGTTCAACCAAACCCTCCACAGCCTTAATTGTTTCCTCCAAATTTGAAGTAAGCACTGCAGCTAAAGTAGTATTCGATCCCTCTACAGCTTCCTGCATCGCCTTACCTCTTATAGAAATAATTTCTAGGGCATCTTTATAACTCAAAATTCCAGAAAGCGATAGAGCTGTATATTCACCAAGCGAGTGTCCAATGCCTACTTTAGGTAAACCAATCTTTTTAATTACTTCTAAGCCATAGCAATACGAAATAGCAAAAATATATGGCTGCGCAATATTTGTTTTTGTTATCTCTTCTTGATTACCATTTAATATAATTTCCTGTAATGACCAACCAAGGGTCTCTTCAAAATCATCAATTAGTAAATCTGAATATTTGTCCAGTAACTCTTTACCCATTCCGGCTTGTTGAGAGCCTTGTCCAGGAAACATTGCAACCCAACTCATTTGTCTAATTCTGATATGGCAAAAGCAATTGCCTTATCCTCCTCATGAGATAAAGAAATATGAATATTAAATATATTCATTTGTTTAGCTAACTCTTTAGCTTTTCCGTACAGGATTACTTTTGGTTTACCACCACCAGTTATTTCAATATCTTTCCAGTTAATTTGTCTCCAACCTTTTCCTAAAGATTTCATAATGGCTTCTTTTGCAGCAAATCGTGCACCTAGTCTTTTTGCTGGGTCAGAAAATCTTTTTGAGTACAAAATTTCATCAACAGTAAAGCATCTTTTTTCAAATTTACTTCCTGATTTTTCTAGCAGAGATCGAACTCTTTTAACATCAACCTGGTCAACACCAATACCAAAAATCATTAGAATCTTGTTTCTATCTCCACTAAAAGGTCACCTTTTTTTACAGCTTGTCCTTTTTGAACATTATATGTTTTTACAACTCCATCAATCGGTGAAGTTATCACATTCTCCATTTTCATTGCTTCAAGAACAAATAAGGAGTCACCTTTTTTAACTTTTTTACCTAGCTTTGTCATTGTCTCCATAATTGTTCCCTGCATTTCAGCAAAGATTAATCCTGGATTTCTAATGTTTCCTGTCAGATCCATTCCAATTTTCTTTGGTCTTTGTGGAGCAAGAGTTGGATTATTATTATCATCAAGAGAAATTTTTACTTTGCTCGGCCTATCTGAGGAAATCTCTTCATCCTCAATATCACGAATTTCAAAATTCTCTTCAAGGAACTTAACGTGAACTTGACTATTAATAAATTCTTTAGTTTTCAAAATATCAGTGAGCACATTTATTGTTGTTGGGATTCCTCCAATGATATATTCCTCTAAACACCTTATACCTTTTGATCTTGCTTCTTCTCTTGAGACTCCCCAGACAATAAGTTTTGAAATTAGATTGTCATAAAAATGTGTTATTTGTGTTCCAGTTCTTGCCCATCCATCGACACGCACACCATTGCCAGTTGGTTCTCTGTATTCAGTAATTGTTCCAGGGGTTGGTAAAAAATTATTGGTAGGGTCTTCAGCATTTATTCTGAATTCGATACTGTGCCCTCTAGGCTCTAACTTGTAATCTTCAATAGAGTTTCCAAGTGCAATTTTGATTTGCTCCTTTACTAAATCAATACCGTATCTCATTTCTGTTACAGTATGTTCAACTTGCAATCGTGTGTTCATTTCTAAAAAGTAAAAATTTTCATCACTATCTGCCAAAAACTCTACTGTACCTGCATTTATATAATTTGAACTACTTGCAATATTCAAAGTGTATTCTTTGAGTCTTTCTCTTCCGTAATCTGAGAGCCATTCAGGTGGACTTTCTTCAATTAATTTTTGGTTTCTTCTTTGTAGTGAACAGTCCCTCTCTCCCAAATAAAGTGTATTACCATATTTATCTGAAAGAATTTGTGTTTCAATATGACGAGCTGGTTTTATAAATTTCTCAACATAAATCTGGTCCGAACCAAAATATGCTTCACTTTCTCGTTTTACTATTTCAAAATTTTCGATTAACTCAGCTTCGTTTTGAACAATCCTTAAGCCTTTTCCACCACCACCGTGTGCAGCCTTTAAAGCAACTGGATACCCAAAGCTTTCAGCATCTTTTATAGCTTCTCGTCTTAGTCTTGAGGGCTTAAGTTGGCCCGGTACAGGATTTAAACCTAATTTTGAAACAAGCTTTCTTGATTCAATCTTGTCTCCCATTGATCTAATTGTTTCAGCACTTGGTCCTATCCAAATAATCCCTTTTTTTTGAATCGATTTTGCAAAGTCTGCATTCTCAGCAAGAAATCCATAACCTGGATGAACTAAATCAGCTTTTGTGTCTGTAGCTGCTTTTACTAGTTTTTTTAAATTTCTATAGCTTTCTGCAGGAAGAGAACCACCTAGATAATAAGCTTCGTCTGCTCTTTTGACATGAAGGGCATCTTCATCCGCATCCGAATAAACTGCAATTGTGTACATATCCATTTCTTTTGCTGAGCGAATTATACGTAAAGCAATTTCACCACGGTTTGCAATAAGGATTCTTTGTTGCGACATCGTTACTTTAATTTATATGCAAGAGCTATTGCTAAAAATGATTTTATAAAGTCACCAATTAAGAATGGAACAACTCCAATTGTGATTGCATTTTGCAATGATGTATTCAAAATTAAAATTAACCCAGCTACTCCACAAGAATAAATAATTAATGAACCAAGTAGAATTCCGATAATAGGTCTATTCGCAAACTGTCCAATTGCATATGCAGCAAGAAAAAATCCAACAATATATCCGATAGTTGGGCTTTTAAGAATTGCTAAACCCGCAACGCCTGCAGAGAAGAATGGAAGACCTGACATTCCTATAAATAGATACATTAACATACTTACTGCACCAAAAGTGCTTCCTAAAACAAGACCAGCCAATAAAACTACAAATGTTTGTCCAGTTATTGGGACTGGTGATATTGGAATTACTATTCGTATTTGTGCGCTTAAAGCAGTAATGATTGCAAAACTAAGTGAAAGAAATAGATTTCTTGCTAAGCTCCCTTTTTCGACCCAAGCTATTGCAATATTTTTAGAGGGGTATATTTCCATGCTTATCTCCCAACTCTCCCTTATTTACTAAATCTTTAAATGAGTCAACAATAACTTTTCTTGTCTCACTTGGTTTAATAATATTATCAATTAATCCAAGTTGAGCAGCAATATCAGGATTACTAAATTTTTCATTATATTCCTCAACAAGTTTTTCTTTATAGGAGTCTCTATTCTCTGCTTCAGCCAACTCTCTTCTGTTAATAATATCTACGGCACCTTCTGCTCCCATTACAGCAATTTCACCACTTGGCCACGCAAAAAGCTTGTCAGCACCAAGTCCAATTGAATCCATTACAATATACGCTCCTCCATATGCTTTCCTAATTACTACACAAACTCTTGGAACAGTCGCCTCAGAGTAGGCATACAAAAGCTTTGCACCACTTCTAATTATTCCACCATGTTCTTGTTCAACTCCAGGAAGGAATCCAGGCACATCAACTAGTGTCAAGATCGGTATGTTGAAGGCATCACAAAACCTTACAAACCTAGCGGCTTTTTCTGATGCTTTAATATCTAATACTCCTGCAAGCTCCATTGGTTGGTTAGCAACTATGCCTGTTGTATTTCCATTTATTCTTGAAAACGAAGTAATGATGTTTGTAGCGTAATTACTTTGTATGGGATAATGTTCACCATCATCAACAATATCCAAAATTATTTTTTCCATATCATAAGGTTGATTTCTGTTTTCAGGTATAAAACTGTCGAGTGAATCAATAACTCTTAATGGCTCATCTTCAGTTATAAACATAGGAGGTTTCTGAGAGGAAGACTGTGGAAGAAAGCTCATAAGGTATCTAATTTCTTCAAAAGCTTGTTCTTCAGTCTCGCATACTTGATGAGTAACACCAGATTTTGTTCCATGAGCTTCAACACCACCCAGTTCTTCAAATGTTACATCTTCACCTGTTACAGTTTTTACTACTGCTGGACCGGTCACATATAATTGTCCTATGTCTTTTACTTGAAAAATAAAGTCTGTTAAAGCAGGACTATATACAGCTCCTCCTGCAGACGGTCCAACTACTACAGAAATTTGTGGAACTTTGCCTGAGGCTTCTACATTTTTTTTGAATATTTGGGCATAACCAAAAAGAGATGAAATTCCTTCTTGAATTCTTGCACCACCCGAATCTTTAATTCCAATAATTGGAGCTCTAGCTTCTAGAGCATGGTCCATAATCTTTAGAATTTTTTTGGCAACTACTTCACCAAGGCTTCCTCCCATTACAGAAAAATCTTCACTGAATACAAAAACTGGTCTTCCATGTATTGTGCCAGTTCCTGTGATAACAGCTTCTCCTTCAGGGTTCTCATCTGATGCTACATGCTGATCAATTTCGCTAAAAGAACCCTCATCTAAAAGTAAATTAAGCCTCTCATAGGCTGTTAATTTTCCTTTAGGATGTTGAATTTTTTTAGCTTTTTCATTGCGAATTTCAGCTAAATTTTCGTCTGACATGCCCATCTTTCCTGTTTATTGTTAATGTATGTATTTGACCTATATATATGTAAAGAAGTAACACTATGAGGACCTTTTTTTTTGATTCCATATACAATACACAAGAATTTGCATTAGAAGAACTAAACAGTGAACCAATACTTGTAATTAGTTTTCATCAAGAAAAAGGGAGGGGTACTTCAAATAGAAGCTGGTTAAACGCTGACCAATCATTAGCGTGTTCTTTTGCTTTTAACAAAGATGACAATCAGTTAGATGAAACTTTAATACCGTTACTTTCTGGATTGTGCTTTACAGAAGTGCTTTCAGATTCATCAATATTTTTAAAATGGCCCAATGATTTAATAGTTAATGATTTAAAAGTTGGGGGTGTTTTAGTCGAACGTGTTGAGGAAAAAATTTGTATCGGTATAGGCGTAAATTACTTTTGGAAAAATCCTGAGGTACCAAATGCAGGTGCACTTTTTAATGAAGCCCAGGAGGAAGAATTAATTAAAGACCATGCACTTAAATGGGCTGAAAAAGTATATGAGTCTTTGACAAAAAACAATTTTTCATTAGAACGTTATAAAGCAAAACTGCAAACACTAGGAAAAATTGTTGAATATCCAGAAGGAAGAGGTTGGGCAGAAGACATAAATGAAAATGGTTCATTAAGGATTAAGACAACCGAAGGAGAGATTATAAATTTAACCTCTCCCTTAATTTCAGAAGTAAATTAGTTATCATTAATATGCAGGAAACAAATGAAACAATTAGTAGTTGAGAAAAACAATCCAGATCCAATTCTTTTGGATACACCAATTCCAAAACCTGGTCCAGGAGAGGTGCTAATTAGAAACCATTATTCAGTTGTCTCTTCTGGAACAGAGTTAGCAGCAATAGAATTTGCAAATACTGGTGTAAGTCAAAAACTACAAAATTCTTCAAATATAGAAAAAGGTTTAAAGTTATTAAAAGATGATGGAATTAGAGCAGTCTGGAATGCTGTTTTTCCAAAAAATATTTTGCCCCTCCAATTAGGCTACAGCTCTTCAGGTGAGGTTGTACAAACTGGAAAAGGTGTTAGCAATTTTCACATTGGCGATAGGGTAGTTTCCAATGGAAATCACGCTGAATATGTTGTGGTTAATCAAAATCTTTGTGCAAGAATTCCAGATAATACAGATATTAAGGAAGCATCTTTTACAGTACTTGGCAGCATAGCTTTACATGGATTAAGACTTTCAGAGACATCACTTGGTTCAAAAGTAGTAGTGATTGGTTTGGGAATTATTGGTCAATTAGTTTGTAGGTTAGCTGAAGCACAAGGCTCTGAAGTCATAGGTATTGACCCAGATACAAAACGAACCGCCCAAAGTGAAAATTTTTATACCTCTCCTGAAGAAGCAAACATGACAAATGTAGATTCAGTAATAATTACTGCAGCAACATCTAGTAATGAACCAATAGAGGTTGCTACTAAAATTGCAAGAAATAAAGCAAAGATAGTGGTTGTTGGAGATATACCTTTAAACATTTCAAGAAATGACTTTTACTATAAAGAACTTGAGCTTGTTGTTTCAAAATCTTACGGTCCAGGGAGATACGATAAGCAATATGAAATTCTTGGAAAAGATTATCCAATTGAGTATGTTAGATGGACTGAGAATAGAAATTTTGAAGCTTTTATAAAATTATTGTCCCAGAATCAAATCCACCTATTAGATTTAGTCAGCGAAGAAGTATCATTCGATAGTTCAGTATCTATTTACCAAAAATTTAAAGAAGAAGATAAGCCACTCGCAGTAGTGCTGAGATATGATAATAAGTCAGAACCTAAAATAGATTTTCAAAGAACTATCGAACTTGAACCTAAAACAGAAAAAGTCAATTTAGGAATTTTAGGTGCTGGAAATTTTGCTTCTACGACAATTTTACCAATACTAAAGGAACTAAAAAAAGATTGTCAAATTTTAGGAATTGCATCGTCAGCAGGTCTTAGTTCAGCATCTCTTGCAAAAACTTTTAAGATTAAAAACAAATACCCTACAGAAGAAGAGATACTGAATGCTGATGAGATTGATGCAGTTTTAATTTTAACTCCTCACTTTAACCACAGTGAACTTGTTATTAAGGCACTAAATAAAGGAAAAGCAATCTATGTAGAAAAACCTTTAGCATTAAACGATGAATCAATTGTAGAGATAGAAGAAGCTATTTATAACTCTGATAATCCAAAGTTATTTGTGGGATTTAATAGAAGATTTGCTGAAGCTACACAATTTATTAAACAAAAAATAAATAATCAAGCTGCGAATAGTATAACTTTTAGATTCAGTGTTCCTCCTTTAGATAAAGATCATTGGACAAATATAAAAGAAATTGGAGGTGGAAGAATTGTTGGAGAGGCTATCCATGCTATTGACTTAGCATGCTATTTATTTGATTCTCTTCCACAAAGCGTTGCTTCCTCAGCTCCAGTTAATAAAGTCAATAATGAAGCAAATGAAAACCAAGTTTTTATAAGTGTTAATTTTGCTAATGGAGCTCATGCGTCTATTCAGTACTTTTCTGAAACTAACCAGGGTCTTTCAAAAGAAAGAATTGAAGTACATGGTGGTGGCAACTCTTACATAATAGAAGATTTTCAATTATTAAGATATTTAGAGAGAAATGAAGATAAAAGTAGAGTATTTTCCTCAGGAAAAGGCCATAGAGAGTCATTAGAAATATTTCTTGAGTATGTAAAAGGCAAAACAGTAAATCCATTTACTTGGTTAGAATTAAAGGCCGTTTCAAGAGCTGGAATTTATGCCCAAAATTATATAAATTCGGGACAACAGCACAGAGTTTAAATAATTTAAGTAAAATAACTTTGTATAGTGCAAATTAAAAAATTAAAAATATTAACAGTTGTTTTATTACTTATATTTTCTGCATGCGGAGGATCTGAGGAAACATCTGTTGAAGTTAATGACACATCTACTACTTCTTCGACCAGTACAACTCTTGCTGAACCAATAATAGGAGAAGTTGTAAACGAAGCTTCATTAGTAGTTCCTCCAATCTTATTAAAGCCTTTAATTGGTGCTACAGGAATTCTTACTGGTACATCTACAGATTGGGAGGTTGTTTCAGCGATTGTTCCTCTTGAAATGGGAGTAAAAATTAGAACTGGAGATAATGCAACAGCTCAAATGTCTTTTGAAGATGGTTCATCTTTGTTGATGGGTGGAAATTCTGTAGTTAACATCAGAAGTTTTGATTACGATGAAGAAGCAGGTGCTAGAGTTTTAACAGTAGATGTAATTTCTGGCAGCATAGCTTATGATATTTTCAGTGAAGGCCTAAATGCATCTTTAGCAAAAATCGTTACACCAACTGCAGAACTTTCAGTTCATGGAACAGAAGGCGTATTTGAATACAATGTAGTCACAATGTCGGCAAAAAGTACAGTTTTAGAAGGTGGAGAAAAAGCAGATGATGCAGTATTCAGTGAATTATTACCAGACGAAAAGGGAAATCCCGTATTAGTTGCGGTATCCCAAACAGCTGGAACAGAATTGGGAAGCGCAACCACAGGTGGTTCTGGTTGGACCGAACAAGACACATCAACAGTAGCTTTGATAGTTGATGATTTCGTATCAAATATGGAAGGTGAATGTAGCTATACATGCAAAGCCTCAACTCAGGAAAAATTATCTGAAGGTAAAGAAAACTTAACCCCAGATGTTGCTGCAAATGCTGTCTTTACAGAAAGTGATTCTAAGAGAGTAGATTTAGCTGCAACATTATTAGTTGCTGCAGGAGCACCAGAAGATATAACTGAATCTATAGAAGTTCTTGGGGATGCTATAAAAGATGTCGCTGTAACAGAAGAAGTTGTAGAAGAATTTATTAATGAAGTGTGGGATTCAGCACCTAAAGATGGAGAATTGCAAGAACTTCCACCAACTGAATTTTTTAATAATTTTGGTGATGCAGCAAAAGTACATGAAAATGAAGAATTTGAAAATTTAGGTTTTGATCATAAAGATCAATCTGATTTTAGAGCTCAACATAGTGTTATGCAGTTTATTTCTGCTGATACTAACGCTGTAAATGAGTTAGCTGAATCAGGAGATGTAGCTTCAGCACTTGCTCTAGCAGCTTCTAATATGTTTTTAAATGCAGGAGAGGAAGACTTTGTTGAGGGAACATATTGTTATGACAACCCTGATGATAGTGAATGTTTAGCTGGCGGGCCACCTCCAGAATTCCTCGCAAAGGCTTTTGCTGGCAATCACTTTGTTGAAGATATGGTTCAAGATATGGGATTTGAGTACACATTTACTGAGAATAATATTAAACCAGGGTATTGTGACGAAGAGCCATGGCTTCCAGAGTGTGCTGATGGTCCAGAATTTTTAGGTAAAGCTTTCGAAGAAGGAGGAGAGTACTGTATCGCAAACCCAGAGGATTGTGATGGAACACCACCAGAAGATATCAGCTCTTTATTTTTTGGAAATGTACCTGAAGATGGATTTTGTAACGATAATCCAGATGCAATTGAATGTAAATCAGGTAATACAGCTGCGGTTTATACATTTTTTCATGTATATGACGAAGAAGTTTTAGGTGATGACTGGGAACCAGTTGATTGTAATTTATATCCAGACGATACAATGTGTACTGGTGAAGGAGACTTCTTTACAGAATTTGTTGGTGATGTCAATGCACTTGCGCTTGACAGAGAAGATATGTTTGATATTTATGGTGGACCAGCTGTTTTAGCGGGACCACCGGATGAATATTGTGAAGAAAACCCAGATTTGTATGAGTGCTCAGAAGATTATAAGCCTTCTGATATTTTTACAGATGGAGACTACAAAGCACCAACTTATTGTGCGGAGACTCCTGAAGCCCCAGAATGTTCTGATGATTTTGGTCAAAAAGACGGATACAAAGGACCACTAACTGCTGGTGTTCTTGCTCAGTATGCAGCGCCTGATCCGGACGCTTTTGCAGGAGATAAGCCGAAATTTTGTACAGAGAAACCTGACCATCCAGAATGTTTTAGGGATTATTATGGAGAATCAGAATTTGATACTGGAGAATTTCTTGGAAATGTCTTTAGTGATGATTCATTTGTAGAGCTATCAGACCAAGGCGTTTATTACTCCACTATTGATGGTGCAGATAATTTAGCCGAAGAAAGATATGGAAAGCATGATTCCTATCTGATTGTGAATTGCGAAGAAGAACCTGAAGCTCCAGAATGTTCTGAGGAATATAAACCGTCAGACTTTAGCCTCTATTCTGAAGGAGATAAAGAAAACGAGGGTCCCGTAGTATATGAATCCTTTAATGAAGAAGCGAAAGGTGGTATTTGTGAAGAAAATCCATCTGATCCAATCTGTTTTGAAGATAAAAACAATGAAAATTTTGATGCATTTAGTTCAGGTTTAGCTGATTGTATAGATCCTGCAAATGCAAATTCTCCAGAATGTTTAAAAAACGATGAAGGTGATAAAGATAATTTTTGGGGTAATACAGAAAAGGCTGATCAATTTAAAGAGCAGCAAGATTCTTATTCAAACTTTGTAGATGAATTTTGTGAAAAGAATCCAGAAGATCCTACTTGTTCATTAACAGAACCACCTCCAGGTAGTGAACCACCTCCAGGTGACGATGCACCAGGCGATGTTCCTCCAGGTAGTGAACCACCTCCAGGTAGTGAACCACCTCCAGGTGACGATGCACCAGGAGATGTTCCTCCAGGTGATGTTCCACCAGGAGACGATCCACCAGGAGATGTGCCACCAGGAGACGATCCACCAGGAGATGTGCCACCAGGTGACGATCCACCAGGTGATGTTCCACCAGGAGACGATCCACCAGGAGATGTTCCTCCAGGTGATGTTCCACCAGGTGATGTTCCACCAGGTGATAACCCACCACCACCATAAATATAAATTGCAAAAAGAAATCTCTTTATTAAAAGATGCTTTACTTGAAGCTTCTGATTGCATCAAGGACATGAGAGACTCTTTAATAGTTTCGTCTAAAAAGCATGTTGTAGATTTAGTTACTGAAGCAGATTTAAAATCTGAAGAAATTTTAATGAACGCAATAAAAAAACATTTTCCGGATGATGGGATAATTTCAGAAGAGTCTGAAGCAATCAATTCAGACTCTAAAAGATCATGGATTATAGACCCATTAGATGGAACAGTTAATTATGCAAACAACATTCCTCAGGTTGCTATTACTTTAATGCTTCTTGAAGACAAAAAACCAACCCAAGCCTATGTACTAGATATCTATAACGACATTTTATATGAAGGGTATAAGGGATTTGGAGCGTATAAGAATGGTGAAAAACTCAGTGTAAGCAAAGACACGACTTTACAAAAGTCGATTATTGCTACTGGATTTCCATATGATAGAGTATTCAATTCTAAAGATTACATGAAGACTTTTGAAGCAGTCTTAAAATCTTGTGGAGGAATTAGAAGATTTGGAACTGCAGCATTGGATGTTTGTTGGATAGCTGATAATAAATTTGATGGCTATTTTGAATTCTTTACTAAACCGTGGGATACACTTGGTGCGAGTTTAATTCTTGAAGAAGCTGGTGGAGTAGTTATTGATGAAGTAGAAAAATTTCCATCAATTAATTCAAATTTAATTATTGCTTCAAATAAATCAATTCATGAAGATTTAAAAAAATTAGTATTATCTAATATTGAAACGACGTTAAAGAAACGACTTTAAAAATTTCTTATCTAGAAGGCATGAAGCCAAGAAGTCTATTTGAAAATTTAAATTCTCCAACCCATAAATGAACACCATCCCATCCAACAGATGAAGCCATTTTTGTCCCTAAATTAGACTTATCATCGTTACCACCAAAAGACATAGTATGAGGCCTGCCTGACAAAGCTTCTTCTACTGATGTCCATCCAATAACTTTATTATCTGCTTGTAAAGCAATAAAGAATCCTTTTTCGTTAACGCTAACTCCCTGAGGGAAGTTTCTATAATTTGTAATGGGCTGGAGCTGACCTGTAAATAATTCATCAAGTTTAATTACATGAACACTTGCTTGGTCACCAGGATATGCTGCTACAACTAACCATTCCTGATTCATGTCAAGTCGACCAACCCCTACTGGATTAATGAGCGTTTTCACTGGTTCGTCTGATTTCGAAGGAATTCCTTCCCATATATATATTTTCTCACCAGTGCCTTCAGCAATAGCAAAATAGGTACCGTTGTATGCTATCCCAAATAGTTCTTGAAAATTTATACTTCCAATGCTTTCCCAATTATGAATATCAGGAAGCTCTCCAGATCCATCAAAATTATTCCATCCGTAGATACCTCTTTTTCCAGCAAGAAATACGGAATTTTCATAAACAGTTATATCCCAAGGAGCATTTTCAAATCTTCTATAAAAAATATCTGGTTTTGCGGAGGAGCTTCCAGGAAGATTCTTCCAAACAGAGAGAGATCTATCAAAATCTGACGACACAAATAACATTTCTCCATTTGAAGCAATTACAGGATTTTGAATTATCGAATCATCAAGTATTGGAAAATCTGTTGGAGAAGTAGAGCCAAGAGACCAATCAGGATGGACATTTGGTGAATCTGGCAGTGAATCAAAAACAGAAATATGGTTTCTATTGTATTCTCCTACAAATAATTTACCTCCTGCATATACTACACCTCCATCATCTCCTCCTTGCCAGCGATGACCGCTTCCTGGAGAAGCAAAAATCATACTGCTTGAAGACACATCTTTCTTTTGATTGCTTGTAGGCAAAGAGTCAAAGAACATCAAAGATTCTCCTCCTGCTTGAATTCCATAAATCTTATTATCTACAATTGCACTTGAAATCCAATTATCAATGCAAGCATCAGGATTCCTATTAGTAGTTGGCCATGAAGTCCAAATGTGAGTTGATCTTGTTCCATGACTACCTGTACATTCTCCATTTGCATTTTCATCTCCAATCATTATGTACTCACCATTAGATGTTACCGAACGGGGAGTACCAACTTGGGATGAACTTATAATGACATCTGGTGAATTATTTCCGGAACCTGGGAAATTATTCCATAACAAAATTTGACCCCCTACAGTTTGAGACACTATAACTTTAGTTCCGTCCGACCAAACTCCCCAAGGCCAAGTTCCTCTCATTCCTCCCGCGACATCTATATCAATAGAGTAATTTGCTGCTTGTCCTGATGAAGTCGGGAAAGTGGTCCAAACTAGAATTCTATTATTGTTGGAATCAGCAATAAGTAGCTTTCCATCAGGTGTTACTGATGCTTGTCCAGGAAAATTGAAATTGTTTAGACCTGTTCCTTCCATTTCTGTATAAAAGTTATTTTGTCCCAAAACAATATCTGGAGGAGTATTAGAGCTTGGTATAGAATTCCAAATAAGCGCTCTATTATTAAATCTATCAACAACTACAAGTCTATTTCCATCTGAAGCAACTGAAACAGGATGGTTAAATTTTAAAGGACCACCTGTTGTATTAAATCCAAAATCTGAAAGTATTATGTCTGCTGATTCTGTTTGTCCAAAAGTCGAATTAGAAGAAGCAGTAGCTTTTGTGTAGCTCGAATCATTTAAAGTGACTTTTAAGTCGTAGTATCCTTCATTTTGTCTTTTAGGATCTTGGCCTTCAGTTGGCTGACCTTGACCTTGAGGTGGCTGACCTTGACCTTGAGATGACTGACCCTGGTTGGAACCATATGCATTTGGATTACTATTACATGTTAGAATAACTCCAACCTCATAATCGTCAGGAATATATCCTTTAAGAATTTCTTCATAGATTTTACCAAAACCACTTTCAAAACAATCATTTAGTTCTTGTGTAGCATTAAATACAATATTTATAGCATTTTCTCTATCTTCCTCTGTAAATTTTTGAGGTGGCTGACCTTGACCTTGAGGTGGCTGACCTTGACCTTGAGGTGGCTGACCTTGACCTTGAGGTGGTTCAGGTGGAGATGGTGGTTGAACTTGAGGTGGTTCAGGTGGAGATGGTGGTTGTGCAAAATCATTATCTGCATTTCCAGAACAGAATGAAAAAATTAAAAATATAATTGATAAATATACAATCTTTTTCATATAAATATTCTACAAAAACAAAACTATGTTTTCCTTAATTTTATTAAGGATTATTAGCGGCCTCGGCAGGATTCGAACCTGCGACACCAGGTTTAGGAAACCTGTGCTCTATCCCCTGAGCTACGAGGCCAGTTAAATTCTGATAACATTAGTATCAAATAGATTTCGGCTTATAGGTACATTATGTTAGCAGTAGAAGTTAAAAACATTAAGAAAACATTTAAGACAAAAAAAGACACAGTAGAAGCTGTAAAAGATGTAAGTTTTTCTGTAGAAAAAGGTGAAATATTTGGATTGCTTGGACCTAATGGTGCTGGTAAGTCAACAACAATTTTAATGCTTACAACCCTACTTAGAATTACTGACGGTGAAGCAAAAATCCTTGGCTCAGATGTAGCAACAGAAGATAAATCAGTTAGAGAAAAAATAGGGGTAGCGTTACAAGATACTGGTATAGACAATATTCTTACAGGACGGGAATTATTTTTTTCTACTGCGAGGCTTTGGGGATATTCAGTAAAAGATTCTGAAACAAGGACAAATGAACTTTTAGAGTTAGTTGGATTGACTGAAGCAGCTGATCGAAGGGTTAAAACATATTCAGGAGGTATGAAAAGACGTTTAGATTTGGGTTTAAGCCTCGTCAACTCTCCTGAAATACTATTTCTTGATGAACCTACGACAGGTTTAGATCCAGGCTCTAGAAGGGTTTTGTGGGATGAAATAAAACGCCTAAGAGACAGAGGTGTAACTGTAATTTTAACCACACAATATTTAGAAGAGGCTGATGAACTAGCGGATAGGATTGCAATTATTGATGAAGGACTAGTAGTTGCTGAAGGAACTTCAGATCAACTTAAAGCAAGTATAGGTGGTGATGTAATCACATTTTCATTTTCGAACAATTCAGATTTAGAAAACGCAAAAAAATTACTCACAGACTACAAACAAGAAGGAAACGATCTTCGAATAACCGTTCAAAATGGGGCAAGTAAGATACCTAGCTTTGTAAATAAATTAACAGAAAATAATATAGAGATTGATGCTGTTTCTGCAAGCAAACCAACACTTGATGATGTATTTTTAAAAGTTACAGGCTATCGTCTTGAAGGTTCTGAAACCTCAACTAAATCTGAACAACCAATTAAGGAAAGCTAATTATGATTACCAAGCCATCATTTTTCATTCAACTAGGAATACTTACTAAAAGACTAATTTTGAGGGTTTTGAGAAGACCCCTAGCGGAATTACCAAATATATTTATATCAGCCTTTTTTTTATTTGTCTATGACGGAGCATTAGGTGGTGTTTTTGGTGGAACCGCAAGTGGAACACCTTTTGATTTTGCAAATGGAAATTTTGTAAACTTTATACTTCCTGTTTCTATAGTTTCTGCCTCTTTAAGTGGAGCAGCATCAGGAATTTATCTAGTCGAAGATATAGAATCTGGTGTTTTCAAGCGTTACCAAAGTATGCCTATATCAAGATGGGCAATAATTTTAGCTCCAATGATTGTCGGTGCTATCAGGGTATTACTTCAAGCTAGTCTCATAATGTTAATAGGAAAAATTATTGGTGCCGACCCTGCTGTTGGTACAGTAGGGTTTTTGATTGTATTGTCACTAGCATTTATTTGGGGTATGGGGTTTGCAGGATACTCCGTTGCTGCAGGAGTTAAATCAGGTTCATCTCAAGGTGCACAAGCAGCAACTTTTTTATTCTTTCCAGCTATTTTTCTTGCTCCAACATTTGTACCAAGGGAAGCACTTAAAGGATGGTTAGAAACAGCCGCTGCTTATAATCCAACTACCTATGTCATTGAGTCCATGAGATCAGTCATGGTTGAAGGATGGGTAATTGATGTTTTATTTAGAGGTTATTTAGCAGCTGGTATTTTTGCAGCAGTAACGTTATTTTTTGCTGTTGTCTCAGCTAGAAAGGCTACAGAAAAAGCATAAATACTGCTTTCAGTAGCAAATAAAATTTATTACTCTATATAATTCGTAAGGGTAAATATGGAAGCAAATTTAAAAGTAAGCTTAAGAGGCAGTGTTGGTTCAGCTGAATCTAGAAGATTAAGAAATGACGGTTCACTACCGGCAGTTATCTATGGAATGGGTATGGATCCAGTCTCTGTAGTTTTAGATGCAAGAGAATTTAATAACGCCCTTAGATCTGAAGCTGGTGCAAACACAATTTTAAATTTAGAGGTTGGAAAAAAGAAATATACAGCTTTAGCGAGAGAGATTCAAAAACATCCGTATAAAAATGAATTTTTACATGTAGACCTAATTCAAATCGATCTTACAAAAACAGTTGAAGCAGATGTTCAGATTAATTTTATTGGCACACCTATTGGTGTAAAAGAAGAAGGTGGCCTAGTACAAACCGTTAATGCAACGATAACTATTTCAACGTTGCCAACAAACATACCTTCTTCATTAGATTTAGATATTTCAGAGTTAAGTGTTGGTGAAAATGCAACTGCCACTGATGTTGAGTTACCAGAAGGAGTAGAACTTGCGTCAGAAGACGATGAATCAATTTTAGTAACCATAACGCTTCCAAGAGCTGCAATTGAAGAGGAAGAAGAAATTGAAGGTCTTGAAGGCGAAGAGGGTGAAGAAGGCGAAGAGGGAGCCGAAGGTGAATCTTCTGAAGAAGCTGTTGAGGAAGAGTCCTCAGATGAATCTGGAGAATAATAAAACTCTCTTAGTTGGTCTCTGGAATCCTCAATCAAAATACTTAAAAACAAGACACAATATTGGTGCCGATATACTAGAAAAGTTCTGCACTAAGAATTCTATAGAAGTGAAATTAGACAAATCAGGCAGTTTTAAGATAGGTCAAATACCTTTTGAAAATTCAAATATAGATATCATTTTTCCGATGGTTTCAATGAATAACTCTGGTGAGGCTCTTAAAGCTTATTTAAAATATAGCAATGTTGAAGCCTCGAATATATTAGTGATTCACGATGATATCGATCTTGGCTTTGGTAGATTGCGTTTAAAAAGTGGAAGTTCTGATGGTGGACACAACGGAATTAAGTCTATAAATTCTTACTTGCAATCTAATGAATACTTTAGATTAAAAGTTGGAGTTGGTAGACCCCCCAAAGAAGTTAACCCCGCAGATTTCGTTTTATCCAGGTTTTATAATAATGAAGAAGAAGAAGTTGAATTTTTGATAGAAGACTCCGTAGAAATTATCGGAATGTTTTTAAAGGACAGAGAATCTGCTGTGAAAGCAGCATCTGAACGAAGAATAATTGATGTGATTTAATGAACAACAAAAGAAAAGATAAACAAAGTAATAAACCTGTAACAGGAATTCCAAAATTAGATTCATTACCTTGGGTTCCTGCAAAGTCTTCGATAGATGCTCTAGCAAAAGCAAGGGCATATCAAGCTAAACTAGAGGAAGAATGAAAAAATATATACCTGATTTTCTAGCTATATTTCGAATCATCTCAGCACCTGTTATTTTATATCTACTACTTTTAGATGGCTCTAGTGAGGGACTGATGTTAGCTCCTGCTGTAATTGCTTTCATAGCAGCTTGGACAGATTTTTTTGATGGACGTCTTGCAAGAAAGTGGAACGTCACATCAAAAATGGGGGCATTTCTTGACACCATTGCTGACAAAATATTCATAACTTTTATTTTTATAGGTTTCACCTATATTGACAGAGTAAGTATCTGGATTACAACATTATTAATTGCTAGAGAATTCATTATTACTGGCCTTAGAGGACTAGCTGGGAATGAAGGGATTATGATTCCTCCAAGTAAGCTTGGAAAAGCTAAAGCAAGTTTACAGTTCTGGGCAATAGGATTTGTAATGATGGATTTTTCATTAAATATTCTAAGCTTTAGTATCGCTGATTTATTTGTACTACATGCCTTAATATTTTCTTATATTTCTGGATATCAGTATCTTTTAGGTTATTTGAAACAATCAAAATGAAATATAAAAATATATTTATCACTGGCTCAACAGGAGTTGTAGGTAAGCCACTTCTTAGAAAATTAATTGAAAATGGTCATAACGTTTACGCATTAAGTAGATCTGAGGAGAATAAAAAAATTTTGGAGTCTAAGGGTGTATCTGTTATTAGTGGGAATATTTTGACTTCAGATCTTATTAATCAATTCAAAAATATAAATATTGATGCAATATTTCATGTTGCTGGAGTAAATAAAATGTGTTCAAAAAATCCACAGTATATGTTTGATGCAAATATTGATGGAACAAAAAATATTTTAAATTTAGGCAATCAATTACGAATTTCTAGATTTGTTTACACATCTTCTGCAGTTACGCTTGGTGAGGATTTGGGTAGTATAGGCAATGAAAATTCAACTCACAGAGGTTACTACTTAAGTAAATATGAGGAGTCAAAATTTTTAGCTGAACAAGAGGCTTTCAATTATGAAAAGAATTTTGAATTTGTTTCCGTTAACCCATCTTCTGTTCAAGGGCCCGGGAGAGTGTCTGGAACTGCTAAATTATTAATTTCAACTTTATCAAAAACCAATCCTCCATTGATACGGAATAACATTTCAATTGTTGACATTGATGACTGTACAGATGGACACTATAACGCACTAGAGTTCGGTAAAGATAATGAAAGGTATGTTCTAAATAGTTTTCAAACATCAAGTGAGGAACTAGTTAATAAATTAAAAACTATTTCATCATGGAACGGGAGACCCGTGTACATCCCAAAAATTTTATTAAAAACGATTGCGCCACTTGGAGATATTTATAAATTAATTTCGAACAAAACACCCTTTCTTTGCACAGAGTCTGCAAGGGTTCTTACACATGGACATAAATATGAAGGTTTAAAAGCTAAAGAAAACTTAAATATTCAATATACCAATGTAGATGAATTCATTAAAAAGACAATTAATTGGCTGATTGAAGAAAATTATATTTCATTATCAAAAATTTAATTTATGGATTTAGAATCTTTTAACACCTCTAGAGAATCTCTTGTCCCTTTATTAGCTTTAAACAATAAATCGAATAAAAATATTATCATTTTCTCCACAGATAAAGAGGCTATCGAGTTTTCTACAGATTTTTCTAACTTAAACAAAAATATATTTCATTTACCTTCTTGGGATACTCTTTCTTATGATTCTTTTGTTCCATCTTTTGATATACAGGGGAAAAGATTAGAAATTGCGCACCTACTCCTTACAAATAATAATTACAACATTGCAACTAGCATCAAGGCCATTTCCCAAAGAATATATTTTGAAGAATTAGAAATTTGTAAAATTGAATTAAATGAGGAAATTGATTTTGATTCATTAATTGAGAATCTTATTCACCTTAAGTATCAAAGAAAAGATAGAGTTGAATCAAAGGGAAGTTTTGCGATTAGAGGAGGACAGTTAGATGTTTACCCAATCAATTATGATTTACCTCTTCGAGTGATTTTTGATGGAGATTTAGTTAATGAAATAAAAACTTTTGACACAATTTCACAACGATCTATTAGTGAAAAGAAAGATATCCTCATAGTGCCGGCAACTGAACTATTCCAAATAAAGCACTCAGATATTTTGAACCTATCTTCTAACAATAAAGAAAATTTAGATGATTACGAATTGTTCCAATACTCTCAGAATTTAGATTTAGAGAAGTGTCTTCTAGACTTAACAAGCAATGTTGCCCTACACATTGTTGACAAAAATATAGTAGATAATCAACTTAAGGAAATTATTGATATTGAAAAAGATACCTTTGAAAATCTTAAACAATATTTTTCATTAGAAATCAAGAATTTTAAGTCACGTTACAAAGATATCTCCAAATTTTTTGGTGAGTATGATATTAATTTCTATTCAACATCAGATTTAATAAATCTAGAAAATCTCCCGAATTATTTAGACTCAATCAACACAGAAAATATTATTGATTCTCTAAAGGAAATAGAAAAAATTTATCTCTCAACAAAAAACAAAGTTATAACTGAAAAGTTTTCAACGCTATCCAATGTAATTACCGTTGACAATCCATTTTCATTTTCTGCATCTTTTAAAGACCTAAATTTAGCCATTATTGATGAATCGATTTTCCAAAAAAGAAAAATGATTAAATCTAAAAGAAAGATAAAAAAGATTAGTGAACAAGCCATTCTTGTTCCAAATACTTATATTGTTCACAATTTTCATGGAATTGGATTGTATGAAGGCACAGTTGTAAAAAAAATAAAAGGAGTTGAGAAAGACTATCTAGAGATTAAATTTGCTGGAACTGATAAGCTTTTTGTACCATCAGAACAAATTAATGAGCTTGAGGTTTATATTGGAGGAGAGAACCCTAGGCTATCTCATCTTGGTGGTGCAGAATGGGAAAGAGCAAAAGAAAAAGCCAAGCAAAATGCAAAGATAATTGCAGATAGAGTCTTGAATTTATACAAATTACGAAATATAAGAAACGACTCATTAATCATTGGTGAGGATACCCCTTGGCAAAATGAAATAGAAAATAGTTTTGAGTATATTGAAACACCAGATCAATTGACTGCCATTAACGATGTTAAAAAAGATCTAGAAAAAAATATACCAATGGATCGTCTAATTTTTGGCGATGTTGGATTTGGTAAGACTGAGGTTGCATTAAGAGCTGCAATTAAAGTTGCTTTTTCAGGAGGCCAAGTTGCATTATTAGCTCCAACTACAATTCTTGTTCAACAACACATTGATACTTTTGTAGATCGCTTGAAAGATTATCCACTCAATATAAAACACTTAAGTAGATTCGTTACAAAAAAAGAAGTACAAAACATTGTTGAAGGAGTCAAAGACGGCTCTGTAGATATTCTCATAGGAACTCATAGGATTTTAAGTGATGATATTGAATTTCAAAATCTCAAATTGTTGATTATTGATGAAGAACATAGGTTTGGTGTAGAGGATAAAGATAGACTTCAGTCACTTTCTAATCAGGTTCATAAGCTCACTCTGACAGCAACACCAATACCAAGGACACTCGAACAGTCACTAATGGGAATTAGAGAAACATCTCGAATTGAAACACCACCTGAAAATCGTTTAGAGACACTTACACATGTTGGAAATATTGATGAGTCAACTATCGCTCTTGCTATTCAACGTGAAATTTCTAGGGGTGGACAGGTCTTTTTTGTGTTGAACCGAATTGAAGAATTACAAGTTTGGATGAAAAAAATTCAAGAGGTCTTTCCAAATTTAAATCACAGACTTTTACATGGGCAGTTGGCAACTAATCAGATCGAACAAACAATGCAGGATGTATGGGATAAAAAGGTTGATGTTTTATTTGCTACAACCATTGTTGAAGCAGGAATAGATCTACCTAAAGTAAATACTTTGATTACTTTAAGGTCTGAGCTCTTGGGCATGTCTCAACTGTATCAATTAAAAGGTAGAGTAGGTAGAAGAAGAGAACAGAGTTTTGCTTACTTTTTTCATAACACAAATTTAGGTGTTGATGCAGAATTAAGACTTGATGCAATAAAGTCCATAGGACAGACATCAACAGGATATTCTCTAGCAATGAAAGATTTACAGTTGCGTGGATCAGGAAGCATTCTTGGAGATATACAGTCTGGTTTTATTGCAAATGTTGGGTTAAATATTTTCAATAAATACGTCATAGATTCTATAGAGGGCAAAAGTGAGGATAAAAGCAGTATTTTAGAAACTGAAATTAAGTTAGATTGCTATTGGGGTTCTTCAATTCCCAAGAGTTACATTGATGCTGATTCTGAAAGAATAGATATTTACAAAAGACTTGAACATTCGGAACCGAATAAAGTTGATGAGATCAAAAATGAGATTATTGATAGGTTTGGAAATGTTCCAGAGATTACTGATAATTTGTTTTCAACTGCAAAAATCAGATCAATATTACAAACAAAAGAAATAATAAGGTGCAAAATTAGAGAATTTCAAATTGAATTATTTCCTGTTGATTTGACTGAAGATCTCAAACTTTCAATTGAAAAATATGATAAGAGGTTTATTTTTAGAAACAAACGTTTGGTATTAAATTTTCAACACACTTTAACTCCTGAAAGCACCTACGAATTATTAGATAGTATTCTTTGATTATGAAAGAATTCGATGATTTAGTTGACATTATTTCACGATTGCGAAAAGAATGTCCGTGGGATAGAGAGCAGACTCACGAATCTTTGGCAAAGCATTTAATTGAGGAAGCATATGAACTTCTTGATGCACTTGCAGCTATGCAAACTAATCCTGCGAATCACGATATGTTGAATGAAGAGTTAGGTGATTTATTATTACAAATCCTTTTACATTCAAAAATTGCAGAGGAAAACAAATATTTTTCTATTGTAGATGTAGTCACTAACTTACAGGAAAAACTTATTAAACGACATCCACATGTTTTTGGGGACGTAGAATTAGAAAGTGCTGAAGATGTTGAAAAACAATGGGAGGAAATCAAAAAGCAGGAAACCTCAGACTCCATATTTGATGATATTGATCAAAAATTACCATCTATAACCAAAGCATTTAAAACACAGCGTAAAGCAAAAAAACTAGATTTAACGTACACAAACTATCAGGAAGCATTGCAGGATTTATTATCTGAAGTAGAAGAATTAAAAGATGCAAAAAATGATGAAGATAGAAAAAGTGAAATAGGAGATATTTTATTTTCAGTGGTAAATATCTGCAGATATCTTGAGGCAGATCCAGAAATACAACTTAATAAATCAACTCAGAGATTTATTGAGCGTGCAAAATATGTTGAGAAAAATGCAGATCCGAGTATTGATATAGAAACACTTTGGGAAGAAGCTAAGAAAAGTCAATTAAAGTAACAAACTATCCTTTTTCTGCTAAATTTTAAGTAACAGGGTTATGAATAATAAAATTACTAACGTTTTCGCTAGGTATGTCCTAGATTCAAGAGCTAATCCTACAGTTGAAGTTGAAATTACTTTGGATGATGGCTCATGGGGAAGAGCCGCTGTCCCTTCGGGTGCCTCAACAGGCACTCTAGAAGCACATGAATTAAGAGATAATTCAAAAGAGTTTAACGGAAAAGGAGTAACTAAGGCAGTCGAAAATGTCAATAAAGTTATCTCGGAGGCTTTAATTGGTCAAAATGCTGCAGATCAACAAAAGATAGACTCTACTTTAATTCAACTTGATGAAACACCAAATAAAAGTAGTCTTGGTGCTAATTCAATACTTGCAGTTTCAATGGCAAACTTAGTTGCTCATAGCAAATCAGTTCAAAAATATGTATATGAATTGATACCAAATATTTATGGAGATCCATCCCTTCCAGTTCCATTTATGAATATTTTAAATGGCGGAGCGCATGCGGATAACTCAGTTGATATTCAAGAATTTATGATTGTACCTCACGGTTTTGAAAAATTTGATGATGCACTTAGATCTGGCGTTGAGGTTTATCATACACTTAAAAAAAGACTCAAAGATAATGGATTAGCTACAAATGTCGGGGATGAAGGTGGTTTTGCACCAAACTTCTCATCAAGTAAAGAAGTTTTAGATGAAATAATGATGTCAATTGCAGAATCAGGGTACAAGCCTGGAGAACAAATCTCTCTTGCTCTTGATGCAGCATCTACAGAGTTTTTTAAAGATGACAAATATATTATTGAAGGAAATGCCTTATCCAATACTGAAATGTCAGATTATTTAATAGAGTTGTCTAATTTATATCCGATTGTATCTATAGAAGACGGTTTAGCTGAAGATGACTGGGAAGGTTGGAAGTATTTGACGTCCAAAATTGGTGAAAATGTACAACTTGTTGGCGATGATCTTTTTGTCACACAGGAGAAAATTTTACAAAAAGGAATTAATGAAGGATGTGCAAATTCAATCTTGATAAAGGTTAATCAAGTTGGGAGTGTTACAGAGACTATTGAAGCAATGAAACTAGCAAATAAGAACAATTACACAAGCATGGTTTCCCACCGATCTGGAGAAACAGAGGATTCTTTTATTAGTCACCTAGTTGTTGGAACCTCAAGTGGGCAAATCAAAACAGGGGCACCTGCTAGAGGAGAAAGAACTGCAAAATATAATGAACTTTTAAGAATCGCAGAACATGTAGGATTTGAGAATTTTAATAATAAAAAATGGGAACTTTAAAAAGAACAGGTAATAACGTACTTACACGTGTTTTAGTCATTGCTTTTGTTGTGTCTTTTTTAATCTTTTTTTTCGACAATGTACAAACAACTTACAATTCATATGTAGATTTAGAAAAAGAAATTGAGAAAAATAAGTTAGAAAAACAAATTATTGAAAATCAAATTGAGGAATGGAATAGACAAATATCAGATTTAGACGATCCAGAAAAGCTAGAACTTGTTTTAAGAGAGAGAGGATACGGTAAAGAGGGAGAGATTCTTTATGTTTACGATATTCCAGAACCGGTCACTCCAATAGAAGAAGTAATGAACAGTGATAGATCCAAATCTGTTTTTGAATATGTTGTTGAATTTATAGTTGGTCAAGAAGGTGGATAAAGACAAAAAAATTGTCGAAGCTCAAATTAATAGAAGCTTAAGAAGCGATGTTACAGTTTCATCAAGATGTCATTTAAACTTACCAGCAGCAATTAAAGTTCCGCCCAACTTGGATGATGGTACTCCTTTTCCAACTACCTACTGGTTAACTTGTCCAATGTATAACAAAAAAATAGGGTCTTTAGAATCACAAGGCTTAATAGCTGAGTTGGATAATGAAATTCTTAATAATTTAAAACTTAAAGCAGCATGGAGTGAACGCCAGGTTAGTTATCAGCAAGAAAGAGAGAACTCTCATGATCAATCAAACGAACATTTACCAACAGGAGGTGTTGGCGGAGCTACAGAATCAATCAAATGCTTACATTCCCATACAGCAGATGAAATCTCAACAGGAAAAAATCCTATTGGGAAAATTGTCGTAGAATCAATAGGCCTATTTAACTGCGAAGAACCATGTATTGACGAAAATAATTTTCAAAAAAACCCCGAATGGAAAGTTGAATGGTAAAGCTTGCCTCTATTGATCTTGGATCAAACTCCACAAGACTTTTAATTGCAGAGGTTAATGACCAGGGGCTTAATGTATTGACTCGAATGCATATTGTTACAAAAATGTCCGAAAAAATTGAGCAAACAGGAGTAATTTCAACAGAGGCATTCAAAAGAGTAAATTCTGCTTTAAGAAATTTTAAAAAATTGTTGACTGAAAACGATGTTGAGGATGTTTTTGTTGTTGGTACAGCTGCACTAAGAGATGCAAAAAATGCTGAGGAAATAATTGAAAATATTAAAAGAAAATATGACTTTGAAGTTGAAGTTTTATCTGGTCATGAAGAGGGAATTACAACAAGCATTGGCGTACTGCATTTTATAGAAAATACTGAAAATTTTTTGATTATTGATATTGGTGGAAGAAGCACTGAATTTATTTATGAGTTTGAGAATAAAATTATATCAAAGTCGCTTAATTTAGGCGTAGTAACATTATCTGAAAAATACTTTTCAAACCTTCCTATTGGTCAAGAATTAATTGATGAAGCAAAACTAAAAATTGAAACAGAACTATCTCAGTTAGATATTAAAGATAAAAAAAATGTGATTGGGGTATCAGGCACAGCGCTTTCTCTAGCATCAATATTTCTAGATCAACAAAATTTTAATGAAGAAGAGCTGCATGAAATTAAAATTGATACTGATAATGTTCAAGAAATAAATAAAAGAATATTAAAAATGACTGAAGCAGAAATTATCACAAAATTTAGAGGGATCGATCCTAAAAGAGCCTCAACTATTACTTCTGGGATATTTTTATTAGAAATAATTCTTAGCAACTACAGTAATTCTCCAATTATAATTTCAAAGAACGATATTTTAGAGGGTCTAATACTCAAAAAATACTAGATTAGATATTAGCCCGGGTGGCGGAATTGGTAGACGCGACGGACTTAAAATCCGTTATTCGAAAGGATGTGGGGGTTCGAGTCCCCCCCCCGGGCACATAATTAACTAAAAAATATTCAACCCAACCTAATTTTTTTTATTTTGATGTGTAATTTTCGAAAAATATAAATAAAATGGAAAAAGCTAAAAATTCCTTATTTTTAGCATACGTACGTATACACAAAGGGGAAAAATGAAGAAACCATTATTGGTTAGTTTCTTACTCTTAACTCTAATTCTTGGAGCTTGTGGTGGCGGAAGCCTTGAAGGCGAAGAAGTCACAATCACAGGTGCATTGATCGGTTCCGATCAAGATGGATTTAGAGCTGCGTTTGAACCATTCACAGAGGAAACTGGAATTATTGTTTCCTATCAAGGTTCTGACAACTTTGAGCAAGAAATTCAAATTCAAATGGAGTCTGGTGACACACCTGACTTCGCATTATGGCCACAGCCAGGAGCTGTTGTCGATGCCGCTAATAGAGGATACCTTACACCTTTGGGTGATCTAGACATTGATTTAGATCAGTATCAAAGTGATTTCTCATCCTATCTTGTAGGATTGGGAACAGTTGATGGTGTTATCTATGGTGGAGCTAATGCAGCTAACCTCAAGAGTATTGTTTGGTATCAACCTGCAGAATTTGACGCAAGAGGATATACTGTTCCAACTACTTGGGACGAGATGATTGCACTTGCAGATCAAATTGTTGCTGACGGAATGAATCCATTCTGTTTCGGTATGTACTCAAACGGTGCATCAGGTTGGTTAGCAACTGACTGGATGGAAGACATCATGCTAAGAACCGGAGACGGTGTTGAGTCCTACGATAAGTGGGTAAGTCATGAAATGCCTTTCAATGATCCAATTGTTAAAAACGCTGCAACCCTTTTGAGCACAATCATGCATACAGAAGGTTATGTTGTAGGTGGTACAGATGCTATCGTCTCAACTTACTTCGGTAACGCGCAAGATCCTATGTTCTCAAAAGATGCAAATGGCAACCCAGGTTGTTTCATGCATAGGCAAGCATCCTTCATTACAGGATTCTGGCCAGAAGGTGAAAAAGAAGGAGCGGGTACAATTACAACTGTATTCCCATTCCCTTCAATTGACCCATCATTACCAGCTGCTGCTTTAGGTGGTGGTGACATGTGGGGTGCATTTAATGATAGAGATGCAACAAAAGCTGTTGCTGAATATATGTTAAGTGCAGAATTCTACAATAATGTAGCTATTAGACCAGACAATGCAAGATTAAGTGCACACACTGGTTTTGATACATCATTGTATGCAGCTCCAATCAACAAAATTCTTGGAGATACAATCGCTGCAGCATTAAGTGCAAACTCATTCAGATTTGATGCGTCTGACTTAATGCCACCAGAGGTTGGTGCTGGTTCATTCTGGAAAGAAATGATGAACTTAGCTGTTGAAGGTCCAGGATATATTGATACTGCATTAGACACTATCGAAAAATCTTGGCCATAAACCAGGGCTTTTTTAAGTAAATTGATAGCCACCCTATTTGGGTGGCTATCTTTTATAAGCTAAAATAAAACAATTGGAATGAAGCAACAAAAACAGCAAGAAAAATTAAAATCGATTGGCATTTCAATGCTTGCATTAGGGTTTTTTCCATTAATTTGGTTTTTATTTCAAGCAATCTTATTCAGAGAACTAACAGAAATAATTTCTAGAAATTTATTAGTTGTTTTTGCACTTATTATTGGTTCTACTTTTGTATTTTTACTATTTCTAGGAATGGACAAAATAATAAAATTATCACCTAAAGAGAATAGAGAATCATTAGAAGCAAGAATGTTTGCCGGTCCTTCATTATTTATGATTGCTTTGTTTCTTTTTTATCCGGCAATTAGAACCTTTTATATTAGCTTTAAAGACAGATATAGTAATGATTTTGTTGGTTTTGAAAACTATAGATGGGCATTTTCTGACCCAGAAATGCTGGTAACCATTAGAAATCAAATAATTTGGTTAGTTTTTGTTGTTTTCTTTGTTTTGTTAATTGGGTTAGTTGTGGGTTGGTTATCTGACAGGTTAAATAAAGGTGAAGCATTCTTTAAGTCTATTGTTTTTATGCCAATGGCGATATCTGCTGTTGGAGCTAGTGCAATATTTAAATTTATTTATGAGTATAGGCCACCTCCATTAACTCAAATTGGAATAATAAATGGAATAAGAGTATCTGTAGACCGTCTTGGTACCCAGTGTATGAATAATAGAATTATTGATGGTGTATTTAACGGTTTTGACAACCCTAACTGTTTGAAACCCATCGGATGGCTTCAGCAAAGAGACATGACAAACTTACCTTTTGCACAAAACTTAAATCCCGATGGTTTTATGAGCAGTATTTTGGTCAATCTTCCTATAAATACAATGTTGCTAATGGTCATTATGATCTGGATGTTCACAGGATTTGCAGCTGTTGTATTTTCAGCAGGAATTAAAGCAATACCAGCAGAAATTATGGAAGCAGGACAAATAGATGGTGCATCAGAGCTGAGAGTATTCATGTCAATAGTGATTCCATATATTAAAAGTACAATTATCGTTGTTGGAACCTACATGGTTGTTACAGTCCTGAAAGCCTTCGATATTATTTATGTATCAACCAGAGGAGACCTAGAAACAAATTTACTTGCTGTAAAAATGTTAGATGAATTTTCAAAGTATAGAAATTTTGGTAGATCAGCTACAGTTGCAGTTTTAATCTTTGTTTGCGTTCTACCAATTATCGTTGGTACAGCTATTAGAGAAAGAGAAAATACACAATCATGAACAGAAATACTCAAAAGTGGTATGACAAACCTGTTACAAAAATAATTCTAATAACGATTGCTTTTACTTGGATATTTCCAGTATTTGGTTTTGTATTAAGTTCTTTCAGGCCTGGCGAGGCAATTAAAAGAGAATCATGGTGGGATGCTATTTATACAGGTAAATTATGGACTGAGTTGACATTAGCAAATTACTCTGAGATTTTCTTTGCTGATAATCTAGATAGATCATTTTATAATTCATTTGCTGTAACTATTCCATCTACAATTATTCCAATCACCATTGCCGCATTTGCTGCATATGCGTTTGCTTTTATGGAATTCAGAGGCAAAGAACCATTGTTCCTTCTAGTTGTTGCATCGATGATTATTCCTTTGCAGATGTCTTTGATACCACTAGTTCAACTATTCAAGAGTGGTGTAGAAGTGTTTGGTCTTCCAATAATTCCTGCATTAGACATTAATGGAACATTTGTGGCAACGTGGTTTGCTCATTCAGGTTTTGGCTTGCCACTAGCAACTTTTTTACTGAGAGACTTTATGATGAGTTTACCAAGAAGTGTTATCGAATCTGCAAAGATTGATGGTGCCAGCAATATGACAACTTTTTTCAAGTTAGTTCTACCTCTTTCAGTAGCTGGTATAGCTGCTTTTGCTACATTTCAGTTCTTATGGGTTTATAACGATTTCCTTGTTGCTAATGTATTCCTAGGAGTTTATAAACCTGAAAATTTGGTTGTAACATCCCATGTATCTCAACTTGCTGTTGGTGCCTACGGTGAAGCATGGCATCTTAGAACCTCAGGTGCAATAATATCTATGATTGTTCCCTTAACAGTATTCTTCAGTTTGCAGAGATTTTTCATTAGAGGATTAATCGGGGGAGCCGTAAAGGGTTGAAGCCCGGTAAATTACTAATATTTTTATTATTAATTTTTTGTTCTAACTTAACTACTTATTCCTACACAATTGAGTCTGATGATACCAACACTATTGAGTCTCAACTTTCAATTAATATTGAATACCTATCAAAAGATAAAGTAAAAATTACTGTTCAATCTTTTCCAATTTCAGATGAAGAAATAGAAAAATTCAACTTGGTATTTGATATGAAATTTAGGGAAGATTATGAGGATGATTTTACAGGAGTTTGTATTGGCCCAAATTGGGAGAAATTTGGTCCAGGTGAGTTTTCTTTAGTTTTAGAAAAGAAAAACAATTTCAAAAATACAATTATTGGTGAAATAAATACAAGTGAAGATGATAGATGTGATAGCTATTTTTATTATCTTCGTTTTTTTGATATACAAACTATTGATGGAGATATTTACTTAGTCGGTGTTGCAACAGATTATGCTGGAGAGTATCCCGATGCACCTTATGTTTGGAAGCAAAACAAATTAAATCAAATAGAAGAAATTGGCAATAGTAATATAGAGAAATATAGTCTAAATTTTGAATTGAGAAAATGACATGAAAGTTGGAATAGATTGGGGAGGTACAAAGATTGAAGGTATTGTACTTGATTCATCAACAGGAAAAGAACTTTTAAGAAAACGCGTTGATTCACCCAAAGAAAATTATGTTGAAATAATCAATACAGTATTTAAATTAATTACTGATATCTCTTCAGATTTTACAGAATTCACTGTAGGAATTGGAATGCCTGGATCGCTACATCCTAAAACAGGTTTAGTTCAAGTTTCAAATACTGAAGCTTTAGAAGGTCAAGATGTTAAGAAAGATTTAGAAAGTAAGCTTGGATTTGAAGTAAGAATTGCAAACGATGCAGATTGCCTTGCAGTATCTGAATCAATAGATGGCGCTGGACAAAATTATGATTCTGTATTTGCAGTAATTATGGGTACTGGAGTAGGTGCGGGTTTTACTTTCAGAAAACAACTTGTTGTAGGTCCAAATAAATTAACTGGAGAGTGGGGTCAAAATCCTATCCCAGGACCAATGGACGATTATGAAAAGTCAGTCCAGAGACATTGCGGGAGAATAGGAGCAATTGAGGTTTTTCTATCTGGTCCAGGTTTAGAAAATTATTATTCGTTTGTTACTAATCAAAAAAAACCTTCGAGAGAGATAGTTGATAATTTTAGAGAAGGGGATAAAAACTCAGTACAAGTCATGGATAAATATTTTGAACGTACAGCACGTGCATTTAGCTCTGTAGTTAATCTTTTAGATCCTGATGTAATAGTTTGTGGCGGAGGTATGTCAGATATTGAAGAGCTGTATGAGGAAGTACCAAAGAGAATTATTCCATATATTGCCTCTAATTTTTTTAATACTCCGATTTTAAAATCTAAACACGGTTCTTCAAGCGGTGTAAGAGGTGCAGCTTTATTGTGGGATTAAACCTTGAATAAAAAAATATTATTTTTTTCTTTAACTGTTTTAATTATTATTACATTTTCATTTCTTGCATTTGACCCACCAGAAGTTGTTATTATTGGACCTGAGTTTCATGAGAAAGAATATTTTATTGAAGAACTGAATATTATTGCAGATGAACTTGGAATAAAAATTAAATATGAATCAGTTTCTGATGCAGAGACTTTTATTATAGATAACCCAAATAGCTCAAGTTCGATTGCTATAATTCCAAACCCTCAAGGAGTAGTCAATCTTGCTGAAAGAAAGTTGATATACAGTCTGGATGATGTACTTGTAGATAATAACTCAATTTTCAATCTATATCCAAATCACCTTATCTCTATTGTTTCTCATGAAGATAGTATTTACGGTGGGTGGACAAGGTTATTCCCAAATTCATTAATTTGGTATGATATTTCAAAATTTGAACAACATGATGTTAAATTTGATAGCTTTGAAACCTTACTTAATGGTACAAAGAAAATTGCAGATAAAGGTATAAGCCCATGGTGTGCGAATTCAGAAAGCTCTGCTTCTACAGGATGGGTTCAAACTAACTGGATGGAAGATGTGCTTTTAACAAAATATGGTCCAGAAGTATATGATGAATGGTCAAAGTTAAAAATTAATGCTTCAAATATAAAAATTTTCTTATCAATTAAACATATTGAAGATTTTATATTTTACGACAACCATATACATAATGGTCCAAGCTCAATAATGAATAAAGAGTTTAGAAATCTCCCTGAGGTATTGTTAGATGATTCAACAGAGTGCTTTATGTCTTGGAGTGGACATTATCTTAGATATTATATTCCTGAGGATTATCAATACTTAAAAGACTTTGCAGTAACTAACGTACCAAAAATAAATTTTGAAAATTCAGTGGTAGGCATTGGAGACAATATAGTTTTGATAAAAGACAATGAATTATCAAAGAAAGTCATTTCTAAAATTCTTTCAAAAAATTTTGGTGAAACTTGGTCGTCTTACCAAGACACAGAATTTATATCTGCCAATCAAAATTTTAATAAACAAATAATAAATAATGAATTAACCAAGTATGAGTATTCAATTGTTCATGATGCATTGCGAAAAGACTTATTCAGATATGATGCTTCAGAAATCATGGCTAGATCTATTGGTTCAAATTTGTTGTGGGAGCTCTTTAAAGAATATATTAAAGAAGGTCCTCAAAACTTAGTTAAACTTCTAAACGAACTTGATAGAGAAATTTAAGTTATAGCCATCCCTGTTTCAGGATCAAAATAATGCAATTTTGTTGGATCAATTGCGAGGTTTATGTTTTGTCCTTCTTCTATAGTCGCATTTGGATTAATTCTTGCAATAAATTTTGTCTGTGTTCCTAATACTGAAATATCCTCACCTTCATCAGCTAAAATTTCTTCAATAGCTTCAGTTTGTACAGGTTTTATATCTTTGAAAAAATGAATGTAAGTATCTGAACCAAGTTGTTCTAAAAGAGATACATCAATATTTATCTCTTCAGTAAACTCTTTTTTGTTTGCATACACGGAATCTTCAAATGCTTCTGGTCTTATTCCAAGAACAATTTCTTTTCCTTCATACTCTTTTAAGGCCTCAGGAGCATCTTTAGCCGAGATTTTATCATTACCAAAAATCAATGTCGTTCCTTTTGCGGATGTTTTGATGTCTGCATATACAAAGTTCATAGCTGGACTTCCTATGAATCCCGCTACAAAAATATTTTTTGGATATAAATAAATTTCTCTTGGTGTATCTATTTGTTGGAGAACACCTTTTCTTATAACCGCAACACGATCACCCATAGTCATTGCCTCAACTTGGTCATGTGTAACATATAAGGTAGTAGTTTCAAGTTGTGAATGAAGTTGTCCTAATTCAGCTCTCATTTGAACCCGTAATTTCGCATCTAGGTTAGATAACGGTTCGTCCATTAGAAATGCTTGTGGATTTCTTACAATTGCTCTTCCCATAGCAACTCTTTGTCTCTGACCACCAGATAAAGCCTTTGGTTTTCTTTCTAACAACTCGTCTATTTCTAAAGTTTTTGCTGCATCTTTAACTTTTTGGTCAATTTCATCTTTAGGTAACTTCCGAAGCTTAAGAGAAAAGGCCATGTTATCGTAAACAGACATATGAGGATATAAAGCATAGTTCTGAAAAACCATTGCTATATCACGATCTTTAGGTGCAATTTCGTTTACCACTTTATCAGCAATAGAAATTTCACCCTCAGTAATATCTTCAAGTCCAGCAACCATTCTGAGAAGAGTTGTTTTACCACAGCCAGACGGACCAACTAGCACAACAAATTCACCGTCATTAATTTCTATATTTACGTCTTCTAGAGCCCTAGTTCCATTTGGATAAATTTTTCCAACATTATTAATATTTATTGCACCCATAATTTAATCTTTTATATTGTAGCTAATTAAAAATAAATTTAAAACCTATTTCAAATCTAATTATTTTTACTTCTTTTCTAATCGACTTATAATATTTTTATGGTTCAAGTTCCTTACTCAAGAGTAACAACATTAAAAGATATCACCCCAGATGTGAGTTCTTCAAAGTTTGTTATTTATTGGTGTATTGCATTTAAAAGAACAAAATATAATTTTGCACTACAGCGTGCAGTCGAATGGGCTAATAAATTATCTCAGCCTTTAGTAATTTTAGAGCCATTAATTCTTGATTATCCAATGTCGAGTCTGAGATTCCATAAATTTATGATGGACGGAATGAAGGAAGTCTCTGAAGCTGTATCAAAAACAAAAGCTTATTACTATCCCTTTGTTGAAACAGAACCAAAACATTCTGATGGGCTTCTAACGGAGATTTCTAAGCAGGCGTCTGTTGTAATTACTGATGATTATCCAACCTACTTTGTTCCACAAATGACAGCCAAGGCATCCGGAGAGATCCCATCAAGATATGAGTTGGTTGATTCAAATGGACTTGTGCCAATAAGGCTCTCTGAAAAAGAGTATGTACGTGCACATGATTTTAGAAGATATCTGCATAAAAATTTGGAAGATTTTATAGTGGAGACTCCATTGGAAGACCCATTAGATGAGTTAATTAAAGATTTTGATAATTCAATGATTTCTTCAGTAGAAAAAACCTGGAAACCTTTTGATTTTAAAAATACAGACATAGATTCATTTCTTGATCAATTGGATATAGATAAATCTGTAAAAGTCAGTTCAATTAAAGGTGGGTATTCTAATGCTTTGCAAAGATTTAATGATTTTCTTTCTGAGGGGTACAGTGATTATGCACAATATAGAAGCGATCCATCAAAGAAAGCAAGTAGTCAAATGTCACCCTACTTTCATTTTGGGCAAATTTCTACTCATGAAGTATTTGAGAGATTAGTTGAACATGAGTCATGGTCACCTGAAAAAATTAATCCTACTTTAGTTGGGAGGAGAGAAGGCTGGTGGGGAGGTTCACTCAATTTCGAAAGCTTTTTAGATGAATTGATTACTTGGCGTGAACTTGGATATCATACTTGTGTAAGACGTGCCAACTACAATCAATATTCGAGTCTGCCAGAGTGGGCAATTAAGACTCTTCGTGAACATTCAGACGACGAAAGAGAACATATCTATAGTCTTGAGCAGCTCACTTACTCGCAGACTCATGATGAAATATGGAATGCAGCTCAAAATCAACTAAGAGAACAAGGTGTAATTCAGAATTATCTGAGAATGCTTTGGGGAAAAAAGATATTGGAGTGGTCTCCAAATCCTCAAATAGCGCTTTCTTATATGATTACTCTAAATGATAGGTATTCATTAGATGGAAGAGATCCTAATTCTTATTCCGGCGTTTTTTGGATTTTAGGTAGATACGACAGAGCGTGGGGTCCTGAAAGAAAAATATACGGCAAAATAAGGTACATGACATCAGATTCAGCGGCTAGGAAGTTTAATTTAAAGCCATATTTAGAAAAATGGGGTAATTCTAAAGAGTTTGTTAGTAGTTCTGCAAAATAAAGTTACACAAATTTAAAAAAAAATTTAAAAATAATTATCACAAATTTACAAATTAAATAAAATTATCATGTGATTTATTTCACAAAGTATTTGAAAACAAAGGAGTAAGCTAAAATGGCTGAACTTACTTATAGACTCTTTATGGTGGGAACAGTGGGCATGCTCGCTGGTACAGTATTTTTACTAGCATCATCAAGAGAAGTAGATCCTAAGCACAGAAAAGGAGTTTATATCTCCGCTCTTGTGACAGGAATAGCGTGGTATCACTATAACAAAATGACTGGCTCATGGGACAGTGGTAGTTATGATACCGGGTTAAGATATGTCGACTGGGTCCTTACAGTACCACTAATGTTTGTAGAGGTACTTGCTGTGACATCTTCAGGCGCAGAGTATAACGAAAAAGTTAGAAACTGGGGAGTCGCTGCAACCGTTATGATTGGAGCCGGTTATTACGGCGAAACATCAAGTGCGGGTTCAGATCAATACTGGACAGGATTTGTAATTGCGATGGTAGCATATGTCTACTTGATGAGAAATCTTCAAGCAGAAGGTGCTGGTCTAAAAGCAGCAGAGGCAGAACAGTTTGAGAAAATCAAAAACCTAATACTTGTTGGTTGGATAATCTATCCATTAGGATATCTAGCACCTGTAGCAGGAGATTTTGATGCTATTAGAGAAGTTCTTTACACAATTGCTGACATTATTAATAAAGTCGGTCTTGGTGTATTGGTACTTGGAATGGCAAGAATCAAATCTGGAGAAAAAGTCTAAGACTTTTTACTATAGATATTTTATGATAGGCGGCAATGTCCGCCTATCATTTTTTTTAGGGTAAAATTTTATATGGACTTAATTATTTTTTTTAATACTTTATTTGGCTTCTTCACCTTTGTTGCATGGGCCATAAGTGCTTTAATTCTGTATTTCATATTTACTAAAAAAAGATTTAGTAAATTAATCAACGATCAGTTTTATAATTTTGCAGCCAGTGTTGCACTCTTTTGTTCAATTGGAAGTCTTGTGTATTCTGAAGTTGTCGGTTTTATTCCATGTAAGTTTTGCTGGTATCAACGATATCTTATGTATCCAATAGCTCTATTTTTAATAATAGGTTTATTTAATAAATCAGTAATTAAAGCAGGATACTTAAGCGTTGTTGGAGCTGTTATTGGTTTCTATCATATATATTTACAAAATGGTGGAGGAGGAGGAGGCTCTTGTGCGATTGATGTTCCATGTAATTTAAAATATGTAGATATATTTGGATTTATAAGCATTCCCGTTATGGCAACTACAGGATTTCTAACAATATTCTTGTCGTTGTTGTATTATGATATTTCGAGAAAGGAAACAGTTGAATAGAAACTTTATCATCGCAGGAGCAGTAGTTTTAGTAGTAGGTTTAGCTGTTGCTATTGGTGTTTCTTTAGTTGATGAGCCATTAGATGGTAATTTGCCCGAAGGTGAGACAACAATTACCGGACAAGGTTTACCAGAATATGCTGGCGAAAATGATGACAATGTTGCAAGAGGTCTTGATGCTCCAATATTTTCAGGGCCAAATGAAAATTCTGAGATTGTCTCGTTAGAGAAAAATGGTAACGCAAAAGTTCTTCTGTTTTTAGCTCACTGGTGTGGATTCTGTCAAAAAGAAGTTCCGATTGTACAAGAATATATAGATATCATTGGTATCCCACAAGGTGTAGAAATTATTGCTGTAGCTACATCAATTGATAGATCAAGAGACAACTATCCACCACATGACTGGCTTGAAAGAGAAGGCTGGTCAGAAACACAAATCTATGATATTGATAGGGATATAGGCACAGCTTATGGAGTGAATTCTTTCCCGTACTGGGTATTTCTAGACAAAGATTTAAAGGTAGTTGCTAGAAGAACAGGTAACTTACCGCAAGATCAAGTAGGACAGCTACTTATAGCTTTAGCCAATCAATAATTTTATAGCTTTACAAATAAAAGTTACTTTGTAAAAACTGCTAAGTAGACAAAATTAAATAGACCCATTCTCTCAATTTGAAGATCTATAAAAGTATCTTTTTTTAAATGATTTTCTGGCTGAGGATAAAAGTCTAGAGACTTATAAAGAAATCTATACTCTTTTAAATTAAATGTAAGAAGACCAACCAAATGAAGTACTTTGAACGTTCCAATTTTATGCAATATCTTCAAGAAAGGGTTTTTAGGCCTTGTCATATCTAAAAGGATAAACTTTCCACCTGGACTTAAGACTCTATATACCTCTTGAAGAGCTTTATTAGTATCTGATACATTTCTCCATACGAAACAACAAAAAACATTGTCAAAACTATTGTCCTCAAAAGGCAAGTTTTCAGCAGAGCCTAAAACTTTATTTTCAAATGTATTTAACTCCAACATCTTTTTATCTGGATCTATAGCAGTAGTTTCAAAGTTAAGAAGTTGTTCGTAAGCAGCACCAGTGCCACTTCCTAAGTCAAGAACAGAATTTCCAATAAGGTTACTTACTGCTTTTTCTCTCCAAGATTTATCAAAACCAAATGTTAAAACAGTATTTATTAGATCGTAGAACTTATATATGTTTGAAAAGTTAGCTTTTTCGGACAATTACAAAATGTAAGCTACAGCTAAAAGGATTCCGGTTAGAAAATGAATTCCAATTGTTGATACATTGACTAACAAAAGTTCATAAGGAACTTTTTGTCGATCAGCATTGGGATTATTCCACTTAATCATCCACTCATCAGCCATTTTGAATGCTTTCCATACTAGTACTAGGGGGATAAGCGCCATAAAAGCATAAACAGTACCAAAATCTGTAAAGAAACTCAGTGCTCCAACAAGAGCTACTGCAATAAAAGCCTCAATCATAAACTGTTTGTACAACCTAAGTGGTTTTTCAAGTTTCATCCACTCACCTTGTTCTGCAGTCCTTACTACCCAGGTGTTTTTTCCTACAGCTGCATCTGATGGTGCATCCTGGAATTGATTAATCCACACAATCAACATTACAAGAATTGCAATTGGCACAGATGCAATCAATGCTTCCATCCAATTCCAATTAGAGACTACATTTTCATGAATAGATGCTGTAAGAACATAATGTGCTCCCATTACCATTACAGGGCCAAAACCTAATGCAATTGCTATCTCTCCAAGTCCTTTATACCCTAATCGGACAGGATCCCCGGTATAACCAAGAGCTAAAAATGTTCCTATGATACCAGTCCATAAAATAGGAGTATTTCCGAAAAATGAACCACTAACTTGTTGGTTAAGATATAAACCAATAGCTACGGTACCTGCAATACTCATAAGTGCTGTGATTAAGACTTGTCCCGGTGTCATTAAGCCAACTTGTATGACTCTACTTCCACCATTAAACGGACTTGGTACTTTGTTTATTTCGTCTGCGTTAGAAGTATGATCAAAATAATCATTTGATGCATTCGTAGCAACTTGAGCTAGAGAAGCACCTCCTAAAACTAGCCAAAACATTCTCCATGACCATGAAGAGTCTAACCCAGCGTCTTTCAAATCATTCCACGCAACTGCAGCTCCAATGAAGATTGGTGCAAATGTTGCTGTCAGGAAAGGCGCTCTAATTGTCCTAAGCCAAAGTCCAATTCGTTTGAGACCAAGTTTAAAAGCCATTTTGACAGCAGAAGTTTTATTTCCTGGTATTGTCTTCCATTGGAATTGTTCTTCTTCATAAAAATTTACATATTTGATTGTTGTAGGTTTTACTCTGTAATAACCAACTACATCATTTTTGATTAAAAATTCGTCTTCCATATATTCTTTGAAAGCGTCAGTAGTTTTAAGAACTAACTCATAAGCTCTTTTTTTCTCATCTTCATCTTTTATTTTGTAACACTCTCCGTCAATTTGCAGACCTTCAATTCCTTCTTGGCCTTTAGGCCATATAACAACATGAACGCGAGGGTTCAATCTAATCTGCTCAGCCTTACGAGTAGGGTGGAAGGTAAAGAATACTAGATTTTCCCCATCTCTACTGAAAAACACGGAAGCTCCTGAAGAGTTTCCACCAACACTTGTCGCAATGAACATACGATCAGCTGAATCTAAAACTTTTTCTATTTTGTTATCTAATACATCAACCATAAATTGAACGATAATATGCTTGTGAAATAATGCACAAAGTATTTCTAGAATATTTTTAAATTTTTAACCCATTTATTATTGATTAATATGTTTAAAGTCTTTAAAACACCGGAATTTAAAAAAGCATTAAATTTCTATAAAGCAGAGATTATAGAAAATAAAAGAAATTTTATTATTGCAATGTCATCAGCAGTCTTATGGTGTTTTCTTGTAGTTATTCAACCATATTTAATAAAAATAATTATCGATGAAGGAATTATTACAGGAAACCAAAGGAATCTTATTGTTTTAATTTCCTTTATGGTTTTGGCAGGATATTCAAGAGCGATTTCAATTGGCACAAGAAGATACTTTGGCATGCATGTCTCATACAACGTAGAGGCAGGGATACGGAACAAAATTTTTACTCATATGCAAAAGCTAGCTTTTAATTATCATGACAAAGTACCAACGGGTGAATTAATGGCCCGTGCATCCAGTGATGCATCTCAGGTCAGACTTGCTTTTGCTATTGCCCCACTCGCTACGGCTAATATATTTTTACTATTAATTCTCAGTATTACTCTTTTAACATTAAGTCTTCCATTAGGTGCAATTGTCATCCTCTCTATTCCGGCGGTTCTTTGGCTTGCATCAAATTTTTCCTCAAAAGCTCTAGATGTATCTTTAAAAGTTAAAGAGGCAGAAGCAAGAATGACCACCGAAGTAGAGGAACAACTCGGAGGAATTAGAGTTGTAAAAGCCTTTGGTAATGAAGAGTATGCCTCCAGCAAGGTAGAGTCTGCTGTATCAAACATATATGACACATCTCTTGACTACCTGAAACTCAGAACGCGTTTTGTTCCAATGTTTGAATTAATTCCAATGATTATCACATTAGCCGTCTTAATTCTTGGTGGATATTTGTCAATAAATGAACTTATTTCTTTAGGAGAATTTATTGCTTTTACACAGTACGTTTTTTTACTTTTATGGCCATTAAGAATCACCGCTTGGTTCTTATCTGAAATTCCATCAAGTGTTGCGGCTGGCACAAGAATTTTAGAATTGTTAGATGAGGTTCCACTTATTACTGATAATGACTCTACCAAATCTCTTCCAACTGATGGAGATGGAAGTATTGCATTCAATCAAGTTAATTTCAAATATGGAAAAGAAAAAATATTTGATGATTTAAGTTTTAATATAGATGGGAAGAAAACGGTTGCAATTGTTGGGGCTACTGGTTCTGGGAAATCAACACTAGCTTATTTGTTGCCAAGACTTTATGAAGTAGAATCAGGAACTATAGAAATTGATGGTGTCAATATCAATGACCTTAAACTCAATGAATTAAGAAGTAACGTGAGCTTAGCATTTGAAGAAAGTTTCTTATTTTCAAATTCAGCTCGAGAAAATATAGCTCTTGGTCTAGGAGATGCCACTCAAGAAGAAGTTGAAGAAGCTGCTTTAACTGCAAGAGCACATGAATTTATTTCATTATTACCTGAGTCTTACGAGACAAAAGTTGGTGAAAGGGGTTATGGACTATCAGGAGGTCAAAGACAGAGAATAGCTTTAGCAAGAGCAATCCTCAGAAAACCAAGGATACTTATTTTAGATGATGCTCTTTCTGCTGTTGATGCATCAACTGAAGAAGAGATAAGAAGTGAATTGAAATCAGTAATGAACAATATGACTACGCTAATTATCACGAACAGAGCTCCTACCATAGAGCTTTGTGATGAAGTAGTCTTTATTGAGAATGGGACTGTTAAAGCACAAGGCACTCATACTGAATTAATTGATAATATTGAAAGTTACAAATCCCTGTTTTTGGAGAGTGAATCGGTGGATACACAAAATGATAGATAATACTTTTTTTAGGTCGTATAAATTAGTTCCAGAGGTAAATAAACCATTCTTATATAGCTCTTTAATTGCTATGGCTGCAACTCTAATTAGAATGGTCGGTCCTCAATTAATATCTAGAGGAATAGATAATGGAGTTCTTAAATCAGATTACAACTATTTATTAGAGCAAAGTTTTTATTACTTTTTGACATTAGTTGCTTTATATTTTGTAGCTAGCAAAGCTCTTTTATCTATCGGATTGGTTGGAGAATTATATGTTCGAAGAGTGAGAGAAAAACTATTCAGACATCTATCTTCATTAGATATTAATTATTTTGAAAAAAACAAAACAGGCGTATTGGTTGCAAGAATGACATCAGATATGCAGAGCTTGAATGAGTTTGCAAGAGAAGGTGCAAGCAGCATTATTACTGCACTACTAACAATTTTTGGAGCTACAATTGCAGTTTTTCTTGTAGATGTTCGATTGGCACTTTTATCGTTCTTAATTCTTCCGTTACTTGGAATCGCAACTAAAATTTTTAGAAATTATGCGGACAGAGCTTATTGGTCTGTTCGAGAGTGGATTGGACAAGTTTTATCTTCATTGCAAGAGGGTATTTCTGGTGTTCGGATCATCCAAGCTTACGCAGATGAAACTTCTCAACTAGATAATTTTAAGAAAGTAAATAATGAGCACTTTAAAGCAAATATGCAATCTGCTAAAAATATTGCTTTCTATTTTCCATTTTTAGAAATTACAAGAGTAACTTCTATAGCAATTGTTATCTGGTTTGCTGCACAAAGAATTGATCAAGGCACATTAACTGTTGGAGAATTAGTTGCATTACTTTTTTACTTAAACTATTTTTTTGACCCATTAATTATGCTGTCGTTCAATTATGACTTGTTGAGATCTGCTGGATCTTCTATGAAAAAAGTTTTTTCAATTTTGGACGAAGAACCTGTACTTAGTAATACTGGATCAACTACTCCAGATATGGATAACAACAATGTAATTGAGTTTGATAAAGTGAACTTTTCGTATGGTAGAGAAAGGGTTTTACATGATGTTTCATTTTCTATCAACAAAGGAGAAAAAATTGCGATTGTTGGAGAGACTGGTGCTGGGAAAAGCACTATAGCAAAACTTATTTTAAGATTTTATTTACCCAATGAAGGAGATGTCAATTTTTATGGTGAACCTTCAAGAGATGTTACACAAAAATGGGCTAGAAAAAATATTGCATATGTACCTCAGGAAAGCTTTTTATTTAGGGGATCAATCAAAAACAATTTAGTATATTCAAATCCTGAAGATATTAATTTAGAACAAGAACTTCAGGAAATCGGAGTCCTTGATTGGTTTGAAAGATATGAAAACGGATTAGACCAGGAAGTCGGCGAAAGAGGCTCTAATGTATCAGCTGGGGAAAGACAATTCATAGCCCTACTAAGAGCTGTTTTGGCTAAAAGAGAGATAATTGTTTTTGATGAGGCTACTGCGAATCTTGATATTGAGTCAGAGAATTCTATTCTTGACGCAACAGATAGACTACTTGCTTATCAAACCTCAATTGTTATCGCACATAGACTAGAAACAATAATTAATGCTGAAAAAATAATAGTTATGCATGATGGAAAATTAGTAGGTTTCGATAATCATGAAAATTTATTAAAGAATAATGAAATATATCAAGATTTATTCTCAGCTTGGAAATTAGTTAACTAGTTTCTGTTTCTAACCTTTTATTAGCAATTTTTATAAAATCTTTATTTATTTCATAACCTACATAATTTCTCTGCATTAGTTTAGATGCTACAGCTGTGGTGCCACTTCCAATAAAAGGATCAAGAACTAAGTCGTCTTTAAAGCTATAAAGATTGATAAATTTCTTTGGAAGCTCAACAGGGAATGGTGCTGGATGGCCAATTTTTTTTGCCTTCTCGGGATTAATATTCCATATTGACAATGTAGATTCCATAAACTCATCTTTTTCAATAGTTGAAACACCTCCGCTAGAATTTTTCATAGAATCCTTTGAAAAAACAAGACAGTACTCGTGTATATCTCTAATAACTGGATTTGAGGCTGAAAGCCAGCTTCCCCAAGCAAAATTAGCATTTGCTCCTTTAGATTTTTGCCATATAATTTCACCTCTCATAATGAAGCCAATTTCGGTTAAAACGTCTGTAAAATATTTTGAAAACGGAATATATGGCTTTCTACCTAAATTTGCAACGTTTACTACTAACCTTCCACCAGAATTTGTAACTCTATAAGTTTCTAAAAAAACTTTATTTATCATTTTCCAATATTCTTCGTCATTTAAATCTAAATCACTATCTTTTCCAATATTGTATGGAGGTGAAGTGACTGTAAGTGAAACACAGTTATCAACAAGCTCTTCCATATTTTCAGAACTCTTGTTGAATATCTCATTTTTAACTGAGGAGGAATTGTTATCTTGTTGAATTTCTTTTAGTTCTTTCTCATTTTGAAAGCTTGATACAAATGCTTTTCTCGAGCCAGACCCACTTTTGAAAAAGGAACTTTTTTTCATAACTAAATTTTACATGTTTTAAAATAACTACATGTCAAAGAGTTTAACTTTCATGTTTGTTTTTACTTTCTTAATATCTCTTTTATACCCAAATCAAACAATTCAGGCAAAGCATGATTCCTTTTTACAAAATATGGTATTTCCCATCAAGCATGTAATGGCTCATTTTTACGATGACTGGGGAGAAATTAGAGGAAATGGCAATAGAGTACATGAAGGAATCGATATACGAGCTCCTAAAGGAGCACCTGTAGTTGCAATTGCTGATGGAAAGGTTAACACAATCTCTTATTCAGATTCATCTGGATACTACATAGCTATAGATCATGAAAACGGATGGCTTTCTTTGTATGTACATTTAAATGACGATATTGAGGGAAATGATAATCGTGGTGGAAAAGAAACAGCCTTTGCAGAAAATATTTATTTAGGTGCTGAAGTTGTAGCGGGTCAAATAATTGGATATTTAGGAGATTCTGGGAATGCAGAAGGAACTGTTCCTCACGTGCATTTTGAAGTCAGATATATGGGTAAGTCATTTGATGTCTATCAACATATAAAAGATTCTTGGTTTAGATTTAATCAATTTATTCGGTTTCCTAAAAAAATTGGCTTAAATTTATTTTAAGTCAACAAATTTTTCATTAACTTCTTCAACTTCTTCAAGACTTAGAACCGTATCAAAGTAATCATTTTCGCCTGAATGTTTAATATAGGTGAGATTATCAATTTCTAAAATATTATTTCTAGGTTCTTCTTTTGAAACCCATAAAATTCTTTGTAAATTTGAATTTTGAATTGCATTTACAAAAACGTCACTCAATTTCTTGTTTCTTTCCACGAAAAATATTCCACAATATGCTCCCTCAGATGCTGTTGAAATATGTGAATCATCTGTGATATCACCGATAGCCTTTTTACCAGGAATTTTATCTATATAATCTTGTGAATTTTTATCTGATACAAATACTCTTAAATCTTGATTTTGTTCATCAAGTCTTTTCAGCAAGTCTATATGTTCTTCACTCAATGGATTAATAAAAAAAGCAGGCATAGTAAAAGAGTAATCAAAAAATGAAAATAATTTAAATCAATACTTTTTCTTATTGGCTCAGCACTTTATTAATATAAGGTCATGGCAAATGTTGATATTGATTTAGGAAAGTATTCTTTAGGGTGGTCTGACCCTGAAAAAAATGTATTTAAACCTGAAAAAGGTTTAAATGAAGAAATAATTCGTAAAATGTCCGAAATTAAAGAAGAACCTGAATGGATGCTTAATTTTAGACTTAAAGCATATAAAAGATTTCTTGATAAGCCTATGCCAGAATGGGTTGCAAAGGAAAAATTAAGTCAATTAGATTTTGATGATATTTATTACTACATAAAACCTACTGAAGATCAAGCAGACTCATGGGATGAAGTACCAGAAGAAATTAAACAAACTTACGAAAAACTTGGTATACCTGAGGCCGAGAGAACCTATCTTGCTGGAGTTACGGCACAATATGAGAGCGAAGTTGTTTATCACAAAAATAGAGAAGATTTAGAAAAATTAGGCGTATTATTTTGTGATATGGATACAGCAGTTAGAGAGTATCCGGAATTAGTTCAAGAATATTTTGGAACAGTCATTCCTCCAGGTGATAATAAGTTTGCTGCACTAAATTCAGCTGTTTGGTCAGGCGGATCATTCATTTATGTCCCAAAAGGTGTACATGTCGAAGATCCTCTGCAAGCATATTTTAGAATTAATGCAGAAAATATGGGTCAATTTGAGAGAACCTTAATTCTTGTCGACGAAGGAGCTTCTGTACATTATATTGAAGGTTGTTCAGCACCAGTTTATACAACGGATGCTTTACATTCCGCTGTTGTAGAGATTGTCGTCAAAGCATCTGGGACTTGTAGGTACACAACAATCCAAAACTGGTCAAATGATGTTTATAACCTAGTCACAAAAAGAGCGCAAGCTTATGGAAATGCAACAATGGAATGGATTGATGCAAACCTTGGTTCAGGTCTAACAGTTAAATATCCTTCTGTTTATTTAATGGAACCCGGTGCTCATGGAGAAGTGTTATCCGTAGCTTTTGCCAACTCAGGCCAACACCAAGATACAGGAGCAAAAATGGTTCATCTTGCTCCAGATACAACTTCTTTGATTACATCAAAATCAGTTTCAAAAGGTGGTGGAAGAGGCGCATACAGAGGCTTAGTCAGAGTTGAAGACGGCTCAGAAACAGCAAAAAGTTTTGTAAGATGTGATGCTTTGATTCTTGATGATGAATCAAGATCAGATACTTATCCTTACATGGAGATAGAAGAAGCATCAGCAGTGATAGGTCATGAGGCAACAGTTTCAAAAGTGGGAGAAGATCAACTATTCTATCTTATGAGCAGAGGTCTTTCTGAATCTGAAGCAACATCCATGATTGTCGCAGGATTTGTAGAAGAATTTACTAAAACGTTACCAATGGAGTATGCCATGGAATTCAATCAACTGATTGAATTAAACATGATAGAAGCTGGCGCCGTTGGTTAATGAATAGGTAAAAATTGAAAAATAAATTATTTGAAAAAAAATTAAAGTCACTTTCATCCAAAGACTTCGAAAACATTACTGCTAAAGATGAAGACTGGAAGTATCTTGGAAAAAAGATATTTGAACTTAATGATATTGAAATTGGTAAATCTAGTGACATAGAGGCTTCTAAAACATTTGATATTGATTCCAATTGTTTTACATATGAAATAAATTCAGAGCATGAACATATTGCAATAGTTAATATTGATGAAGTCAAAAAACCTTTAATCAAGGAGTCAATTAATAGGCCGTTTGATAAATTTAATATTGAACAATTTGAAAAAGTAACGGGTGGCTTTCAATTAAATGTAACAGGAGATAGCGAACAATATTTTTCAGTAAATTTCCAATCAGATGATAATGCGATTCCTTACATTGGAATTAATGTAGATAAGAACAAATCTGGAAAATTATATTTAAATTTTGACAAATTAGTTATCGGAAACATTTATCCAATTATTGAAATTTTCCTAAACGATAATTCAAATTTGGAAATAATACTATCTGTAACTTCTCCAAAAAAAATCAATATTGCAAATTCCATATATGCACAACTAGAAAAAGACTCAAACTTATCTATACATAGTATAAGTACAGGAGCATCATTGTCTCGTTCAAGAATGGATATAGATCTTTTAGGCAATGGTTCAGAATTCAGTTTAGATGGAATATATTTTGGTGAAGAGACGCAAATTCATGACAATAGAGTATTTGTAAATCACTTAGGAAAAAATACGTCATCAAATATGATTACTAAAGGTGTATTAGGTGACCAAAGTAGCTCAATATTTACTGGCACAATACATATAGCTGAGGGAGCAGAAAAAACAGAATCTCACCAAGAAAATAGGAATATATTACTGAGCGAAGAAGCAACTGCTCAATCAGTACCCAATTTAGAAATTTTATGTGACGATGTAATCTGCAGTCATGGATCTTCTGTAGGCCCAATTGAAGAAAATATATACCACTACGTTATGTCTAGAGGTATCAAAAAAGTTGATGCAGACAAACTACTTATAAAAGGTTTTTTTAATGAGGTAATTAATGACAGTAAATGGGATATAGTTCATGACAAAGTTTCTGAAATTATCGATAGAAAATATATGAATTTAATTGGAAGAAAAAATGGTTAGAGTAAAAACTTTTAATACAAAAGATATAATGCAAAATGCTTCAAAAGTTTTCAAAATCGATGACAAAGAAATAGCTTTATTTAATTGTGAAGGTAACTTTTATGCAATTGATGACCTCTGTTCTCATGCAGAAGCTAGTTTGTCAGAAGGAGAAGTCTACGACTGTAAAGTTGAGTGCCCACTTCATGGGGCAGAGTTTGACCTAAATACAGGAGAAGCCGTAACATTACCTGCAACTAAACCTGTTAAAACATATCCTGTTTATGTTGAGGATGGTCATTTGTACATAGAAATGAATGAAGATGCTTAATATAAAAAATCTTAAAGCTTCAGTAGGTGATGTTGAAATACTAACAGGTATAGATTTATCAATAAAACCAGGGGAGCTCCATGCAATTATGGGTCCAAATGGATCTGGTAAATCAACTCTTTGCCATGTAGTTATGGGTAACGCAAACTTTACACATGAAGGAGTGATCGAAGTAAATGGCAATGATATATCAAAAATGAAACAGAATGAAAGATATGATTCTGGAGTTTTTCAATCATTTCAGTATCCAGTAGGACTCCCAGGGGTTACACTATTAGAGTTTTCTCAAAACATTAATCCCGAACTTACTAAGGAAGAAATCTTGGAAATAGCTAATAAATTTAATGTTGAAGAATTTTTAAATAGAGAAGTTAATGTTGATTTATCTGGTGGTGAAAAAAAGCGATGTGAACTTTTTCAACTTGCTTTAAGTAAACCGAATATAGCACTGCTAGATGAAATAGACTCAGGATTAGATATCGACGCAATCAAAACTGTTGCAGAGCTAATAAATAAAAACAGAGATTCTGAAACCTCTTATTTAATCGTTACCCATTACAGTAGAATACTTAAATATCTCGAAGTAGATAAAGTACATGTAGTTGTAAATGGGAATATTGCAAAGTCAGGATCAAAAGAACTCATTGAAGAAGTCGATTCTGGTGGATATACTCAGTATTAGGGCATAAATGACAAAAGAATTTAGAACTGAAAAAGACTCCATGGGAGAGTTCCAGGTTCCGATAGACGCAAATTACGGTGCATCAACTGCAAGAGCTGTTGAAAACTTTCCAATATCCAATTTAAAATTTACTAGATCATTCATTAGAGCACTTGGAGAAATTAAGAAAGCTTGTGCTTATGTTAATTTAAATCACAATTTGTTAAATCAGGAAATAGCAGAAGCAATTATCAATTCCTCTCAAAAAGTAATAGATGGAGTTAATGATGACGATTTTGTTTTAGACATATTTCAAACAGGTTCGGGAACCTCAACTAACATGAACGCCAATGAGGTGATTGCTGCACTTGCTTCACAAGAGTTAAATAAAGAAATTCATCCTAATGATCATGTAAATATGAGTCAATCATCAAACGATGTTATTCCTACGGCCACAAATATTGCCGCTGTGGTAGAAATTAAAGAAAATTTGATCCCAGCGATTGATAAGTTAATTATCTCATTTGAAGAAAAAGGAAAACTGTGGGAGAAAGTATATAAGAATGGTAGAACACACTTAATGGACGCTACCCCTGTAACTCTAGGTCAAGAATTTAGTGGTTATGCAGCTTTAATTAAAGAGAGGAAAACAGATATAGAAAATTCATTAGTAAATGTCTCAAAATTAGCAATTGGTGGAACTGCAGTCGGAACTGGAATAAATGCACCTGAAAACTTTGGAAGTGATGTTTGTAGCGAAATTTCTAAATCTTTAGAAATTTCATTTCAAGAAATTGAAAATCATTTTACTCGCCAAGGTTCTCGTGAAGAAATTGTACATCTCTCAGGTTGCTTGAAAGCATATGCAGTTTCAATGTTTAAAATAGCAAATGACATTAGATGGATGGGAAGCGGTCCTGTTTCTGGACTAAATGAATTAAAACTGCCCGCACTACAACCAGGTTCTTCAATTATGCCAGGAAAAGTAAATCCAGTTATATCAGAAATGATGATGCAAGTTTCAGCTCAGGTTATAGGCAATGATAATACTATTACATTTTCCTCTGCTAATGGCAATTTTGAACTGAATACAATGTTGCCAGTAATGGCGCATAATTTATTAGAGAGCATTTCAATTCTTTCAAGTAGTACTGATGTTTTTAATGATAAATTAATTAAAAATCTTGAGGCTAATACTGACAAGTTACAGGAAAATATTCAAAGAAATTCTATATTAGTTACTGCGTTAGTACCTCAACTTGGATATGATAAAGCTGCCGAAATAGCAAAAGAAGCTATGAGTTCAAACAAAACAATAAAAGAAGTTCTTTTAGATAGCAATCTTTTTTCTAGCGATGAAATAGACAATCTATTAGATATAGAAAAACTTATTTAATGATTCAAAATCTCGCAATCGCTTCGGATCACGCTGGATACAATTTGAAAACATTCCTAATAAACCAATTAGATTCTGATATTAATATAAAAGATTTTGGAACTGATAACGAAAATAGTTGTGATTTTCCTGATTTCGCACAAGAATTATGCAATTTTATAAATGAAAACAGTTCTTCTTATAGAGGTCTATTAATTTGTGGTAGCGGTGTTGGTATGTCAATTGCAGCAAATAAAATCAAGGGAATCAGGGCTGCTAATGTTGTAGATGAATTAACCGCTATTCAAAGTGTTGAGCATAATAATGTCAACGTATTGTGCTTGGGATCTAATAATGTTTCGAAAGAAAATGCATTGAGTATCGTTCTAAAGTTTTTGAATACTTATATGCTTGAAGAAGAAAGATATATTCGTAGAGTTGGCAAATTAGAAAACTAGATTGCCATTTGCCAAATAGCTTTTATCCAATCATCATTAATTTCATTTCTTGCAAATACAACTACTCCGATTGCGCCTTCTTCGTAAACTTCTCTCATTGAAGTTCCAGTAGTATAGACATCATCACATATAAGCAAAGGATCTGATTTATTGTATGTACAGTATTTTTTTAAAGCTTTTTCAAAGGGAATTCCCCCTCTAGGAATACCTTTAACATCACAAAAAGTAAGTTTTTCGCTTACAATTTTTGCCAAAGCTGCATAATCTTTTTCGGTTAAAGCATCACATTCTACCTTCCAAGTTAATGGAAGTCCCGCATGTGAGATAAAGTCTTCTTTTATAAATAAGTTCATATTAACTTTCTCAATTTTAGCGGATTAAAACATACAGTTCCAAGACTTACATGATCGGCTCCAATATTTGCATAGTTTTGAATATCTTCTAAGGAATCTATTCCTCCGCCAGCAATTACTTCAACTTGAGGAAAATGATGTTTTATGTGTTTAATAAACTTTTCAGTATAAGGAATAAGTTCTTTTCCACTTAGACCACCTTTCTCAACGGGCAGAGTGTTACAAGCATGAATTTGTTTAAAGTTAAATTTAGTAATGTAATTTTCGAGCTCAATAAAAGTTGTAAGTGGTGAAATTTTTCCAATGAACCAATCTCGACTATCCGGATTAAATTTTTCAATACCATCTACGTAATGTTCATCAATGTTTGGACATGACATATTGACTTCAATATTAAAATTTTCTGGCAATTTTTCCGCAAAAATTCTCCAGTCGTTTCTTTCAATACCTGCGATTGAAAATACTTCATCTTCTTTGTGTTTGACAAGTCCAATATTTAAGCCAGGATTTCTTAGGCCAATTTTATTTACCCAGCCTCTTTTGGTGTAGCGCAGAGATTTCGCTATTTGTATTATTCGCCCTGTTCTTTTTTCAATAGTCCAGCTACCTGATACGGAAATTGTATTTTTTGTTTTTATATAATTTCCAAAAGGTGCAGCTATAAATTTTTTCATATATCTAATTCATTCATTACAAAATCCAAATTATTTATTATGGATCTTCCCATAACTATATATTTTGCTCCTGCAAGTATTGCATTTTCTGGAGTTGTAGTATTTTTTTGATCATCTTTGGTATCGTTGTTTAATCTGATTCCTGGTGTAACGATTAAATCATAAAGATTTTTAGTTCTCTCTATTTCACTTGGAGGACAAATAACACCGTCAACACTACATTGCTTAGCCAAAAGAAAATCTTCAGATACACCCTTACTCATTTTTGCATCCATTGTTGAGCTTGTAAGTGCTTGACTAACTCCTAAAATTTTTAAAGAATCATTTTTGCTTGAATAAGCTTCTTGTAAAGCATCTTTACCCGACGCAATGTGTATAGTTAAAAAATCTGCTCCCAGATTATTAGCACTTTTTGTGGCTTTTCTTACTGTGTTGGGAATATCATGAAGTTTAAGATCAAGAAAAACAGTCCATCCATCTTTTTTCAACTTTTCAACTACTTTTGGCCCCTCAGAGATAAACATTTCAAGACCAACTTTTACTCCAAAAATATGACCCTCTAATTTTTTTAACATAAATTCAAATTCGTTAAGATTAGGTCCATCTAATGCAAAGAATATTGGTTTAACTGACATTTTGTATAGCCTCCATATCCTCTAAAACTTTCTCCTGAAGTAAAAATGCCTCTAAAAATGCTTCTGCTTCTCTAACTGAAGATACTACTGCGACTCCTGAATCGTGCGAAAGTCTTCTAATTTTCCATCCGTCAGTGTATTCATTCGCATACGTTGGAGTATTAATGACTAAAGATATTAATTTTTCTTCGATAATAGTTAATGATGTAGGGGATTTATCATTGGCTCTTCCTACATTTATAGAATCAACACCCTTTATTTTTAAGTATTTACCTGTACCTTCAGTAGTGTAAATCGAAAATCCTAATTCAACATAACGTTTAACTATTTCTACAAAATTTGGTTTTTCATTGTCACTTAATGTTACAAAAACACCTTTTTCTTTCTCACCAATACTTACTCCAGCCGCAGCATAAGCTTTGTTTAGTGCAGTTCCAAAATCATTTCCTATACCTAGAACTTCACCTGTAGCTTTCATTTCTGGTCCCAGCATTGTATCTTCAGCTGGAAATCTAGACCATGGGAAAATAGCTTTCTTCACCGCAATTTTTTCTGTTGTACTGTTTAAATATTTTGTCTTCGCTTTAATATCCTCTAATGAGTGACCAAGCATTAATAATGTTCCAGCTTTTATTATTTGATTTCCTGTTACTTTAGCTACAAATGGCATTGTTCTGGATGCACGCGGATTAGCTTCAAGAATAAATAGCTCATTATTTTGAATGGCGAATTGAATATTTAGTAATCCTATTACATTTAAACCAAGCGCTAACTTAATACTTTTATTTTTAATTTCTTCAATCATTGTTTTATCAATACTAAACGGAGGAATTACTGCAGTTGAGTCTCCACTATGTACACCAGCTGGTTCAAGGTGTTCTAAAATTCCAGCAATAAAAACCTCTTCTCCATCTGAAATTAAATCAACGTCAATTTCTATTGTGTCAGTTAAAAATTGATCAACCAACAAGGGTCCGGATTTAAATGGATTACCATCTTCATCTGCACTTGCCAATATATCTAGATAATTATTAAGTTCATCATTGTTCTGTACTACTCTCATAGCTCTCCCACCAAGAACATAGCTTGGTCTTAAAAGAACTGGAAACCCAATGTGGTTAACTGAATCCACCAATTCAACTTCACTGTTTGCAATTCTTGATAAAGGTTGTTTGATGTTTTGCTTTGAACACAGCTTTTGAAATAAGTCTCTATCTTCTGTAGAATCTATAACTTCTAATGAAGACCCTGCAATGCTAAATCCAGCGTCATGAATATTTTTGGCAAGTTTAAGAGGAGTTTGTCCTCCTAGCTGAATAATTACTGAATCAGGTTTTTCTCTATTGAGGACTGCTTTTACTTCATTCCATGCAAGTGGTTCAAAATATAGTTTGTCTGCGGTATCATAATCAGTAGAAACAGTCTCAGGATTTGAATTAATCATGATTGCTTCATAACCATTTTCTTTTAATGAACTTACTCCGTGTACGCAGCAGTAATCAAATTCTATTCCTTGCCCAATTCTGTTTGGTCCTGAACCAATCACTACAACTTTTTTTTGTGCACTAGTTAAATCATCATGTGAAATCCCATTAGTTGAATAAAGATAAGGCGTTTTTGATACAAACTCAGCAGAACATGTATCTACTAACTTATACACTCGATTATTCTCTAATTCTTTCTTCGATTCTTTATTGTCTAGGTCCTCATCGGTCCAACCTAACATTTTAAGTATTGATGATGGTGTTGATTCAGGATTAACATTGAAGCTTTTTTCTATTTCTCTTAAAAACCACAAGTCAATTTTTGACAATTCAGATATATCTTCAATTGGCCAATTCCTTCTGATTGCTTCAAAAATTGCAAATATTCTTCTAGGTCTAGGAATACTTATTTCTTTTTGAAGTAGATCTTTATCTAAATTTATAAATCGATTATCTATGTTTCTTATTCCAGTCTTACCTATTTCAAGAGACCTTATTGCTTTGGTTAAACTCTCGGTAAATGTTGATGCTATAGACATTACCTCACCTACACTTTGCATAGAAGTGCCTAAAATATCATCTGTAGAAGGAAATTTTGGAAAATCGAATCTAGGTATTTTGACAACCACATAATCTTGAACAGGTTCAAAACTAGCAGGAGTTGTTCCTGTAATATCATTTTTTAATTCAGTAAGGTTATATCCAACAGCTAACAAGGCCGCAAATTTTGCTATTGGAAAACCGGTTGCTTTAGAAGCTAAGGCTGAAGATCGTGAAACTCTTGGGTTCATCTCAATAATTCTTCTATCACCATTTTTAGGATTAACTGCAAATTGAACATTACTTCCACCAGTAGCTATACCAATTGTATCCAAACAAAGCAAAGCCTCATCTCGCATTTTCTGATACTCTTTGTCTGACAAAGTTTGAATTGGAGCAACAGTTATTGAGTCTCCAGTATGTATACCCATTGGATCAAAATTTTCGATTCCACAGACTATTACACCATTTCCATCACTATCTCTCATTACCTCTAACTCATACTCTTTCCAGCCATATACTGATTCCTCTATTAATACCTCTTGAGTTGGTGATGCGTTAAATGCTTCTTGCAGTTTTTGTTCGAGTTCGTCTTTATTTTTTACCAAACTTGTACCACCACCACCTAGTATGAAAGATGGTCTCAGCATAAGAGGAAATCCTATATGACTGCTTGCTTTGATTCCGTCTTCTAAAGTTTTAACATATTCAGCTTTTAAAGTACTTATGCCTACATTTTCCATAGCGCTTTTAAATTTCCACCTATTTTCAGCTATTTCTATAGATTCAGCCGAAGCGCCTAAAAGTAGTATGCTATTTTCTTTGAATACATTGTCTTTTTCTAATTCAATTGATAAATTTAATGCAGTTTGACCGCCTAACGTTGGTAATACTGCATCAGGTTTTTCAATCTCTATTATTCTTTTTAAAAATTCTGGAGTCAGTGGTTCTATATATGTTGCGTCTGCCATTTCCGGATCAGTCATTATAGTTGCTGGATTTGAATTGACTAATATAACTCTGTACCCTTCGTTTTTTAGAGATTTAGCAGCTTGCGAACCTGAATAATCAAACTCACAGGCTTGTCCAATGACAATTGGACCTGATCCTATTATTAATATACTTTTAATATTTTTATTTTTTGGCATAATTTTTTTCCATTAATTCAACAAACGGATCAAATATTTGTAAACCATCTGAAGTACCTGGTCCTGATTCAGGATGAAACTGAACAGAATAAGCCATAGAATCCCATATGCTAATTCCCTCATTACTACCATCATTCAAATTTTTTGCGAAGACTTCAACCCTCCCATATTTATCGTGCTTGTAATTTGAGTCAAAATTCTCTACGGCAAATCCATGATTTTGTGCTGTTATTAATGCTTTTTTAATGCCTGATATTTCTACAGGATGGTTGGAACCATGATGCCCAAAATCAAGTTTTTTTACTTTAAGTCCACATGCAAGGCTTAGAATTTGATGTCCCAAACATATCCCGAAAATTGGAATTTTTCCAATTAATTCACCGACAGTTTCAATAACATTTTTAAGAGATCTAGGATCTCCTGGTCCATTTGATATCAAAATTCCCCTGAGATTCATTGAAAGAATTTGTTTTGAGGAAGTATTTGGTGCGATTGCAATGGTTTCAAAATTTAGATCATTCAAGACACTGACTATGCTTTGTTTAGCTCCAAGGTCAATGATTCCAACTTTTCCATCAGTATTGGAATCCTTAGTTTCCAAACTCCCTGCGGTTAATGCAGAATCATCACCAATAATATTTTTTGCGTTCTCAAGTAAATTTAATAATGATTTTTTATCTATATTTTGCCCAACCGCATACATACTAGAACCGTTGTCTCTTAAATGTTTTGTAATTGATCTAACATCGAATCCTCCACTAAAGGGGATTTCATATTCTTTTAGCCAAGAAGTAATTGAATTTTCAGACCTCCAAGAAGATGGTGTACTTGTAAAAGAGTTTCCTATTACTGCTTCAACTCTAGGTTTATTTGATTCATAATCTTTGCTGGAGATACCATAATTACCAACATGTGATGATGTAAAAGTCAGGATTTGGTTAATATATGATGGATCACTGAGTATTTCAACAAAGCCAGTCATTGCAGTATTAAATATCAGTTCACCAGTTGCAGGATTAAAACTGTCAATTGACCAACCTGTAAATTCATCTCCATTTTCATTAATGAGAAGAGTTTTGTTATACATGGGTAATATCTTTCTGTATCTTTACTTTTGAATTTTCAAATAAAGAATTTTTATAAATTGACCTAGTAACAAATATGTCTTCACCCTCTAACCAATTGCAGTATGAATTTTCAGAAATGTCATAGCCAAGTTCATGCAGTATTTCTTTTGGCTTTGTAGACATAAATGCTATTAACTCCTCTAAGGTAAAAATATTTGAAGAATACAAAACTGCAAAAGCTGACTCTAGTCCAACAACACCTCTAGCTGAATTCTTAAAACTCAATGTTTTAGTTTCCTGTGGATGGGGAGCATGATCAGTTGCAATTATGTCAATTACTCCAGTTTTCAGACCCATAATCAATGCTTGTCTATCATCCTCAGCTCTAATTGGAGGATACATTTTATACTCACCATCTGATGTATGAATTTTTTCATTGTTGCTCATTAAATGATGAGGTGTTACTTCTGCTGTAACGGGTAGACCTTTATCTTTTGCCTTTTTAATAAGTTCAACACTTTTTTTTGATGAGAGATGTTGTGCATGATATCTAGTTTTGTATTTCTCTACTAGAGTTAAATCTCTCTCTAAAATTTCAGTTTCTTCTTCTTCTTCAATAGTAATTAATTCATTAGAGAAATTTGGAGGTGCGATATCACCTGGATTTGTATGACAATTCTTTTCACAATGCTGAAATACTGCTCCATCAAGTTCTGCAATTGTTTTAAATGCTATATGGGCTAATTGATCGTCTACAAGTGATTTTCCATCATCAGAAAATATTCTTATACCTTCGTTAATAAATTCACTAAAGTTTATTAGCTTTTTACCTTCAAGATTTTCTGTCAAAGATGCAACTCTATGAACTTTGATGTTTAAATTTTGGTCGATTTCTCTAGCTAATTTTAAATTTTCAACTGAATCAATTGGTATTTCAGAATTTGCCATTGCTAAAATTTCACTATAACCACCGTTTAATGCAGCTCTTTCTATGTCTTGACTAGGAAAGTTACTATTATCTGGATATCTAGTATGTGTATGCAAGTCAACAAATGTTGGTAATTCTATCATATATTTCCTAGTGCATATCTGTAACTGATTATTCTTGCTGGAATTGCAAACTTGAGTTGCTCTCCATATTTAAATTTTTCATTTTTTGCTGCAATTTCATCGATTTCTATACCAATATTTATTGGCATTGGATGAAAAACTGCAAAATCTGGTGGAGTTTGCGAAAGTACTTCATTACTTAGTTGGAAATGTTTTATATATTTCTCAAAGTTAAAGCTAGAAAGATTTTCTATTCTTTCTTTTTGAACTCTTAATAATTCTAAAGATCCAGAATTTTCTATTACTTCATCCCAGGAATTAAAAATATTAAGACCATCCGTATTTTCAGGGATAAGTTCTTCATTTGTAAAAACTCCAACTTTAAAACCTAGTTTATTCAAAAGCTCTCTTCCGGATGAAAATACTCTTGAATGCTTCAGGTCTCCTACATAGGTAACAGGGATATCATAATTAAATTTACCAAGTTTCATTAAGGTAGCTGCATCAACTAATGCTTGTGTTGGGTGAGATGAGTTTCCAAAACCCCCACTAATTATTGCTACTTCTTTATAATTTTTGTAATCTTCTATGTTGTTTTCACTACTTCTAATTACGACTGTTTCAATACCCATAGATTGATACGTTTCTAACTCATGCATCAATCCTTCTCCTTTAGATTTTGCAGAAATATTGTCAGTTGATTCAACAATATCTATTCCAAGCCTCTTTGCTGCAATTGCAAAAGACAGCCTTGTCCTTGTTGAGTTTTCATTAAATTGCAATAGAGTTAATGATTTGATTTGATTCAATTTATATAAATCTACTTTTAAAATCTCTTCTATTAGCTTTTCCATTTCTTTTTTTTGAATATTTTGAAAATCTAAAAGATGTTTCATATGTTTGTAACCTCAACCTTATCGACATCATCAATCTCTTGAAGAAAAACTGATACGTATTCATTTTCGTTCGTTGGAATATTTTTTCCTATAAATTTGGGTGAGATTGGTAACTCTCTATGTCCTCTATCTATTAAACACAAAAGAGATATAGATTTTGGTCTTCCCGAAAATACTACTGCCTCAATGGACGCTCTTAGTGTTCGACCCGTATATATAACATCATCTATTAAAATAATTTCTCGATCTTCAGGATTGATAGATAAATTTGTTTTTTTAACTTCTTTTTCTAGGTCGTCTCTAAACGGTAAATAGTCAACAGTATCCAAGTCGTGAGAATAGTTAAATTGAATAAGATTATTTGATAATCTTTTCGCTAACAAATCTCCTCTTCTTGGAATACCTATCAACAAAGGATTATTGAATTCAGATTCTGTAATCTCTTTACTCAGGCGAAAAAGAGCTTTGTTTATATCCAAGTTATCTCCTTTTGACACTCACTGGTATCATTTAAAGTCTTTTTTATAATAACAGAAATATTGCTTTTAAATTAGTACATTTATCTGTTTTCTCTAAAAAATGGAATACCAATATTTCTCGGTGCACCAGTATCGCCATTCTTAAAGATTGTTAAAAGAATCAAAACCAAAATAGTAATTATGTAGGGAGTAATTTTAACTATATATGGACTCATTTCAAATCCATAAGTCTGCAACCTGGGACCAAGTGCTTCTAAGAATCCAAACAACAACGCACCAAAAGCGGTTCGGTATGGCTTCCATCCTCCAAAAATAACCAGGGCTAGGGCTATCCAGCCTCTTCCAGCTGTCATTCCATCAGTCCAGTAAGGTACATAACTTAATGTAAGGTACACTCCAGAAAGTCCAGCAAATGCACCACCAACACATGTTGCTATAAATTGTGTTTTTGCAATTTTTAATCCCATTGAATCAGAAGATTTTAAATCTTCTCCTATAGCTTCTAGCCTCCTACCAAACATGGTTCTTTTAAGCACATAAGCAGTAGCTACCATAAGTAAAATTCCAAGATAAAAAATAATATTTTGACTTAAAAAGATATCAAGAATACTATCTGGTTCAGCAATATTGACAACACTTTCTAGCTTCACATCAAGTTTTTTACCTACATGCTTCTTTCCAATTAATGATGAAAGAGAAAGACCAAGGATAGTTAATATAAGTCCCGAAACTGTTTGGTCTTGTTTAAGCACTACAGTAACAAAAGCATGAATTGAAGCAAATACGGAAGCACTTAATACCCCAATAATTATTGCAAAAAATAAACTACCTGTATTTATTGCAGCGATAAATCCTGATACAGCACCTATAGATATCATTCCTTCAACACCTAAGTTTAAGATTCCTGACTTTTCTGTTATAAGTTCTCCTAATGCAGCAATAAATAATAATGTAGCAGCCTGTAATGTCGCGTTTAATAAACCAATGAATTGTATATCAACCATTCTCTACCTTTTTTTTAATCTCGTAAGAGAAAAAGAATTGCGCGACTAGAGCTCCAAATAATGTAGTTGCCTGGATAATTTCTGCAATATAAGAACTCACTCCTATAGTTTGAATTACAGAACCACCAATCGTTAGTGCACCAAATAAACAACCAACTAGAAATATTCCAAGTGGACGCATACCAGTGATTGCTGCAACAATAATTGCTGTATATCCAAAACCTTGTGATATACCAGTTGAAACCCTGTGAGTTTGGCTAAGTAGTTCTATTCCTCCTGCAAGTCCAGCAAAACCTCCTCCAATTAGCATTGCTAAAAAAGCTTTTTGTTTAGCACTGATTCCAGCATAGATTGCTGTTAATTCTGAACCTCCGGCAATACGCATTTCATAACCAAAAACTGACTTATCTTTTATATAAAAAGCTAACAAAGTGAAAATTATACAAATTAGAAAACCAGAACTTAATTTTCCAACGATAATTGGTAAATAAACCGACTCATTTACATAAGCAGCTGCAGGAAAGTTTAAAGATGCTGGATCTTTCCAAACACCATTTATAAGGTATATTGTTAATCCAAAAACAATATAATTTGTTAACAATGTTGTAATGATTTCATTAACACCAAATAAAACTTTTGTTAATGCTGGTATGAGAATACATATAGAGCCTCCAATGAAGGAAGCTGTAAGCAGTAGAAATATATATAATGTTGAGTTTTGTATTGAAGAATTTATATAGAAAAAGTTGAGCGCTAAAGCGCCCATAAATATTTGTCCTTCAGCACCAATATTCCATAATCTAACAGAGTTGATTATGGATATTCCAAGTCCTGCAAGTATTAGTGGAATAGCTTTATTCAAAGAATTACTCAAACTATTTATACTGCCAACTGAAAGTTTTAGCATTAAAGAAAATACATCAATTGGATTTTTGTCCTGAATTAACAAAATTAATGATCCTACAAATAATGCAACTATAAAACCAATTAAAAAAGAATAAAATGTAGACAGTTCATTTCTGAAAAGTTTTTTTGAGAGGATATAATTATTCATTTATACCAGCCATCGCTAAACCTAAGGATTCTATGTTGGCCGACTCAATATCAACCTCCTTAATTATTCTTCCTTCGTAAAGTACAATTATTCTGTCGCTGAGCTTGAACAATTCATCAAGGTCTTCAGATATTAGCAAGACTGCAGAGCCTTCATCTCTTTGATTAATTATCAATTTATGTATCGATTCAACTGCACTAACATCTAGACCTCTAGTTGGCTGCGCTGCAACTATAACTTCAGGATTTGAAATTAATTCTCGGCCCATTAGTAGTTTTTGCATATTTCCACCCGATAAAGTTGAAATTTCTGCTTTTACGTCAGGAGCTTTAATTGAAAATTGTTTTATCAAATCATTTAAATAATTTAACATTTTCCCTTTTGATAAATGAGGACCGTAACTTGCTTTAAAATATTCTCTAATTGCTGAGTTATCTAAAACTGATACTCCAGGTGCTAAACCCACTCCAAGTCTATTTTCTGGTATATAAGACAAGTTAAGTTTTTTACGTGACTTAACACCTTTCCCTGATACATCATTTGAATTAATTAAAACTTTCCCATTAAATTCTTGCTGGATTCCACATATAACATTTGAAAGTTCAACTTGTCCATTTCCTGAGACACCTGCAACCCCTAATATTTCACCTGATTTTATATTGAAAGAAATATCTTTCAGAACATTAACTTCATCGTTATTTATTAAAGAAATATTTTGTACTTCTAATTTAGTTTCACCTTTTAGATTGTCTTTTTTAAAACTCATTGTTTTTATTTCACCCATCATCAATTCAATGAGATGTTTATCTGATACCTTGTCGGTTTGTAAATTCTCAGCAACCATTTTTCCATTTTTCATTACAAATATAGTTTCTGTAAAATCCTTAATTTCTTTTAATTTATGCGTTATGAGGACAATTGTTTTTTCATCTTCTTTAGAAAGTGTCTCCAAAGATATTTTTAATTGTGAGGTTTCTTGAGGGGTTAAAACAGCAGTAGGTTCATCAAGCAACATAATTGCACTGTTTTTAAAAATTAATTTCATTATTTCAACTTTTTGTTTTTCGCCAACAGAAAGGTCTTTAACAAGAGTGTTATAGCTTGAATTAAGAGAGAATATTTCTGAGTATTTCAGATATGCCTCTTTAAAGTTTTCTAGAAAAATATTTGCCTTTGATAGCGTTAAATTATCTTTAATAGTGAAGTTTTCAATTAGTCTAAATTCTTGATGTACCATCCCTATACCAAGGGATGAGGCTAATTCAGGGTTCAATCTTTCTATCTTTTTATTTTGTATCTTGATAGTTCCTTGTTCTGGAATATAAATACCAGACAGAACATTCATTAATGACGACTTACCGGCACCGTTTTCACCAAGTAATCCGTGGACTACTCCTTTTTGCAGATAGAAGTCAACACTATCAAGTGCCTTTACTTTTCCAAATGTTTTGGAAATACCTTTTACTTCTAAAATTGGGACTGTCATTAATTAAAAATAAGCACTCCAGCATTAACTGGAGTGCTTATAAAAAACATGTTAAGGATTTACAGTACCTATAACATTGTCAATAAATTCATCTTCCACAATTGGAGGATCAAATGAACCACTAATAATTTCTTCTGTTCTTTCAGAAATTAAAGTAGCGGTATCAGCAGGTACATCTGAAGATAGTTCGTAAAGAGATACTAATCCAGTTTCCATACCACCCCAATATGCTTCCGCAACAAATTCATCATTCACAATAGACTCAACTACCTGTACATAGTAAGGACCCCAGTCCCAGACAGGTGCTGTTACGAAGGCTCCAGGAGCAGCATCTTGTCCATATGCGGTATTGTAAGAAATCCATTTAGCACCAGCAGCTTCAGCTGCGATACCAGTTGATGGTGAATCTTGATGTTGAGCAAGTACATCAACACCAGTTTCAAGCAATGCATTTGCAGCTTGTGTTTCGGCTTCTGGACCGAACCATGTAAATGTCCAAACAACTTCTACAGTTGCATCTGGATTTACCTCTTTAACACCAGTAGCAAAGGCATTTATTCCTCTAATAACTTCAGGAATTGGAAACGCAGCAACATAACCTATTTTGTTAGACTCTGTCATTGCTCCAGCTGCTAGACCGGAAAGATATCTTGGCTGATACATTTTTCCAAAATAGTTACCAAAGTTTGTATCATTTTTTAGATAACCTGAACAATGTAAGAAAATAACATCTGGATACTCCTCTGCCATTTCTGCCATTGCATCTAAATAACCGAATGTTGTACCAAAGATAATATTGTAACCTTGTTCAATATATGCTTCAGCAACAGTTCTGAATTCTGTAGCATCTTCTGGAACAAGCTCTGTATAAGCTGTTTCAATTCCAGTCTGATCTACAAGAAATTGTCGACCTACATCGTGTGCTTGTGACCATCCACCATCATCTGCTGGACCTACATACACGAATGCAGCTTTGTAATCATCTACGGATGCGGCTCCACCGCATGCCATAGCAAGAATACTGATAATAATTAGGCCTACCGCCCAACTTCTACGCATCCTTACCTCCTCTTCATAGAATTCATTATAGAACATACTCTTGCTACGCAATTTATTTTGAAGTTAAAAATAATTTAATTTTTTGATGTTCAGTTTTTGATAGTTTGATAAAATTAACTCTTACGAAAATGGAAAAATTAATTTACACATGGGAGCAACAAGTCTCTGACACAAATAAAATTTGTGATCAAATTGAAAAGGATGAATTTACACCAGATGTAATTGTTGGAATTAGTCGAGGAGGATTAATACCTGGCGTTATGATTTCACATAAATTGAATATACCATTTAAACCTGTTCATGCTTCAACAAGAGATTTTCCGCATTGGGAAAATTATTTACCAAAACCAAATGATTCAAAAGTATTAATAGTTGATGATATATGTGATAGTGGTGAAACGTTTGAAAGACTATCCAACTACATTAAAGAAAATATAAACCATGAATGTGAAGTAAGATTTTCAGCACTTTGGTGGAATAATGAATGTGATTTTGAGCCTCATTATTACACCAGAGATCTAGCTAAAGATACAGAAGATGTATGGATATTTTTCCCACATGAAAATTGGTGGGAAGAGGGTTCAATCAGTTAATTTAAGAGCAAATTCTCTTATAGTTTTTAACATACTGAAGGCACCATTTCTTCTGGCAGGGCTTAATATCACGCCTAACTCAAACTCTTCCATTAAGTCAATTTGAGAGTTAGCAATATCTTCTGCTGTTTCGTTTGAGTAAATAGCAGCTATTAATGTTACAAGTCCTTTAGCAATCAATGCATCCGAGTCGCTTTTAAAAAACAACTTATCATCTTTTTCTTCTGGTACGAGCCAAACTTGACTTTGACATCCATTTACTTTGAATTCGTCTACCCTTAGTTCAATAGGAAATTCGTCACTTTTCTTTGCCTGTTCAATTAAATATTGATATTTTTCCTGCGGATTTGGAAAAATCTCTAAAGTTTTTTTATAGTTTGAAACTTTTTCTTCAATACTCATTATTTAAGCATTTTCATACTATCTTCAATAGCATTTGCAAGAATGTCAAAGTCTTCTTCGTCATTATATATATATCCAGTAGCTCTAAAAGTCGCATCCAAATTCAATTTCCTGTGAAATGGTTGAACACAATGATGACCAGCTCTTACGGCAACTCCATAAGTATCAAGCATCAAGGAAACATCTGTTGCATGGGCTCCCTCTATGCTCATTGCAAAAGTACATCCAGCATTTTTTGATAAAGAGTGAATAATATTTAAACCATCGATATTTTCAAGTTTATTTTTTGCGTATTCTCTTAGACTGTCAGAGTGTTGTTGGACCTCATTCATGGAAATATTAGTTAAATAATCCACAGCGGCACCTAAACCTATTGCCTCAACAAACGGAGGCGTTCCAGCTTCAAACTTATGTGGAACAGGCGCCCAAGTTGCTTTGTCGTAGTAAACTTCTTCAATCATGTCTCCACCGCCATATACTGGATCCATAGAGTCCCAGAGTTCTTTCCTACCCCAAACAACTCCTATTCCTGTTGGCCCAAGCATCTTGTGTCCGGATACACATAAAAAATCTATACCAAGGTCTTGAACATCTACTGATCTATGAGGTACAAGTTGAGCACCATCAAGAATGAATAACGCATCCGATTTTGATTTTACAATAGTTACTATTTCTTTAATGTCGGGTAACATTCCAGAAATATTGGACTCACCAACGATTGAGACAATTTTTGTCTTCGAACTCAATAGACTTTTTAAATGATCTATATCTAAGTTGAAAGATTCATCGACATTTATAAACTTGATATTTAAATTGTATTTTTCAGCTGCCATTTGCCATGGAATTATGTTTGCGTGGTGTTCGATTTCTGACAAAATTATTTCATCACCCTGATTTAGGTTTTTACAAATAGAATTTGAAAGTAAATTAAAACCTTCTGTACATCCTTTAGTAAAAATTATTTCATCTGAATCATACGCATTGATAAATTTCTGAAATTTAGTTCTAACATCTTCGTATTTACCTGTTGTTTCAGACGATAGTACATAAGTTCCTCTATGGACATTTGCATTATTATTTTTATAAACATCAGACATTACATCTATAACTTGATTTGGTTTTTGTGATGTTGCTCCAGAATCAAGATATGTTAATTTGTTTCCATTTATTTGACGTTCAAAAATTGGAAAATCTTTTTTAATATCTGAGACTTTTATCATAAATAAGATTCGTACCCATCTTTTTCTAGTTTATCAGATAGTCCAACACCACCAGATTCAACAATTTTTCCATCAACAAAAACATGAACAAAATCTGGCTTAATGTACTCAAGCAACCTTTGATAGTGAGTAACTACTAAATAGCCTTTGTCATCAGTTTTCAATTTACTAACACCTTCACCAACTACTCTAAGTCCATCAACATCTAAACCAGAGTCAGTTTCATCCAAAATCGCAAATTTTGGATCTAAAACAGCTAATTGCAAAATCTCATTTCTCTTTCTTTCGCCACCAGAAAATCCTTCATTTAAATAACGATCAGCAAAATCCGCAGATAGTCCAAGTTGCTCCATTGATTCTGCTACTTTTAGTCGAAGTTCTAATGTGGTGTACTCAGTTTCCTCTATATTCGTAAGAGCAGTTTTTAACATATTAACAATTGTTACTCCTGGTATAGATTCTGGATATTGAAAAGCTAAAAACATGCCTAATTTTGCCCTATTATCGACAGGCTCTTCTGTTATGTCTTCACCTTCAAAAATAATATTTCCTTTAGAAATCTCATACACAGGATTACCCATCACAACGTTTGCAAGAGTTGACTTACCAGAACCATTCGGACCCATAATTGCATGGACTTCACCAGGATTAATTTTTAAATCAACACCTTTTAGAATTTCTACATCATCAACTTCAGCGTGCAAATTTTTAATTTCTAACATATGTACATAATAATTATCATTTGAAACAACTTGAATATGATTAGCGAAATAAAAAATAAAAATTACAATTAGATAATGCAATTTACTTTAAATGAAATTCAAAAAGAAATAAAAGAAAATTCAACGAAACTCCTAAAAGAGAATATTGATTTATTAGAGACAATACAAAAAGTTGATGATAATTGTAGGTTAGATGAAAATATATGGAAATTAGTAATTGAACAAGGGTGGTTAGCACTTGATGTACCAGAATCAGATGGTGGTTTGGGATTTTCGAACACGGACACTGCAATTCTCTCAGAGGTCTTAGGGTATTACATGCCAATTATTCCTCTTTTTAGTTCTGGAGTGGTATTCAAGAATTTACTTTTCCTTTCAAATGAAAATATAAAAAATACTATTTTGCCGGAAATTATTAGTGGTGAAAAAATTGGTACCTATTGTGTTTATGAAAATGATAAATACCTAACTAGTAGTGATGAAATTTCCACAACTTTGACAAAAGATAAGAATGGTTACATTCTTAATGGGCAAAAAAAATATGTAATGTTTGGCGACGTCTCTGATTATTTTGCAATTCTGGCGAACAGTGAAGAGGGGTTAATGTTTGTTTTGGTAAATAAAGATTCTGAGGGTCTAGAAATAAAACAAACTTCTTCACTTGATCAAACACGACCTATGTGTGAAATAAATATGAAAGAAATTTTAATTTCTGATGATGAAATTATGATAGGTTCTGATTCATGCATTAATGCATGGGAGAAAGTAAAAAATATTTCACTTGGTTATTTAGCAATGGAGCAAGTTGGTGGTGCTCAAGCATGTTTAGATATGTCAACACAATACGCAAAAGAAAGAATACAATTTGGAAGGCCGATAGGTTCATTTCAAGCAATTCAACATATTTGTGCAAATATGCTTGTACAGCTGGAAAGTGCAAAGTCTGTTGCTTATAGTGCAGTGAGAACAGATACTTCAGACGATTTAGAAGTTGAGATGAGTGCAATGTTAGCAAAATCATACTGTTCTGAGGTTTTTAACAAAATCGCTGGAGACAATATTCAAGTACATGGGGGAATTGGTTTTACTTGGGAGCATCCAGCACATTTATTTTTTAAAAAAGCAAAGTCTGACTCTTTACTTTTAGGGACTCCCAAATTAGCAAGAGATAAGATTGCAGAATTACTGAGCCTATAAATTTGAATAGATTAAATCGTTTTGAACATCATAGGTATGTTGGTATAAGAAAAAACATGAAGGTATATGACTGTGATGATGAAAACCAGTTTGCATTATTGAATGAGTATCTAAAAGATTACGATTACGTTAGTTTAAATCTAGTCCAATCGTTTTCACCTGATACGATTGATGAAGCTAAAAATAGAAGTTTTAGACCTATCAAATAATTTTCCAATATATGGAGTTATTTTTAGTTTCTTGCTTGATTTTTCCTTTATTTTCTAAGTAAATTAAATGAGCCATAGTCTCTTGAAAAGCAAGTCTCAAATTTAATGCATCTAGTTTTCTAGGAAATAAATTTTCAACCATTTCCCAACCAGTAAAGTCGCTTTCTTTAAGAAAGTTCAAAATTTTTTCAGTCCTCCTTTTATGATGAAGTTTCATTTGCTCAATCCTGCTGTGTGGTTTGCTAATTATATCTCCATGACCTGGTGCAATTATTTCATGGTCAATTTCATAAATTTTATCCAAAGACTGAGTGTAATTTGCAAGCATATCTTCATTTTCATTATCAGTTGGAATAAAGGGAGTAATTTTTGGCAATATATGATCGCCTGAAAATATTATTTTTGTACTTTCATCAAACAAAGAAATCTCTGTACGATCATGCCCCGGAGTAAAAATAGTAGTTAAATTTCTTTTTACATCTTTTATTCTCCCTTCATCAAGAAGAATGTCAGGCTTTGAAATTTTTCCAGCATATGAGGGTGTTTTTATAGAAGCTATATCATTCAAAAAGCTAGTTGGAGCATTATGTTTTTCTGCATAATTTTTTAGATTTTTGAATCTTAAAGACCAGTCATTGTAATCATCTATGAAATCTACTGAATTTTTAAAAAGTGCAAACGGAACACCTGATTCTCTTATTTTCGTAGATAAACCAATATGATCAGAATGCATATGTGTTCCGATTAACAAATTAATATCACTAATATGAATTTCTAATTTTTGAAGATATTCAAGCAGTAAGGAGTAATAGCTATCACCATTGACACCACAATCTACCATGATAAATCCACCTTTGTCTTCAATTAAATAAACATTAACAAAGCCAGGAGACGACCAAGGGAGCTCAAGAGGTATATGATGGATTCCGTTTTTTAAATTAAAACTCTTCAATTCAAAAAGTGTATAGCCATACACCAAATGCTACCAGTATGAATAAACCAGTAATAAGTGAGGCAATAATTAAATGTCTTGTTTGCATAGTTACATTGTAATGTTTTTTAAGATAATCTTAATTTTGAACATTGTCCAAAGTTTAGTAAATTTAAAGGTGAAAATAACAATAATCATTTTTATTGGGAACCCCATTAAAGAATGTAGTTATTATCTCGATTAGATAGCGATCCTATCTAGAAAGAGGTAATTTGAAAAAATTAACCATTATAGGCGGAGGTCCTGCAGGATATGCTGCAGCATTGTACGCAAGCAATTTTGAACTTGAAATAACTTTAATTGAATCTGATACCTTAGGTGGGACCTGTTTAAACCGCGGATGTATACCTGCAAAGTACTGGCTTCATGTTGCAGAGCTAAATCATGAAATTGATAATTCAAAAGATTTTGGAATTGAAATAACAGGTAAAAATATTGATTGGAAAGCAACTGCTCAAAAAAGACTAGATACTGTTAACAAACTAGTTGGTGGTATCGGCATGCTATTAAAGTCAAAAAAAGTTAATGTTATTGAAGGCTGGGGGACTATTAAGGATAGCAATAAAGTTATTGTTAAGACTACTGAAGGCAAAGAAGAAGAAGTATCTACAGACTACATTCTTTTAGCAACTGGCTCAAAACCAAGAGAAATCCCAAACATAAATGTTGATGGAGAGTTTGTTATAACATCAGACACCGCGCTTAGCTGGGAGGAGCCTCCAAAAAAAGTTTGTGTTATTGGTGCTGGTGCAATTGGTTGTGAGTTTGCAAGTTTGTTAAACGATTTGGGCTCAGAAGTCTCTGTTGTGGAGCTTGATAAAGAAATTTTACCCGGATTGGATAAAAGAACATCAGGAGAACTAAGGAAACAGTTATCTTCTAGGGGTGTTGATTTTAAATTATCTACATCAGTTACAAATATTAGTGACAAAGTTGTTAATTTTTCAGATGATACCAGTGATAGTTTTGATTGTGTTCTTGTTGCAGTCGGAAGAGCACCTTTAACTGAAAATATTGGTCTTGAAGAAATTGGGGTAAATGTTAACAAAGGATTTGTTGAAGTAGATTTAAAAACAATGCAAACAGATGTTGAAAATATTTATGCCTTAGGAGATATTGTTTATGATACTCCTCAATTAGCTCATGTTGCATTTGCTGAAGCAATTAGTGCGATAACACATATCGCAACAGGTGAGAGTAGTCCTGTTAACTATAAAGCGATTCCGTATGTTGTTTACACAAGACCAGAACTTGCAGAGGTTGGATTGAACTCTGAAAAAGCAAAGGAAATTGGAATTAAGCTTAATCAAGCACAGCATAGTTTTGCTGGAATCGGAAGGGCATTACTTCAAAATCAAAATAAAGGAATTGTAAAAGTTTACTCAGAAGAGGATGGCCCAATAGTAGGTGCAAGTGTTTGTGGACCTGCAGCAGGAGAGATGATACATGAGCTTATGTACATGGTAGGCTGGGAAGCTTTACCTAATGAAGCATCTGAATTTATACATGCTCATCCAACACTGAGTGAGGCTATAGGAGAGTCTTTGTTAAGTTTGAACGGTAGGGGGTTACATTAATATGAAGATCGAAAAAATTACCAGAAAAGGGTATTCGTCAACTCTTTCTAAAGAGCAACTTTGGGATGTATATAAGTCTATGAAAACTCAGAGGCTTTTGGAAGATAGGCTCTTAAAAATGTACAAGGGTGGGCAATTAAGTGGTGCAGTATATCCTGGAATTGGTCAAGAAGCATCTATGGCTGGCATAGCGGCTGGAATGGCAGACACAGATATATTTGGTGGTACACACAGAGATCTCGGTGTGCAAATTAAAAAAGGTGTGACACTTAAAGAGATTGCACTTAATTTTTTTGGAAAACATGATGGACCATCTAAAGGTCGAGATGGTAATAGTCATTTTGGAGTAGTAGACAAGGGAACATTGATGGTTGTATCTCCGTTGCCAGATTCCGCACCTGTAGCTGTTGGTTGGGCTCTAGCTTCTCAACAAAGTGGGTCCGGGGTTGTCGCTGTTGCTAATTGTGGTGAGGGAGCCACTGCAACTGGTACTTGGCATGAAAGCATCAACATGGCCGGAGTGCTCAATCTTCCAGTAGTATTCACAGTGCAAAATAATCAATTTGCCTATTCATCTCCAAACGAAACAGAGTTTGGGACTCCAAACGTTGCAGATCGTGCAGCTGGATATGGAATTCCAGCAAAAATTATTGATGGTAATGACATTTATGAAGTAATTGATGTAATGCACGAAGCATGTGAAAATGCAAGAAATGGTAATGGACCTTCTCTAATTGAACTTGTTACATTTAGACATCATGGACATGCTGGTCACGATCCTGCCGAATATGTTAATGATGAAGTAAGAGAATTCTGGATGAAACGTGATCCTATTGCACGCTTTGAAGACTCTTTGGTTGAAGAGGGTTTATTCACTACAGAACAGTTCGTAAGCCTTAATGAAGAGCTAGATGCTGAAATTAAAGAGACATTAGATTGGGCAAAGAATCAAAAAGATCCTGAACCGCAAAATGAAGTTCCTGATATGTTTGCTGAAAGAACTAAACCAGCAATACAAAATGATGGAAGTTCAAAAGAAACTATGAACTTTATTGAAGCAATTACAAACGGTTTAGATGAATTAATGGAAGATGATGAAAATGTTTTCATGATGGGTGAAGACATAGGTGTGTTTGAAGGAGCATTTAAAGCTACTAAGGGATTATTTAATAAATACGGACCATTTCGAGTAATTGATACATCAATTTCTGAGGGAGGTTTCACTGGAGCTGCAGTTGGAGCAGCTCTTGCAGGAAAGAAACCTATCGTGGAATTACAGTTTTATGATTTTGTTTATCCAGCTTTAGATCAAATTACTACTGAAGCCGCAAAATACCATTGGAAAGCAGGAAAGGCCGTACCAATGGTTGTTCGAGGTCCTACTGGTGCTGGAACAAGATCTGGACCTTTTCATTCAATAAGCCCAGAATCTCTGCTAGCTCACCATCCTGGTATTAAAGTCGTTGCACCGTCTAATCCTTATGATGCTAAGGGACTTTTAGTCGCTGCAGTAAATGATCCAAATCCAGTAATGTATCTTGAACACAAAAAACTCTATAGAAAACCTGATATCAAAATGGAAGTTCCATTAGGTCTCTATGAAGTTGAAATAGGGAAAGGAAAAATTGTTAAAGAAGGTAGTGATCTTACAATTGTTACCTGGTCTGGCATGGTTTCTGTTGCGACTGAAGCAGCCAAGCAACTTGAAAGCGACGGTATAAATGTTGAAATTGTTGACATAAGAACAATAGTTCCTCTTGACGAGGAGATAATTCTTACATCAGTTGAAAAAACATCTAATTTGTGCATCCTACAAGAAGATGTCCCTTTTTCATCAGTAGCCTCTGAGATATCATCAGTAGTTGCTGAAAAAGGATTTTGGAATTTAGATAATCCAATTGTGAAGGTTACTCCACCTAATACACATATTCCTTTTGCACCAGTTCTTGAGGATGCTTTTATTCCTAGTGTTGAAAAAGTTGTTAAAGCCGTGAAAGAATTACAATAAGTAAATGAGCAACATAATAACTATGCCTCAGCTCGGAGAGACAGTCACTGAGGGCACAATCCTAAGATGGCTTGTAAAAGTTGGTGATGAAGTAAAAGAAGATGATCCAATTCTTGAAATTTCTACTGATAAAGTTGATACTGAAGTTCCTTCACCATTTAATGGAACAGTAACATCACTTCTTGTTGAAGAGGGTGAAACTGTAGAGGTTGGGGCTTCACTTCTTGAGCTCGATGGAAGTGCAAAAGAATCTAATAATGATAAATCAGAGACAGTTGAAGAAGTGCAAGAAACCGTTGAAGAGATTGTCAAAGAAGATACACCAAAAGCAGATGTTTTGCCAAAAACCGATAATGTCAGAAATACAAAAAACTTAAAGCTTTCTCCAGTTGTAAGAAGACTTGCTTCTGAAAATAATATTGATTTGAATAATGTAGTTGGCACTGGTCAAAATGGAAGAATAAAAAGAGAAGATATTGAAAATTACATTTCATTAGGAAATCAAGACTCTGCTACATCAACTAAATCAGAGGATTCAATTAAAAAAGAAACTACTAAATCAGCTGATACAAATAAATCAATATCTAGATTGAGAAAAAGAATTGCAGAAAATATGGTTTTGTCTAAACAAACATCTGCACACGTCATGACCTCTGTTGAAGTAGATTATGAAAATATAGAAACAATTAGATCAAAACAAAAAGCTAAATTTAAAGATGAAAATGGTTTTTCGCTAACCTATTTACCATTCATTTCATTAGCGACAATTTCTGCATTAAGGGAGTTTCCAACTGTTAATAGCTCGTTTGACTTAGAAAAAGGCATTCATGATGTTCATAGTCATGTAAATCTTGGTATTGCTGTTGATTTAAATCAAGAGGGGCTGTTAGTCGGTACTATAGCTGAAGCAGATTCCTTTAATTTGAAAGGGCTAGCAAGAAAAATTTCAGAAATTTCAAAGCTATTAAGAGATGGTAAGTATGGTCTAGAGGATGTAACTGGAAGTACTTTTACAATATCAAACAATGGCTCATTTAACTCTTTCATTACATCGCCAATAATCAATCAACCAAATGTAGCTATTTTATCAACGGAATCTGTTAAGAAGAGACCTGTAGTAATACAATCCCAGGATGGTACTGATTCAATAGCTATAAGGCATACAGGAGTCCTAAGTTTAACTTGGGATCATCGAGTATTCGATGGCTCTATTGCTTTGTTATTTTTAAATCATATAAAGGATAAATTAGAAAACCCTGATTGGTCGCAGGGATTAGATTGAGAGATCTAAATATACGTTGGTTGGGTAAATTACCTTATTCTGAAGCATACGATTTACAACTTGGATTACACAGATCAGTTTCTCAGGAAGATTCCAAAGATGACTATCTTTTACTATTAGAGCACAATAATGTAATTACATCCGGCAGATCTAGCAAAGAAAACAATTTACTGGTTTCAAAAGACAAATTGCATGAACTTGGGATTGAGTATTTTGAAGCTGATAGAGGTGGTGATATAACTTATCATGGTGATGGACAATTAATTGGCTATCCAATATTACGACTTTCTGATCCAAAAAAAGTCATTCCATTCGTTCGCAACCTAGAAAATGTAATAATTGATTCCTTAAGAAAATTTAAAATTGATTCATTTACAAAAGAAGATGACACAGGTGTTTGGACAGCAAAAGGTAAAATTGCTTCTGTAGGTATTAAAGTCAGCAAATGGACAACCTACCATGGTTTTTCATTAAATATTTTTGATTCATTGGATGGATATCAATTAATTAACCCTTGTGGAAACCAATCAGAACAAATTACATCCATTCACCAATTTAACCCAGACATATCATTTGAGGAAGTTGCAAGTGAAATATCAGATAACTTTGCAAAAGTATTTGGTTATGCCAATACTGATAGACAGTTTTCTCAATTTACCCCAAGGCAGTTAAAGAGAACAAAAGAATTCAATATTGATCAAATGGTGAAAGACGGAGTATTTAAAATAAACCAAAATAAAATTCCAGTAACTGTAAGAGGTGTTTTGCCAAGTGAACCTAAAAGACCTGAATGGATGAAGGTTAAGGCTAATCTAGGCAGTGATTATGTTTCACTAAAAAATTTATTAAGTGAAAAAAAATTAAATACCGTATGCGAGGAAGCTTCATGCCCAAATATATATGAATGCTGGTCAATGGGAACTGCAACTTTTATGATTATGGGCGATGTTTGTACTCGTGCTTGTGGTTTTTGTGATGTAAAAACTGGAAGGCCTGGTGAACTTGATTTAGGAGAACCACTTAGAGTAGCAGAAAGCGTCCAGGCAATGAATTTAACTCATGCGGTTATTACTTCAGTTAATCGTGATGACCTTGAAGATGGAGGGTCTATGTTCTTTGCTGATACGATTAGAGCCGTTAAAGATAAAAATAGTCATTGTGATGTTGAAGTATTAGTTCCTGATTTTAAAGGTTTAAGATCTGCAATACAGAATATAATTGATGCCTCTCCAGAAGTTTTTAATCATAATTTAGAAACTGTACCAAGACTTCAAAGAGAGATTAGAACGGCTGCTTCTTACGGAAGGTCCCTTTCTTTGCTAGAGTATGTAAAAAAACAAGGATTTATAGGTAAAACTAAAACTGGTTTAATTGTTGGTATGGGAGAGACTAAAGAAGAAGTTATATCAGTATTAAAAGATTTGTCGAAAATTGAAGTGGATATTGTCACTATTGGTCAATACCTAAGACCAACTGCAAAACATAGACCAATAGATAGATATGCGACAATTGAAGAATTTGAAGATTATAAAATCATTGGTGAATCTTATGGTATTCCACATGTTGAATCTGGGCCGCTTGTTAGATCTTCATATCATGCAAAAGATTCTTTTGCCTCTGCTTAGATTCTTATATACTTAATCTGTGTTCGATAATGTAACTAAATCAATAAGAGTTCTTTCTGCAGGTAGTGTAGAAAAAGCAAATTCTGGTCATCCTGGCATGCCATTAGGGATGGCGGATGTAGGTACAGTTCTATACAAAAATTTTTTAAAAGTCACAAACAATTGTCCAGACTGGATTAACAGAGATAGATTTGTTTTAAGTGCCGGACATGGATCTGCATTGTTATATAGCCTATTGCACTTTAATGGATTTGATATATCAATAGATGACATGAAAAACTTTAGACAATTGAATTCAAAAACACCTGGGCATCCTGAGTTAGACACAAAATTAGGAATTGACATAACAACAGGTCCACTAGGACAAGGTTTTGCAACTGGAGTTGGACTAGCTTTAGCAGAGTCATATCTTTCAAATACATTCGGAGATAAAATTATTAATCATTTTACTTATGGAATTGTATCTGATGGGGACTTGATGGAAGGATTGTCTCAGGAGGCAGCAGAACTCGCTGCTTTATGGGGATTAGGAAAATTAATTTATATATTTGACGATAACAATATTTCAATTGATGGCAATGTAGACAAGGTGTCAGTAACTAATCAGAAAGCAAAATTTGAATCTTTTGGTTGGGATGTTCAATCTATAGATGGTCATAATGAGAATGAAATAATCAAGGCAGTAAACAATGCAAAAGCCAACACATCTCAACCTTCTTTAATTATTGCTAAGTCCACAATTGGTAAATTCTCACCCAATAAAGAAAATACAAGTGGTGTACACGGTTCACCACTTGGTGAAGAAGAAATGAAACAATTTTTAGAAAACTTAGATTGGTCGACTGATCTTTTCGAACACCCAAAGGAAGTATATGAATATTTTGATGAGAAAAGACAAATAGATAATGAAGAATATAAAAATTGGAAACAAGAACTTGAAAAAAAATTATTGGAAGATTCTGAATTTAAACTTTTATGGGATCAATTTAACGAAAAAAACATAGTAAATATAAATACAGCCCTAAGTGAAAAAAAAGCAACACGTGTAGCTGGTAGTCAAGTTCTAAAAGATATTGGTAAGTTTAATAAATTTATACTAGGTGGTTCAGCAGACTTAGCAGCATCAACAAAGCAGATTATTTCGGATGCAGTTTATTCATCTGAAAATCAAACTGGACAAGTTCTTGAATATGGAGTCAGGGAACATGCTATGGCTGCAATTACTAACGGCATAACCCTCCACAGCTCACTAATTGGGTTTGGGTCAACATTTTTGGTATTTTCAGATTATATGAGGCCAAGCATAAGGCTTGCTGCATTAATGGAATTAAACTCTGTTTTTATATTTACGCATGATTCTATTTATCTGGGAGAAGATGGACCTACACACCAACCAATAGAGCATCTTATGTCACTAAGACTTATACCTGGTGTTGACGTAATAAGACCTTCGAACAGTGAAGAAATAGTGTATTCATATCAATACATATTTTCAAAAACCAATAATCCAAAAGCTTTAGTTTTAACCAGACAAAATATTGACTATTTAGAGACCAACACTTCTTATGAAGATTTTAAAAAAGGGTATTATGAATTAGCTCATGGAACTGATGCGACAATTTTTGCTTCAGGGTCAGAAGTTAATCTTGCTATGGAAGTTAGTAAGTTGTTAAAAGGAAAATCAATACAGATAATTAGTACCCCAATACTTAATAAATTGAAACCAGAGTTAATCGACTCTCTAGGTATTAATAATAAAGTTTTCACTATTGAGTTAGGAAGATCGATAGGCTGGCAAGACTATGTAGGACCAGTAACAAAAAGTTTTAGCATAGATTCCTTTGGGGCTTCAGCACCAATTGAACAGTTAGAAGATAATTTCAATATGGAAGCCAAAAAAATATCTCAGCAGATTTTAAATCTATTGTAAATTAACAGCCTGTATAAGCGCGCATAGCGGATTTCGTTCTATTTCCAGCCACACCATCAGGTATTAAACCAACTTTTCTTTGAAATGCTTTTATGGCTTCTTTTGTATAAGAACCCATTTCTCCGTCAATTATTCCAGGATTAAATCCATTGTTTGAGAGATATGTTTGGATATCTGCGACTGAATCCAATTTGGCTCCGGTATTATCTCTCGCATTACAAACATTAGTACTTCTACAACCTGTATAAGCACGCATAGCTTCTTTAGTTTTGTTACCAACAATACCATCTGCTAGAAGGCCACTCTCTTTTTGGAATGCGGTAACAGCATTTTCAGTTTTTGGCCCACTTTGTCCATCAATTGGACCAGGATTGAAACCATTATTCGATAAGAACTGTTGTACATCTAATATTGAATTTATAACCAAACCTGAATTGTCTTTAGGAACGCATGCATCGTTACCTGCATTCGGATTGGAAACTGCAGTTGCACTAGCATCTTCAACTTCTGAACCATTTGCAGACCACCCTTCTTGAAAAGGATTTGAATTAAATGTATCGCTTGATATTAAAGATTTATTCACCATTTGGTTCACTATGTATGCAACTTCACCAATAGAGATTTTTCTACTTGGACAAAATTTATCTTGAAGGGAACTACAAGCTGGAATAACATCATTTGCAGCCAAAACATTAATTTCATTTGTCCATTTACTTGCACCCTCATCAGAGTATTTATCTATTGCTCCTGATAAATTTGTTGTAGATCCTGCTGTAATGGCTTTGACAAGCATACATGCAAACTGGTCTCTAGATATGGCCTCTGTTGGTTGAAACTGGAATGGACTGCCTATACACAGTTGTATTCCATAATAAGGTATACCATTAATTGCTTTTTGAAAAATGCTTTCATCATCATCACTGTATGCATTCGGTGCATCTAATGAAATTCCTCCGATAACTGTGACCACAGCAGCTGCTTCTTCTCTTGTCATAGTTTTAGCCTGACAAGCTGATGAAGTTTCAGTGCAGTTATTTAACAATCCAGCTCCAGATAAATAATTTAACCCTGCTGTAGAAGTTGCATACTGAGCAACATCACCAGTAGTACTTGTAACACTTGTACCATTAGTAGAAGCAGTGGGTGAAGTGTTAACTGTTACTGGTCCAATTGAAAGGTTAGACACATCTGATTGACTAGATGTTTTAAAATAATGAGAAGTAAATCCTAATTGAGATTTAATATTTCTTCCTGATTTTGTAACAGTTTTTGAAGAACCATTTCTAAAACCTTTCATTGTTACTTCAATAGCCGCACCAGATTCCGCTACAGATGAAATATATATATCTGTGATTGAATCAAAACAAGGAATGTCTCCACACAGTATGTTTTTGGATAATTGATAAGTTGAGAAGTCATAAGACCATGCAGCTTTTGGATTACCTACTCTGTTGTCAACTGACCAAGGATCATCAACTGTTTGCAGGTATGGCCATGCCGTAGCAGAACCAAATCCAACTGCATTATTATTAGTTTTTCCACCAGTAGATGAAGAGTAGAAAGCTTGAATTACAGAGCTTTGAGTGTAACCACCAGAGTATGTTATGACTTTTCCTGATGTGTTATTTACAGCTTGAACCCAATTAGGACCAGCTATTTCCTTTAAATATCCATAATAATATTGACTTGATGCGGTTGAACCAATATGACACCAACAATATGCTTGCCTAGATGTAGATAAGCCCGCGTTCAGATCTGTAGATTGAGCTGGTATATTTTGTTTTAAATATTGATAGACAGCATAACTCCTACCAACAAGTGCCTGAGCTTCTAATGCTTTCACATTCCAGTGAGATGGCATTTCTGCTAGTCCATATAAATACTTTTCTATATTTACAGATAAAACAACATGAAATCCTGAAGAGACATTTTGGGAACGTAATTTAAGTACACCATGTTTGTGTTCACGAGGTCCAACTCTAATTCTTCCACCGTCAGACCAACTGATACCAATATTACAACTAGCTGTTGTTCTATTAACAAGAGGATGACCATTAAAGTAGCATCCATTTCCATTTGAAATTACATTAATTGTTGCCCCACCACTTATTTTTAGCGGTCCAAATATAGATTCACATGAGCCATCAGAACTTGCCTCGGACTTGATTTTATTTAATGTTTCAGTATCAATACTCCCTGACTGACTCAGGCCAACAGATGCTTGGTAATTTTTTAAAGCATTTGATGTTTTATTACCAAAAGCACCGTCAACAGGACCGGGTTCGAAGCCTCTAGAAGTTAAGAATACTTGAACTCCTGCCACATCAGAAAGACCATCTTGGCAAATAGAGAGCATAGGTGGACTAGATGAAGGAAGTGTAGTGAGATTTATACTCCTGGCGTTTCTTGCTAGACCAACCCACAAAGCATTGTTATCAGTGGCAATATCTGGAGATGATAAGCTAATTTCAGACAGATTTTTTACGGCAGTGTCTTTGAAGTAATAATCAACTACCTCAGTAGATGTACATGAGCTAGTATCATTGCAAAAACTTGCACCAAGTTCTGTTAAACCTTTGGCACCATATTGGCTAAGTCCAACACCATGACCCCAACCACTACCAGTGAAAGTAAAAGACACTGTACTGTATCCTCTCATTGCTTGTTTTGTCGCTGGACCAACAACGCCATCAGGAGTCAAACCAACTGATTTCTGAAAAGTTATAATTGCGTTATTAGTTCTTGAGCCACTCAAGCCATCAATTGGTCCTGGATTAAACCCATTACAACTGAGAAATGTTTGAATATCTAAGAGATTATTAAGCGGAGCCACTGCATTATCCACGCAGAACATATTTGAGTCATATTTAATCTCTAGTGCTTTTGCTTCTTCTTCTGGTGATAGCACCAATGCGAAAGCTATTAAAAAAGTAAAAATATAAGCAGAATTTTTTAATAACCCCTGTTTCATGTAATCATTTTAGATAAATTGATGTATATTTCATAATCCAGCATTATTTTTCCAATTTCTAAACATATTCAATCCATAAGTAAAAAAAAGATAAATGATAAAAATTCCGTAAGTCAACGGAAATAATTTTCCTGCAAATCCTGGAAAGATTGCTGGTGGTAAAAATAATAAAGAAAAAGACATTAATAATCCTAAGAGTTTATTTTTATCAAGCGCATCAAGAGATATTGCAAATAATATCAAATACATTAGAAAAGTTAGTAAAAATTCAGGTGAAAAAAAGTTAATTGAACTATTGTCTTCAAGAAAATAAATTAATCCAATAAAAGCAAAGGTTAACAAGATTGCTTTTTTGAAATTTTTTTTCAATATCAATATAAACATATATATTATTGTAAAGAATATATGCAATTGAGTGAGTTTACCTATGTCTTTTTAGCACTGTGTGTGCCGTTTTTTGCTTATATTATTAAAAGCACTGAACCGAAAAAAGGCTTTAGTATTTTATTTTCTGCTGTTATTGCAATGAATATTTTTCTATTTATGAATCAGTTTTCATATATTGGAGCATTTTTTCTTGCTATGTATTTAAATTTATTTAAAAGAACAGAAAAACTTTACGTTTTATTACTCAGTTTTATTAGTTTTGCAGTTGGAGCATACACTTTGGTTGGCCAGTCCTTATTTATATCTGCATTGCCAATAATGATGGTATCTTCTGTATTTTCTTTAATGATGATAGGACATTGGTTTTTGGTAGATCCTACAATAAGTAGAGAAGGTATGAAAAATATAGCTTTATTTTCAACCTATTTATCAATTGGAATCTCAATACTTGTATTTTCCGGTTTGTACGAGAGTTCATCAAACTTATTTAATTTAATTTCTACAAATATGCTAAATAATATAATTATATTTTTGTACCTCTCTGCAGCTCTATTGTCATTTGGTTCATATAAATCATTACAGGAAAAGTCGTATACAGGAGTAATGGCAAGTACAGGACTGAGCTATCTATCACTAATTGTTTCAATGGGTGCATCTGGAACATTAATACTTTCTATTTGACACTAATCTAAGAGTATGAAAATTTACACTAAGAAAGGCGACAAAGGCGATACTAGTCTTTTATACGGCGATCAGGTATCAAAAGACAATATAGCACCAGAAGCATATGGCTCAGTTGACGAACTTGTTGCTGCGCTTGGCTTAATAAGATGTGAAGACAAACTACCAATTGAAGTAAAAGATACCACTCTTAGAATTCAAAGAGAATTATTTATTGTTGGTGCAGAATTAGCAACTGACAAAGATAAGAGAAACAAATTAGAGGATGGCAAAACAAAGGTAACCGAATCTATGATTAAAACTCTTGAGAAAGATATTGACTTCCTTACTGAAAAAAATGGTATACCTACATATTTCGTTGTTCCTGGTGAAAATGTAATATCTGCAAAATTTGATTGGGCAAGGGTGGTTTCTAGAAGAGCTGAAAGAAAATGTGTTACATGGTACAAAACTTTACAAATTGATGATACAAAAGTTGTAACTTATTTAAACAGGTTGTCAGACTTTCTCTGGATGATGGCACGAGAATTTGAAGAAGATTGGACACCAAGTAGCTGATGAAAGAATTATCTATTTTATTTGTAGACTCTGTGAATGAGAGTTTAATAAATAACTTTAAAGACCAAGATCAAATCAAAGATTTTTTTGAATTAAATAAATTTGAAGCAAGCAAAAAAGATATGTTGCTTGTACCAAAACTCTATTTAAAAAATGGAATAGACACAATTCTAGTTTCGATTAATGATTCTCTAAACAAGAATGAATTATGTGAACTAGGTTCAAAAGTAAGAAATATAATTCCTTTTGATTGTCATGTAAGTTATCTTTTTAATCTAGAAACTCAAGTTGATATCCAGGAATTTACACTTGGATTAATCCTATCAGGATACAAATTTCAAAAATATATTGAAACAGACTCTAAAGAAATCAATATTCAATTTAATGAGTCAATAAATATAGATGAGCAAAAATTTATAAAAGATTCAATCTATTTTGTGAGAGACCTAGTTAATTTACCAGCACTTGATAAAACTCCAGATTATTTTATTAATGAGGTCAAAGAACTTATTAGTGATGAAAAAATCAAATTAACTATATTCGATAAGAAATGGCTATTAAAAGAGAATTTTGGTGGTGTTGTTGGTGTCTCTCAAGGTTCTTCAAAAGATCCCTATTTTCTTGTAGGTGAATACAACACGGGTGCAGATTTTCATGTAGCACTTATTGGTAAGGGTGTACTTTTTGATTCAGGCGGTCTTTCGTTAAAGTCTCCGTCTGGTATGGAAACTATGAAAACAGATATGGCAGGCGCTGCAACAGCTTGGGCTGTAATAAAACTTGTTGCTTCATTAGGTTTAAATGTCGGTGTAAAAGTTTATACACCTCTTGTAGAAAATATGCCAAGCAGCACTGCAATTAGACCTGGTGATGTTCTTAAAATGAGAAATGGAAAAACTGTAGAAGTTTTAAACACTGATGCAGAGGGTAGATTAATAATGGCAGACGCACTAGCTTTTGCTGCTGAAAAAAAACCAGATTTAATTTGTGATGTAGCAACATTGACAGGAGCTTCTTACGTTGCTTTGGGAGTTGACATAGGTGCAGTTATTTCAAATTCAGAAAAGTATTGTGCTGAATTCATAAAATCTAATAAAAATCAGGTTGAGTCTTATCACGAACTTCCACTATTTCAAGGTTACAAATCTTTAATCAAATCAAGCATTGCAGATATGAAAAATACCGGTGGAAGATTTGGAGGTGCAATTACTGCTGCATTAATACTAGAAGAGTTTGTTGATGAAATTCCTTGGGTTCACTTAGATATAGCAGGCCCAGCAAGAGCCAGAAGTAGTTCCGCTTTAAACCCAGAGGGTGGTACTGGCTTTGGTGTTATTGGTTTGATGAATTTCTTTAAATCGCTGTCTAAGAATCCTCAGTAAATTTACTTATTACAAAAACTAAAGTATCACCAGTAGTCATAATTGCTCCTTGAGAAACGTTAGTTCCAATAATTTTTCCATTACAATTATCTAACTCATTTTCTTCAAATTCTTGTTTAAGGAACAAAATAACATTATTATCTCTCATAAAGTCTCTAATGAGGCTCTCACCTTCTTCTGGAGTCAAAGTGCACGGTGTAATGCTAGGAATAGGAGCTGAAAATTTATTTCCCGAAACCTCAAGAATTACTTCCGTTCCTTCGGGCAATTCTTCACCATTTTCAATATCTTGGGTTAATACAAGACCAGGAGCTTCTTCAGAATCCACTAAATTTATTGTTGGAAGTATATATGACGAAAACGCAATCTCTTCTGCATCTAGAATATTTAAACCAACTAATTGTGGAATTTCTATTGTTGGAATCTCATAATATTTATCTATATCACTAGGATCTAATGGCCAATCAACAACTGGTAGGTTTTTAACTACTTCAGTCATAAATTCTTTCCACATAGGTGCAGGTACTCTACCTCCTGAAACATTTCTTATAATTTCTCCTTTTATCTCTACATCTGTAAGAGGCAACTGTTCTTCCGCAAACCCAATCCAGACTGATGAAGTATATTGTGGTATAAATCCAATAAACCATGCTTCTCTAAATCCTTGATGAGTTCCAGTTTTTCCAGCTATTTCTCTATCATCAAGTACTGCTCTAGTGCCAGTTCCATATTGTGCTGCTACTTCAAGCGTTTTCCTTACAGCGGCTGCAGCTCCCGGATCAGGTATGCTAGTTCTTGGAGACACAATATGTCGATACAAAATATTACCTTTATCATCCTCGATTTTTTCAATTAGGTATGTTGGTGCCAATACACCATTTGTGGCAAATGAAGAGTAAGCAGAAGCCATTTCAATAGGTGTAGCAGCCCCAGCACCTAAAGTGAGAGATATAACAGGGTCTAGTTCTGAATTAATACCAATTCTCTTAGCAGTAGAAGCTAATTTTTCTCCTCCAAGTTCAGACGCAACTTGTGCAAATACTGTATTTATTGATCTTCTTGTTGCTTCTTCTAAAGAAACCATTCCAGATGTATCTAATAGTTTTATAGATCTGTTGTATTCAGCTTTATCCTGACAAGGTTTAAAAATATATTGAAATTCTGACTCAATACCTATTTGAGTTAAATTTTGTTGATTTTCAATTAGTTCAGGGTCAAAAATTATTGTTTGATCTTCCGGTATTTCTTCACCTTCTTCTAGCTCTCTGTAAATTATTAAGTTACCTTCAGAATCATACTGACCTAATGCTTTTGCAATTTCTATTATTTTTTCTTCCTCAGTTTCAAACTCATCAAGATTTAAACCGAGTGGAAATTGCTTTATGAAATCTTTATTTTTTATTTCTTCAATATGAAAATCAAAACATTGAAGTTCAATTGCCCTATCTTGAGCATCGATTTTATTTAAGTATCTATCTGCAGTAATTGATGTACCATAATTTCTAACTACCCACTTTTCTCCGACACCATCTGGAGCACAAGGGTAACCACAATTAATTTCAACTGGGCTTCGAGAATCTCTGTAGCTATATAATTTTGCCCCTGATTCAAGTGCTGCCAATAGTGTTATTGGTTTAAAAGCAGAACCAGGATTTCTTTTACCCTGTGTGGCTAAATTATACTGCTCTTCATCAAAAGGTAATCCTGAAGCCATTACTTCAATTGCACCTGTGTAGTTGTTAATCAATGTAATAACACCTGTTGGCTTTGGTTCATCAGGATTTTCCTCATCAGGATCAGGCGGAACCCAGGTATTGAGAACAGAGTTTGCGTGTTGTTGTAAAGACAAATTAAGGGTTACATATACTTTTAAACCTCCACCGCCAAAACATGATGTGTCATCAGATGGACAACCAAAAACAGCTTTTTTTCGTTCTTCTTTTGTATTTCCTAATACTGCAAATTGAGGGTCATTTAACAACTGTCTTTTAACCTCTGCAACAACATGCTCTGCCTGTGCAACAAAATTTTTAGATTCGACAATGTTTAAAGGAGCCAATTTAGCCGATCGAGCTTGAATATCCACAATAAATCTCTCTTTGAGCATTATGTTTATCACATCGTTTCTTCTTTCAAGAACTCTATCTGGATATTTTCTTGGATTGTAATATGCTGGACTTCTAATAATTACTACTAAAGTAGCTGCTTCATCGAGTGTTAACTCTTGTACAGTTTTATCGAAGTATTCATATGCTGCTGATTGAATACCATAAGCACCTGAGCCCCAATAAATTGAATTTATATAATATTCAAGAATTTGATCTTTAGTGTATCTTCGTTCAAGTTCTGCTGCTACTACAGCCTCAGCTACTTTTCTTCTTATAGAAATTTCGTCACCAACAAAAGATTGTTTTGCAACCTGAGAAGTTATAGTTGAACCACCTCTTGTAACGCCCCTTAGATTATCTAAAACAGCACTAAGAATTGCAATAAAATCTACTCCTTCGTGCTGGTAATAATTACTGTCTTCAGCAGCTAGTAGTGTATTTATCACAAAAGGAGGAACATCTGACAAAGCAATTGGATCCCTGTTTAATCCATCATGCAATTCATCAAGAATTTGATTATCAGAAGTGTAAATGACCGATGGTTCAGATAGAGAAACAAAATTTAACACCATTCCCTCAGCTCTTGGGAGAAATTTTTCTTCTAAATCTGTTACAACTGACATTGCAGATTTTACAGGGAGGAAGACAAAAAAACCAACCCAGGCGGCAAAAAGAAAACTACTAAGTATTAATAAAAATCCAGCTATATACCTTGAGCCAAATCTAGTCTTATTTTCAAGATTATGTATTTCTGCCATGAGAAAATTCTAATCCTTATATGTAACAATATTGTACAATTAGACATATGGAATTTTCACCAGGCTTAAGGGGAGTTGTTGCTGGCGAAACCTCTATCTCAACGGTTGGAAAAGAGGGTACTTCTTTAAGATATAGAGGTTATGACGCAACAGATTTAACAAAAAATAACACTTATGAACAAGTAGCATCATTAATTATTGCTGACTCACTTAACGATAAAGACTTTAAAAAAAGTTTTTCAAAATACTATCTTGAGATAAGCAAAGACCAAAAAATCAATGACTTGCTTAACGAAATAAAACAAACATTACATCCGATGGATGTAATTAGAACATTAGTGTCTTACAAAGGTGAATTAACAACTTTAAGAAAACAACAACTTGATAAAGAAGATAAAACTGAATTATCTGCAAGGATTAATGCAACAGTTTGTTATATTATCGCTTCTTATCATGAAGAGAGTTGTGATGAGTTAGATAGCCAGTATTTAGTTGCTAGTTCTTTATTGCCCAATAGCTCATCAAAGGACCAGCTCGAAGCACTAGACGACATGTTAATTCTTTATGCAGAGCACGGATTTAATGCATCAACCTTTGCTACTAGAGTTACTGCTTCAACAAGAGCAGATCTTACTGGTGCAATTGTGTCTGGAATCGCAACTTTAAAAGGAGAATTACACGGCGGTGCAAATGAGAGAGCTGTTGAGTTAATAAATTCTTTTGATAGTGTCGAGGAAGCTATAGACGGAGTTAAACAATTACTTGAAAAAAAGAAAAAAATAATGGGATTTGGTCATGGAGTTTATAAAGTTCAAGACCCAAGAAGTCCAATAGTTAAAAGTTGGGTTGAGAAGTTAGCCCAGACTGAGTTTTCTAAAAATAGATTTGAAATTGCAAAGAAAATTGACCAAATTATGGATGAAGAAAAAAATCTATTTCCAAATGTTGACTTTTATGGAGGTCTGCTTTTAGCTGAATTGGGATTTGAAGTCGACCTGTTTACACCAATATTTGTAGCAGGGAGGTCTGTTGGATGGGCTGCCCATTACTTTGAACAACGCGAACAAGATATTTTAATTAGGCCTGCAGCAAAATACATCGGCCCCTCTGAAAGATAGTTTTTGCAAAATAATAATTTAGATACACAAATAAACAATTTTCTTTCAAAACCTTTAAAAAATGATGACCATTTTACTTCTGCCAAGCTTGCAATCCTTGATACCCTAGGTTGCGTAATTGAAGCAAGTTCTCATGACGAAGTCAATAATTTTGCTATAGAAGATAAATCATTTGAATTATTTTCAAACCCTTTCTTAAATGTTGGGAAATTAAATTCCTACCAAGAAGTTGCATGGTATTTAACTGTATTAACTAGATGGTTTGACTACAACGACACTTTTCTTGCAAAAGAGTGGGCCCACCCATCAGACAATTTTGGGTCGATATACAGTTATTTTTATTCGAATCCAAATTACAAATTTATTGATTTTACGACAGCTTTAACAAAAGCTTACGAAATTCAAGGTTCTTTATGTCTTGGAACTTCATTAAACAAACTAGGTTATGATCATGTGTTTTATGTGAAGTTAGCATCTGGAGCTGTTTTCTCATCTTTATTAAGTAAAGGAAATGAGAAGATTGTTCATAGAACCATTAATCATATTTTACTTGATGGGCCATCCCTCAGATCTTATAGACACTTTCCTAATGTAGGAAAAAGAAAAAGCTGGGCAGCAGCAGATGCATCAAAACGAGGAATTGAACTTGCTAAAATCAGCCAATTAAATGATGAAGTTTATAGCTCCATCCAAGATGACAAAAACTGGGGATTTGAAAAAACTTATCTAAATGATTCTGGAATTAAGTTTGGTAAAGAATTAAATGATTGGGTAATTCAAAATGTATTATTTAAAGTTTTATTTCCAGCCGAATTTCATGGGCAGTCAGCAGTAGAAGGTGCAATTAAGTTAAGTAAAGAATTCAATCAAAATATTGATAAAGTAAAAAAAATTAACATTTTTACACATGAACCCGCAATTAGGATAATCGCAAATAAAGATAATTTATCTAACGCATCTGACAGGGATCACAGTCTTGAATATATGGTGTCAGCTGCTCTTCTTTTTGGAGAATTAAAATATGAAATGTACGGAAACGATTTCTCTGGATTAAACAAAATAGAAAGTTTAAGAAAAAAAATTGTTGTTAGTGAAGAACCAAATTTTACTAAAAATTACTATGAATTTTCCAAGAGACATATATCAAACTCAATAGAAATTGTTTATGATGACAACTCCACTTCTGAAAAAATCACCATTGAAAATCCTATAGGGCATCCATCTAGAAGGGAAGAAGCCATTCCATTATTAAAAGAAAAATTCATAAGAAATGTAGAAAACATTCTTTCATCAGAAAAATCAATGTCATTATGGGAACAGGTTATCAATTTAGAAAAAGATGACGAATTAACTAAATTCTTTAATATCCTACAAGATGATGAATGAAATATTTCTTCTTGTTGGGGGCGAGGCAACTAGGCTTCAACCGTTATCTATTGGAATTCCAAAAGCACTTTTAACAATAAGAGGTGAAAAGATAATTGATAAGATAATTACTCAGTTCTCAAAATTTTCTGATTTTACATTTAACCTAATTTGTTCAGAAAAGCACAGACAGCATTGGAATGATTATGAAGCATCATCAAACAACAATATAAATTTATTATTTGAGCAAAAAAAATTAGACACAGCTGGTTATATTATTGAAAATATTCAAACGATGCCCAAAAAATTTCTATGCATGAACGGAGACCTTTTATTAGACGTTGATTTGGAAAATTTCATTGATTCAGCTCGTAGCTGTAATAATTCATTAATTGGTTCATTTGAAGTTGAAAATCCATCAAGATATGGAGTTTTAAAAGTAAATGAAAAAATGGAGGTCGAAGCTTTCATAGAAAAGCCAGAGGATGACAGATTTGGAAAAAAAATAAGCTTAGGACTCTATCACCTTTTCAAAAAAGATATTATGTCCATCCTTTCTTCACTTGATGTTCCGTGCTCTTTTGAGAGAGATGTATTTCCTAGACTGTCATCAAATCAATTGTTGAATACGTATACCGTTAAAGGAAACATGATTGATGTTGGAACTAGAGAGGCATTTATTCAAGCACACCTTCCTGATGGCAAAGAAAATTGGATATCTCCAAACAATACAAAAATAAATCAAGATTCAATTATTAAAAACAGTGTAATTTTGGATGGTTGCGAAATTGGTAAAAACGTTGTCATCGAAAATTCAATTATTTCCAATAATTCAACAATTGAAAGTGGAAGTATAATTAAAAACGAAATAGTTAGAACAAATTAAAAATGAAAATTTTAATTACGGGTGGAGCAGGTTTTATTGGCTCACACCTATTAGAAGAACTTTTATCATCTGATAATGAAATATTGGTATTTGATAATTTCTTAACTGGAAAAAAAGAAAATATTGAATTCAAGGGAAATTTTAAATTAATTGAAGATGATTTTGGTACTAAAAATTCATTAAATTTAATTAAAGAATTTAATCCTCAAATTTGTTTTCACTTGGCAGCCCAATCTTCTGTTGTAGTTTCTGTAGATGATCCATTACTTGATTTTGAGCATAATATTCTACAACCAGTCCAACTTATAAAAACTTTATTAAGCACTGATTGTAGTAAATTTGTTTTTACCTCTTCTGGTGGAACAATATTTGGTGAGCCAAACATTTTACCAACTAGCGAAGAAGATTTTGCAGGCGAACCTGAGTCACCATATGGTTTTGGTAAAAAGAAGTTAAACGAAATTATCACAAGTATGACAATTAATACACATTTGTCATATTCAATTTTGAACCTCTCGAATGTTTACGGACCACGTCAGGATCCTCATGGTGAAGCAGGAGTAGTATCTATATTTTCAAATAAAATTTTAAAGAATGAAAAACCAATTATTTATGGCGACGGAAAACAAACAAGAGACTATATATATGTCAAAGATGTTGTAAATGCATTAATTTTATCATCAAAGATTGACTCTAATTTATTTCTTAATATAGGGACGGGGATAGAGACATCTGTCAATCATTTGTTAGAAACGATAAAATCCGAATTTGCATCTGATATAGAACCAATATATCAGGAGCCAAGAAAAGGTGAACTTCTACGAAGTGTTTTGAATAGTTCTAAGGCACAAAAAAAATTAAATTGGGAAACTCAATTTTCACTAAATAAGGGCATAAAAGAAGTAGTAAGTTGGTTAAAAACTTAAAGAAAAAAATCTTCTTGATCGTCTCTAATTAGTAACTCAGCATTTTCATTTGAGGATTCATATTTAAGCCCCCTAATGATAGCTATTGGAATATCAATCGACTTTTCCATAACTAATTCTGCAGCACTAGCAATTTCGTCAATTGTTGCAATTTCTGTTGCAAATAGTTCATTATTAAATGAGTCGAATTTTCCAATATAATTTGTAATAGGAGAAATGCCAGATGACCCTATTGCAAAATTAACCTGGCCTTTTCTCCATGCTCTTCCAAATGTATCAGAAATCACTACAGCTACTGTTTTTCCACTTGAAGTTTCTATTTGACTTCTAAATTTATGAGCTGATTTATTTGGATCTTCGGGTAAAAGAAGAGCTTTGTTTTTTTCAATATTAGATTTATCTATTCCTGCATTTGCACATATGAAACCGTGTTTTGTTTTTGCAATTATTAAATCTCCACGTTTTCTAATAATTTGTTTCGTTTCACTTTTAATTAAATCTTCAAATTCATATTTATTTAAGTCTCTTTCCATACCTTCACTCTTTGAAACAATTTTTTGAGTAATTACAAATATGTCATTATCTTTAATCTCATTTCTTGACTTGTTAATCAGGTCAAAAGTCATCGAAGCTAGGTCATCACCTTTTTTGACCTCGGGCAATCCTTTTATTGGAATAATTGAGATTTCATTCATAGCTTAGTAATTTTGTAGCTAATTTCTTTGAATCTTCAATTGTTGTAAATAGAATGTTCTCTTCATAAGTATTGCTTAAATTATCAGAATCCCCAAAATGTACAATATATTTGCTAGCTATATTTTTATAGAATTTCTTAATTCCTTTAATATCTGCTGTGAGACCCATATCTGTAAAGTTTTTTTTCGAAGGTCCTTTTATGGCATTGCTATTAATAAATGGGCTTATAACTATAACATTATCATGTTGAATTAATGCATCTTTTATTTTTCTTAGAGACAAAATTGGACCAATTGACAAATAAGGATTAGAAGGGCCAATGATAATCGTATCGCTTTCTCTAATAGTTCTTATTAGTTTGCTACTAACTTTTGCTTGATTTGATCCATTATATGTAATATTTTTTAATCTTGGTTTTCCTTCTTTTTGGACAAAATAGTTTTGAAAATCAAGCCTCTCGCCCTGTTTTGTAATTAATTTTGTACTTACCTTGTCATCAGTCATTGGAATAATTTCACAAAGAATATTGAATTCAGATTTTATTTCATTAGTAATTTCTGTCAAAGTTTTTCCCTCATGCAACATTTGGTTTCTAAACAGATTGGTAGCCAAATCTTTATCGCCAATCATGAAATTGGTATTTAAAAATTTATTTAAATATTCATGAACTGTAAATTTATCTTTTTTTATTCCCCATCCAAATTCACCTTCAATTCCAGCTAGACCATATATTACAGTATCTATATCTGGAGATAGTGATACACCATTAATATATTCGTCATCACCAGTGTTAACAATTATTGAGAGTTTAATCGAACTTACTTTATATAAGCCTTTAGCAAATTTTGCACCACCTACACCACCGCTTAAATATGTAACTTTTTTCAATTTTAAGAACCTATTATTTCTGACCTTTCAACTAACATTTTAATAATGATAGATAAAGATATTCTAGAAGGTTTAGCTGAACTAAACGAAACAGACTTAAAGAGAATAAAGCTTCTAGTTGATAATAAATTGAATCTTCATAAAGATATTAACGTCACATATAGGTCAAAAAATATTAAATGCGGTAAAGAATCATGCCAAAAATGTCCACACGGTCCATATTGGTATGCTGAATGGACAGAAAATGGAAAAAGAAGAACAAAATACTTGGGAAAAACCTTAAGTGAAGTATAACTTTAAATCAAATAACATTGCGATTGTATTTCCTTTCGCAATACTCTTAATATTCTTAAGAATTGATTTAATATTTCTTAATACACTCCCAACAGGTGGTGATATGGGCGCTCATATCGTACCAACTAAATTTTTTGTTGAAGAGCTTTTTTACAATTTTAAAATTAGTGGCTGGTCGAAGGATTGGTTTACAGGTTACCCAGCGTATTATTTTTATTTTCCATTACCACCATCTATTGTTGCAATTTTAAATCTTATTCTTCCTTTCAATATCTCATTTAAAATTATGGTGCTAATCGCCTTAATTCTCCTAGTAATTTCAATAGAAAAGTTAATAAATTTGAAAATTGGTACTTTATCTTATATTGGGTTTGCTGGAGGATTATTATATTTGTTGACTGAGTCTTTTACTATCTTTGGAGGCAATCTAGCATCATCTCTTGCGGGTCAGTATTCATTTACATATTCTTTAGCATTTGCAAATTTATCAATTTATTACATACGTAATAACTTGATAAAGCTTTCGGTCATTAAAGGGTCTGTATTGTTGGGATTATCTTTGCTTTCACACATAATTCCATTTTTGATCTATGCACCAATATTTTTAATTTATTTTTTGTCTTCAAAATCTATAAATCTTGAAAAATTAGTTGGGTTATTAATTTTTTTGTTTCTAACTTTGCGCTTTTCTATCTCTTTGTTTCTGAATCTAGAATTTACAACGAATATGACATACTCTCCTTACACAAAAATCAAAGATTTAATAAAGCCTGATGTCCTTCCTTTTGCAATTGGAATATTTTCTTATGCAATTTTCGCAGCAGGAAAAAATTTGAAACATATATTTTTAACAACTGAAATGTACTTAATTTTCGCATCAACATTGTTATTTTTTTACGGTCCAGAGGGTGCTTTGTGGAATGGAAGATTGGTACCTTTTTTTAACTTAGGTCTAATAATCCTATTTTTCAAAATCATTGATGAGACAATGGACTATCTAACTGCAAAAATACAAGGAAGATATTTAATTATTTTCTTATATCTAATTTGTTCAGCATTCTTTGTTTTTAACTATGTTCAAAAATGGCAGGAGAGGTATGCAGTTACTGTTTATTTTATTTCTTTTATAATTTTGCTTTCATTTATAGTTGCTATTTATAAGCCTAAATATGGATTAGGAATAACATTAATTGCATTAGTTCTATCATCAGTCAATTTCTTACCACATTGGTTGAATTGGAATTTTACTGGGTATGATCAAAAAGATGACTGGAGTGATATAACAAATTTATACTCTGGACTTAACCAACTTGAGCCCGGGAGGATAATGTGGGAGCCTAATTCAGATCTAAACAAATATGGTACACCTATGGTCTTAATGACAATTCCTATGTTTACAAACCATGAAAGTGTAGAAGGTCTTTATTTCGATTCAAGCATTACGACCCCTTTTCATTTTGTGACTGTGTCTGGCTTAGCAGAAAGTCCATCAAACCCAGTAGGAGGATTAAGTTATATAAATGGGGATTTTGATAGAGGAGTAAGATACATGAAAGAGTTAGGAGTAGATTATTTTATTTCTTATACTGAGTCGATTACAGACAAAGCAATAATGTCAGATGAGTTAGAGCATTTATTCCAAAGCTCACCATTTACAGTATTTAAAATTTATTCTGACAAGGTTCAAGTTGTTGATGCTGAATTAGTAAATTTTACTAATCCAAAACTGCTTGACAGGATTTCTAATTCCGTATTTAAACAAGCAAAAACTGATAGCTTTTTTAGTCTTGCAATGAAAGAGTTCAAACTAGATAACAAAAAAAGAATTATTGAAGGAATCAATTCTGAGGAATCCCAGATTCTAAACAGAATTCCCAATAAAAAAAGTGAAATTACTAATGTCAGAATTTCAAATAACAGAATAACTTTTGAGACAGAACACCCTAATGAACTTCATATTGTAAAAGTATCATATTTTCCAAATTGGAAAATAGAAAATGGTTCTGGCCCATATAGATTGTCACCATCATTTATGGGAGTTATTCCCCATTCGAACGAAGTAAGCATAACATTCGAAAATACATCTTTAGAAAAATCCTTAAACATTATTTCAATATTCATTTTTTTAATTTCAGCATATCTTTTAGTATTTAGAATTAACAAATATGCTAAATAATCTCATTAATAAAATCACAAAAAGTGACAGCTCATTTGCTGAATTATTCAGAACATATATTGTTGGGGCATTTAATTTAATATTTGGTCTTTTTTTGAATTACATTTTTCAATTTTTAATTTTAACTATGATTAGTTTTCCTCTTAGAACTTATTTGACTAATACGTTTTCATTTGCAATTGGTGTTGTAGTTTCTTATTTCTTATCAAGAAAAATTATTTTTCAACTTTCATATCGTGATGGTTCATTGAAAGAATTCATAAAATATATTTCCGTTAGCTTACTTAACTTAGGAATCCCAATTCTGGTTTGGTTTCTAATCAATTTATGGAATCCTGAATTTCAAAAAAACGAGTTGTATTACTTGGCAATTACAATTTTAATTCATGGATCAATACTTCCAATAAAGTATTTAATTTATAAATTTTTTGTTTTTAAAGATTCTTTATAAAACGCAGTTTTTAGCTTAATTAAGCTCTTTAAAGTTCTTGGAATTCTTTTGTATATAACTGAAACACTTGGTCTTATTTCGTTAATTTTTGCAGGCACTTCCTTAAATTCGTTTGCAGTTTTTTCAATTCTAAGTAGTAGTTCTGTATCAAATAAATCTTGAGTAGAAATTACCAAATTAATATGATCATTTACAAAACTTTTCTTGATTGCTTTCATTCCATGTGTATCAGATAATTTAGTTTTAAATAAAATTTTTAAAAAATAAACAAAAAAATTAGTGGCTAGTTTTCTTATTAATCTTCTTCCATCTTCAGAATTGTTCAATCTTTTTGAAGCAATTAAACCTGCATATTTTTCTTCTAGCAATAAACATTCTTTTAAAAAACTTTCAGAATAATAGTCAATATCAAATGAAATAATAATTTCATTTTTACATTTCAAAAATCCTCTTTTAAGAGCTTCACCATAATTTGGATTATCGCTTTCAATCAAAACTATTTTGGAATTAGATTGTTCAAATTCTCTTGCAATTTTTTTTGTACTGTCAGTAGACCCATTTTCTGAAATAATGATTTCATAGTCGATAGCTGTTCTTTCACAAATAGAAATAATATTATTTAAGGATTCTGCAAGAATATCTTCCTCATTAAAAATAGGAATTACAATTGAAAAGTTATTAAAATTAGATTTTGAATTCATCAACAGTACAATAATTGAGTAATGACAAAAAATAAACTAGATTTAATTTTTAAATCTTATGATATTAGGGGCATTTATGGTGACAGCATAGACCAGCATGTAGCTTATAAAATTGGCAAAGCTTTTGCAGAATTTGTTACAGATGACACTATTATTGTGGGTCATGACGGGAGAGTCTCAAATATTGAAATGCTTGATGCTTTTACCTCTGGAATTAAATCTATAAATAAAGAAATTATTTATGCTGGATTAGTTCCAACAGATATTGTCTATTCATTATCCGGCTTACTTAAAAAACCAGGTGCAATAATTACAGCTTCTCATAATCCAAAAAATTATAATGGCTTCAAACTCTGTAATGCTGGAGCAATACCAATAGGTGAAAATTCTGGCCTGAAAGATATCAAAAAATTAGCTAATACAAATGATGAAGTACATATCGAGAAATTTCAAAATAATGACAAATACATAGTAAGTAAATACTTTGAACACCTCGAAAACTTAGTTTCTCCAGCGAGTATTGCACAAAAATTAAATTTTGGTATTGATGGAGGAAATGGAGTATTTGGTGCAGTATTTGACAGTTTAAATAATATTTACAAATTTAATACAAAGTCTATATATTTAGAAGTTGATGGAAATTTTCCAAATCATCCTGCAGACCCATCAGACGAAACTAACTTAACCGATTTAAAAAAACTAGTAGTAGATAATGATTTAGATTTTGGAATAGCATTTGATGGGGACGCTGATAGAGGTGTATTTATAGATGATTTAGGAAGAGTTATTTCAGGCAGTATGATGACAGTTTTAATAGCAGAATTTTTGTCTTCACAAAATACTGAATTTAAAGTAGTCCACAATGTAAACGTCTCTCCTCATGCGTTAAAAGTCATGAAAGATAACAATATTGAATTATATAAATGTAAAGTTGGTCACTCCAATATAAAAAAAATGATGCGTGATGTAGATGCTGATTTTGGGGGAGAACATAGCGCACATTTTTATTACAGAGATAACTTTTATGCTGATTCTGCAATACTCACGCTTTTGATATTTATGAAAATGCTCTCAGAAAATAAAAATAAAATCAGCTCAGTAATTGATAACTATAATTTCCCACCTAGTTCTGGTGAAGTAAATTTTGCTGTTGAAGATATTGATAGTGCGATAAACAAAATTGAAAGTATTTTTGAAGGGGAGTTTGACAAAACTGATGGACTTAGTTGTCTGCATAGTGACTTTTGGTTTAATGTCAGGGGTTCAAATACAGAAACTAAGTTAAGAATAAATGTTGAAGCTGATACCCAAGAAATTCTTGAACAAGTTTTAGAAAAAATTTCGATTAGTATTCAGTTGTAAATGTTAAAACATGTTTTAAATCTTGGAAATCAGTTAAAAACTGATTTAGAGATTTCAGAAGGATTTACATCGATTGATTATGACAGAATTCTCATTGTAGGTATGGGTGGTTCTGGTGTAGCAGGTGATGTTCTTAAACTCATATTAAATCAACATACCAATATAGATGTTGAAGTTAGAAAAACATATAATTTATCAAAAACTCATATTGCTAGTCGACCCTTCTGTTTATTCATTTCTTATTCTGGAAATACAGAAGAGACAGTTAGTGTTGCTAAAGATGCAATAAATCAAAAATTAGAATGGGCAGCAATTTCCAGTGGTGGAGAACTTTTAGAATTAGCTACCAAATATAATAAAAAATTTATCAAAGTTCCAGATGGACTCCAGCCAAGAGCTGCATTTGGCCTTATGACCAAAGCGGTTATCAATTTTTTACCTGAACAAATTAAAGAAGTTTTTATTGATGCATGTGAAGAAGCTGGAAATTATTTAAACAACTTGACGGAAGACGATTCAAGTGAAGTTTTTGAAATTTCTAAGAACATTGCAAGCCAAATTGGATCGAAAACAGCAGTAATTTATGCAGGTTCAGAATTAACTTATTTGGTTGCTCAGAGATGGAAAACACAAATAAATGAGAATTCTAAATCAAAAGCTTATGTTGGGTTCATGCCGGAAGTACACCATAATGAAATACTTTCATGGGAAGCAGACCAAGAAGGCTCAAAAAATAACTTTATCTTAATTCTTCTTAGAGGTGATGACCATAAAAAGATAGATAATAGATTTGAATTTACAAAGGAACTCATAGGTTCTAAAGTCGACACTATTGATGTTAGAAATATTTCCACTGAAAATTTAATTAAAGACCTATTTCATTTAGTCTTAATAGGTGATTTAGTAAGTGTTAATTTAGCAGATCATTTAAAGACTGATCCATTTAACATTGATGCTATTGAAAATTTAAAGAAAAAATTAAAAGGATAGATAATGTCAACGATAAAAGATTCAAAATTAGCAAACATAGGACATGAAGAAGTAAGTTGGGCTAGTAGACAGATGCAAGTTCTAGAGGAAATAAAAAATGAATTTTCATCCATTAAACCTTTAAACGGATTAAGTATTGGTGCTTGCATGCATGTAACAAAAGAGACTGCTAACTTAATGCTTACTTTAAAAGAAGCTGGAGCCAATGTAGCTTTGTGTGCATCAAATCCTTTATCTACAAAAGACTCAGTTGCAGCATATCTTGCCGAAAATGATGTTGAGGTGCATGCAGTACATGGAGTCACTAATGATGAATTCTTTAAACATCTTAACTCTGTTTTAGATACAAAACCAGATATTACAATGGATGATGGAGCAGATTTAGTCACTTTACTACTTACAGAAAGATCTGACATTCCAATAATGGGTTCAATGGAAGAAACTACTACTGGAGTGATAAGACTAAAGTCTATGGAAAAAAATAATAAACTTCGATTTCCTGTTGTAGCTGTAAATGACTCTGACACAAAGCATTTATTTGATAACAGATTTGGTACAGGTCAAAGTGCAATGGACGGTGTTGTTAGAGCAACAGATCTATTAATTGCTGGATTAAATGTAGTTGTGATTGGCTTTGGTGATTGCGGAAAAGGAGTTGCAGAGAGAGCCTATGGCATGGGAGCAAAAGTTACTGTTGTTGAACCAAACTCGGTACGTGCACTAGAAGCTTTAATGCACGGATATGAGGTTAAAAATAGTATTAATGCTGCAAAAATTGCTGATGTTGTTGTGTCAGTAACTGGAAATATGCATGCACTTGACAAACAACATTTTGATGTAATGAAAGACGGTGTTGTTTTGGCTAATGCAGGTCATTTTGATGTAGAAATTAATTTAGAAAGATTAAAAGAGGATAGTTCAGAGGTTAATAGAGTTAGAGAACATGTTGAAAGTTATAAATATGATGGAAAAGAAATATTGGTACTTGCTGAAGGAAGACTTGTAAATTTAGCCGCCGCTACCGGGCACCCAGCATCGGTTATGGACATGTCATTTGCAAATCAAGCTTTGGCTGCTGAGTGGATTAAAGAAAACCATAAAACATTGGAAGCAAAAGTATACACCCTTCCAAGTGAAGTTGATTTAAAAATCGCTGCAACAAAATTAGGACTCATGGGTGGAGAGTTAGAAATACTCACAAAAGAGCAAATCGAATATCTCGACTCTTGGGAGCATGGCACCAGCTAAATTTGAATTTATTTAAAAAAGCACTTTCAGTTGGTAGTGGGAAATTAACTTCTGAGCTGAATGGGATTGTTGAAGAGATAAATAAAAAAGAACAATCTTTTGAAAAATTATCCGATGAAGAAATAAAAACTAATTTTCAAAATCTTTCTGAAAAAATTGTTGATTCACCTTCAGTTATTGAAGTAGAAGCATTTGCATATGTAAGAGAGGCCGCAAAAAGAACACTTAATCAAAGACATTACGATGTTCAACTATTTGGAGGACTGGTTCTTCTAAGAAATAAAATATCTGAAATGAAAACTGGTGAAGGTAAAACTCTTGTTTCTACCTTGCCAATTTCTTTAATGGCTTTATATAAAAAAGGAGTTCATGTAGTAACTGTTAATGAATACCTCGCTAAAAGGGACGCAGAGTGGATGAGCCCAATTTATAATTTTTTAGGTCTTGAAGTAGGTCTGATTTATTCAAATCAAGATTATGAAGAAAAGATTGAAGCATACAAAAAAGACATTACATATGGTACCAACAATGAATTTGGTTTTGATTACCTCAGAGATAACATGGCAATTTCAAGTGAACAGCTAGTTCAAGGAGATTTGTTTTACAGTGTTATTGACGAGGTTGATTCGATATTAGTTGACGAAGCAAGAACTCCTTTAATTATTTCCGGCAAAGTAAGTGATTCAACAAAATGGTACACAGAGTTCACAAAGATTGTAAAAGGAATGAAAAGAGATGTTCACTATGATATTGATGAAGCTAAAAAACAAGTTCATCCCACTGAATTAGGAATTGAGTATGTAGAGTCAAAGCTGGGTATCTCAAATTTATACGAAAACTCTCAAACAAACTTTATACATTATTTAACAGCATGTTTAAGAGCTAAAACAATATTTGCAAAAGATGTAGATTATATTGTCTCAAATGGCCAAATCAATATTGTTGACGAATTTACTGGGAGAGTTCTTGAAGGAAGGAGGTATTCAGACGGGTTACATCAAGCATTAGAAGCTAAAGAAAATGTGAGAATTCAAGATGAAAATCAAACACTAGCGTCAATAACTTATCAAAACTATTTCAGAATGTATGAAAATTTGGCAGGAATGACTGGTACTGCAAAAACTGAAGAAGAAGAGTTCATTCAAATATACAATCTTGAGGTTGTTGAAATTCCAACGAACCTACCGATACAAAGAGTAGATCAACAGGATGCTGTATATAAAACCAATGAAGCAAAACTGAACGCAGTTATTGAAGATATTATTGACAGAAACAAAAAAGGACAGCCAATCTTATTAGGAACTGTATCTGTCGAAGCTTCAGAAGAAGTATCTAAACAATTAACCAATAAAGGAATCATACATAATGTTTTAAATGCAAAAAATCATGAACAGGAAGCGCAAATCATTGCGCAAGCGGGAAGATTGGGCGCTGTTACGGTTGCCACAAATATGGCTGGTAGGGGTGTTGACATAAAACTAGGAGGAAATCCTGAGGACATGGCAGTTCAGTACCAAATTAACGAAAATAAATTAGACGACCCAATGTATTTAGATTCAAAGATTAATGAGTTGGAGCTACAAGTAGCTGAAGAAAAAAATAAAGTTTTAGAACTTGGTGGGTTATATGTTTTAGGTACAGAGAGGCATGACTCAAGAAGAATTGATAATCAGCTAAGAGGAAGATCTGGTAGACAGGGCGACCCTGGAGAGTCAAGATTCTATATTTCACTACAAGATGACTTAATGAGAAGATTTCAAGGTGAAAGAATTGAATCAATAATGAATAAACTCAATCTTCCAGATGAAGAACGAATAGAACAATCAATGGTGACTAAAAGTATAGAGAGGGCACAAGCTCAGGTTGAATCTCTTAATTTCGAAATTAGAAAAAATGTACTTAAATTCGATCAAGTTTTGAATCAACAAAGAGAAGTTATTTATAAATGGAGAAGACAACTTCTCAGATCTGAGAGTATTGAAAATTTAATTTCAGAATGGTTTAATGATGTTGTAAATACTATTTCAAATAATATTGAACTACATAAAAAAAATTATGAAAACTTAGAGCATTTTAACCAATTAGTTTCTGATGAACTCAGTAATTTATTAAGCGATGGAGCTAAAAAAGAATTTGTGAGAAATATTGAAATCAATGATCAATTGCAAATTAATCAAGAGCTGGAGAAACTTTTTAATAAAAACGAATCACAAGATAATGATACATTTTGGAAATTAGCAAGAGGTTCATCTCTATCATTTGTTGACCAATATTGGAAGGACCATTTAGCTGAAATGGACTATCTAAGATCTGGAATTGGATTAAGGGCAATGGGTCAAAGAGATCCACTTGTTGAGTATCAAAATGAGGGTTATACACTTTTTGAGGACTTAATTGAGAATGTTAAGTTTTCAGTAATTAGAATTCTTATGAATTTTGATAAAAGTTTTATCATACAAAATCAAGAAAACAAGGATAATGTAAAGACTACACAAATAATTAAAGATAAGATTGGTAGGAATGATCCTTGCTATTGTGGTTCGGGTATAAAATATAAAAAATGCGGAATGGTTGATAAATGTATAAAGAAATCTTAAGTAAAGTTAACACTTTTAATGAAAGATTGATTTCTGCAAAGGGGTATCTTTGACTTTGAAAACAAAAAAAAGAAGCTTGATCAATTAAATCTTGAGATAAATAAAAAAGGATTCTGGGACAATCCGCAGTATGCCCAAAAGGTATCAATTGAAGCTTCTACTATAGAAAAATTGATAACGTCTTTAAGCAGTATAGAAAACGACCTCAAAGAGCTTGAAGAATTAATTGAGCTTACTGAAGAAGAAAACATCAATGAAGAAGACTATCAAGAAGAAATAACCAAATTAGAAAATATGATTGAGGAGATTGAAGACGAAGCACTTTATTTCGATAAGTATGATGACTTGAATGCAGTTTTGACTATCAATGCAGGTGCTGGTGGAGTTGATGCTCATGACTGGGCTGAGATGCTTTTAAGAATGTATACAAGACACCTTTCCAGCAATAATATAGATCATCAAATTGAAGAAATATCTCAGGGCGAAGAAGCGGGAATTAAGTCAGCATCTATAAGAATTTATGGATTTAGAGCATATGCAAATTTAGAGAGTGAAAGAGGAGTTCATAGATTAGTTAGAATTAGCCCTTTTGATAGTAATAAAAGAAGACACACTAGCTTTGCAGGAGTAGATGTAATTCCTTTAATTGAAAATAATGAGGAAATTAATATTCAAGATGATGAAATAAGAATTGATGTTTATAGATCATCTGGAGCAGGAGGACAGCATGTAAACACTACAGATTCAGCTGTACGAATTACACATATTGCTACTGGATTAGTTGTGGCTTGTCAGGCAGAAAGATCTCAGCTTCAAAATAAAACAAGAGCATTAGAACTTTTAAAGACAAAATTATTATTAAAAAAAAGAGAAGATGAATTGAAAAAATTGAATGAAATAAGGGGAGATCAGCACGAAGCCGGATGGGGCCGACAAATTAGGTCTTATGTACTTCAACCATATCAGCAAGTAAAAGATGCTAGAAACAGTATTGAGGTAGGCAATGTACAGAATGTTCTTGATGGAGATATTTCCATATTTATTAAAGAGTACCTAAAATGGCGTAGACAGGGAATAAATGATTAAGTTAGATAATGTTTCATTAGTATTTCAAGGTGGAAGTGTTGCACTTTCAAATATAAGTACGACTATAAACGAAGGAGAATTCGTTTATCTTGTTGGTCATTCTGGAAGCGGAAAGTCTTCTTTTCTTAAACTTTTATATAAGGAGTACATTTCTACAAAAGGAAGTATTGAAGTTGCAGGACTCGATGTTGTTCAACTGCCTAGATGGAAGATACCACTGTTAAGAAGAAAACTTGGAATTGTTACTCAAGAGCCTCAACTATTAGAAAAGAGAAATACCTACGAAAATATAGCCTTTGCTTTAGAAGTTATGGGAACTCCAAATGATGAGATCGAATCTAAAACAAATACCTTATTAGATCTTGTAGAACTGAATGGAAATGCTTTTAAATATCCAGACCAACTTTCAGGCGGAGAACAAACAAGAGTAAGCATTGCAAGGTCATTAGGTAACAATCCACTTGTACTTTTATGTGATGAGCCAACTGGAAATCTTGATCCCGAATTAAGCAATCAGATTGTCTTATTGTTAGAAAAAATAAACAGAGCTGGCACAACTGTGGTAATGGCTACACATGATTCAACAATAGTTAACAGAAGAAAAAAAAGAGTCATTGAACTTTCAAATGGAAAAATTGTTAGAGATCAAGACAATGGAAGTTATCTTGTTAGGTAAATTATGAATAAACTTTCTTACGTAATAAAAAATACTATTTTAAATATGAGGAGAGCACCTCTCTTAGTATTTGCAACAATTATTGCCGTGTTAGTCTCAAGTTTTTTAGTTTTTACAACCCTTTCTGCCAGGTCTATTGTTCAAAACAACACAGTTAGATGGCAAAACGGTACGCATGTTGTAATTTTTCTTGACGACAGGGTCACCACTACAGCACATAAACAGTTACAAGAGTCACTAGAAACTTACCCAGAGATAAGAACTGTTGAATATTTTACTAAATCTGAAGCAGAGGAAGAATTTAAAATATTATTCAAAGATCAACCAGAATTATTAAGTGAAGTAGATTATGAAAAACTACCTTCGTCTTTAAGGGTAAATCTTAATGATCCATCTGATTATGAATTAATAATTGAGAGGATGGATGGTAATCCAGCAGTTAAGGAAATAAGGACAAGTGGTGAAGCAATAGAAAGATTATTAAGCTTGACCAATACCTTAGTAATTTCAGCATCAACATTTGCATTACTTATAGGTTTTGCAGCATTCATTCTTATTATCAATACATTAAGGCTTGCCGCATATTCGAAGAAAAAAGAAATAAAAATAATGAGATTAGTTGGTGCATCTTCGACTTACATTAGATTGCCATTTATTTTCGAAGCAGTTTTCGAATCTTTAATTGGAACTAGTATTGCTGTTGGTCTTGGGTGGGGAATAATTGAGTATTCTAAAAATTCGATAGTAGCTGAAAGCATTTTCGACATAACAATTTCTGATAGTTATTTAATTTACTTAACTTTGGTTCTACTATTGTCCTCAATAATTTTTGGATTGTTTGCTTCTTTTGTGGGAATAAGGAAAGTATTAAATGATTAGAAGGTTTCTAACTCTTTCACTGCCAATATTTCTAGTTTTGACTTTAATGTTTCCAACAAATTCAATGGCTATAACTGCAGAGGATAGATTGATAGAAGTTGAAAGACAACTTCAGGCAATTGCTGAGCAAATCAGTAACTATGAAGGACAACTTACTGATCTTGAAAATGCTATTTTGGAAAACGATAAAGATTTACAACAAGTCAATCAAGAACTTGCAGAAGTACAATCAAGACTTTCTGCTGCTGAAAGGGAATTAGAAAAAGCATTAGAAAATTACGACGGAACTTTAAATGACTTGGCTGAAGTTCAGCAGACTATTGTTCAAGAACAAACAAAACTTGGAAAAATTAAAAATGAAATATCTAATGTATCTGACGAATTGTTTGAAACTCAAAAAAACTTAGTAGAAGCAGATGATAAGTTACAAGAACAAGCTGTAAGCCTCTACATTAATGGTGTTATGAGTCCTACAACAGCATTGTTTGTGGAATTAAATGAATTATCAAGGTTTTTAGTTGCCCTTGGATATGCCTCTACAATTGTCGACTCTGCTTATGAGATCGTTGAACAACTAAATGCTTTAAAAAATCTTGCTTCAACTCAGACAGTATTTTTGACTGAAAGAGAAGAAGAAAGAGAAGAAATAGTTAATCTCTTACAAAATGAGGAAACAAGAAAAACTGAAATTTCTATTGAAGCTGAAGAATTTGCTGAAGAAGTAGAAGAGAAAAAAGAAGCTGTAGAAAGAGAGAAAAGGCAAGTTGAGACTAAAAAATCTCAGGTACTTAGAGCTAGGCAAAATGCTCAAAGTCTATTAAACCAAGCCAATAAAGAATTAGAAAAGCTAGATAAAGAACATGCTGATTTAGAAAAACTTGAAGATGCAATCCAGGCAGATATAGACAGGCTAAGTAGTGTAGGAGGTGTTGCTCCAAACAAACTAAGTTGGCCTGTAACAACGGGATATGTTTCTAGTGGATACAAATGGAGAAGGCTCGGAGGAACAACTAGTTTTCATGGTGCTATAGATATAGCAGCAAGTAGAGGCACGCCAATTAAAGCTGCTGCAGGTGGTGTAGTTATTCTTGCTAGATATTACGGGTTAGCAGGAAGAACAGTTTTTATTGATCATGGAGGAGGAATGACAACTCTTTACTTCCACATGGATAAAATTTTAGTTTCAGTAGGTCAAACAGTTGTGACTGGTGATCAAATTGGTACTATTGGAACTACAGGAAGATCAACAGGTCCTCATTTGCATTTTGAAGTCAGACTTAAAAATCCAAATTCAGCAAATTGTTCTTTACCATATCTTGATCCAACATCTAGAGGTAGAGTTAATCCTTATTGTTTTCTAGATTGATGAAAGTATTTGCAGAAAATAGAAAAGCGAGAAATTCTTATGAATTTCAAGAGTTTTATGAAGCTGGAATAGTCTTAACTGGTCCAGAAACTAAGAGTGTCAGAACTGGTGCGGTTTCAATTGTTGACGCATTCGCAATAATTGAAAATCAGGAAGCATTTCTTATGGAAATGAACATTGAGCCATATAAATATGCTAATCAGACAGATTACAATCCAAAAAATCAAAGAAAACTTTTACTTCACAAAGGTGAGATAAAAAAACTAATTGGTTTAATTTCCCAAAAAGGATTTACATTAATTGCTACAAAAATTTTTGAAAAAAATGGGTATATAAAAGTTGAGCTTGCTCTTGCTAGAGGTAAAAAAGACTATGATAAAAGAAAAAAACTTATTGAAAAGCAGCATAAAAAAGAAATTAAAAACTATTAAAAACTTTCTCAGTACCTACCCTTACATCACAAACACCTTCAAAATTTCCATCATCCTTTTTATAAATAATTGAAATAGGACCATAAGCTTTGTTAAGTTTATTTTCTACTTCAACTTCATGCCCTTTTTTAAGTAGAATTTCTAAATCTTCATTATTAATTTTTTCGAATCTTAATTTTGATATTGTGTCGCTAGAAAAATTTTCTATAACCCATCTGGGTTCTTTAATTATTTCTTCAAAAGAATCTGATTTTTGAATATAGGGCAGTATTGTTTGTATTAATAGTTGAGGTTGGTATCTTCCTCCTCTGGTGCCAGCTATAAATTCTAAACTTCCATTTTTAGACCAAATTGTTGGTGAAAGAGTGTGAAGCGGTTTTCTTCCAGGTGTTAAATAATTTGGGTGTTTTGAGTCTAGATTAAATCCGCATCCTCTGTTATGTAGGAAAAATCCAAAACTTTCAACACCTATCCTACTTCCAATTCCGTGAAAATTAGATTGTATAAGTGATACTCCTAATCCCTCTTTATCAATGGTGTTCATATATGCTGTTCCTCCGCCATGTGGTTTAGGAAAATCAAATTTTTCGGAATGATTGGGGTTGAATAGCTTTATTTTTTCTTGTATGTAATCTAAATCAACGCCTTTAAAATCTTTTATATTTTTTCCATAATCGTAAGTAATATTATCTCGATCTGCGGCAAAGATTCTATATGTCTCAATAATTTGGTGTATATCATAGTTCTCAGCATCTAACATTTCAATTGCTTTCAATGTTGATAAAGTCAGATAACCCTGAGTATGTGGAGGTGATGTCCAGCCATCAAATCCATAAATATTTGTATGCAGAGGCTTTTTCCATTCAGCTTTATAATTTCTTAAATCATCCAATGATAAAATTCCATTAACACTTAAAGAGATTGATTTTGCAATTTCACTATCATAAAAATATTCAAGACCATTGGTCTTTAATTGCTCTAGAGTCTTTCCTAATTGAGGACGTCTTATCATCTTACCTTTTTCAAAAGGCTGGTTATCTCTGTAAAACCCATATCCAGATGCCTGACCGCTGAGTTCCTCTTTGTGTATATTTAGAGAATTATAAAGTTCTTCGTTGATTTCAAAACCCTCATGACATAAATCTATTCCAAGATCTAAAATTTCTTCTACTTTTAAATTGCCATATTTTTTACTGAGCTCTATCCATCCTGCAACTGCACCCGGAACAGTTACAGATATTGGATGATTTAATGGTATTGACTCCATATTTTGCAAATCATCAGGATTTGCAAAAGAACCAGCATATCCGGAAGCGTCTAGAAAATCGGGTTCGTTTTTTGATGGATCCCAAACAAGCGCAAATAGGTCCCCACCAATACCACAAGTTTCTGGTGCTACGATACCTTGAATAAGATTAGTTGCAATAGCAGCATCAACTGCATTTCCACCTTTGCTATATATTTCAGAAGCAATATCAGTAGATAAATAGTGAGGGGAGACGATTATGTTATTCATATTGATAATTATAAGTAATTTTTACTATATATTTCCTATTGAAAGTTACTCGTATAAATTCAACAACTATAAACTTATAAAACAATAAGGAGTGAATTAATGAAAGATATAAATGCACAAGAATATAGCGAATTACTTAATTCCGATTCGCCTGTTGTTATTGATTTTCACGCAACATGGTGTGGTCCATGTAAAGTTTTAAGTCCAATCCTTGAAGAGTTATCAAGTGAAGTTGAAGGAGTCGAGTTTGTTAAGCTTGACGTCGATCAACATCCAGATATCGCTGGAGCCAACGGAGTTATGGGAGTACCAACAGTAGTTATGTTAAAAGGCGGGGAAGTCAAAGAACGCTTTGTTGGTGTACAGCCAAAAGAAGTAATTAAAGAAAAAGTTTCCGCTTTAATCTAAGTTGCTTCGAGTAGTTTTATTTTTACAAGTCTTAACCTTATCTCTACTAATAGGTGCAGGGATTTATTTTTATAATTATGTGCAGGTAATCAATTCTGAAATTGAGACTGTGATGTCTGTAATTCAAGATATTCAAGCATTACTTCCAAAACTAAACGCTACTGCAGATGCTGTTGCTTCATTGCAATCACAATTTGGAGAAGCATTCAAAACTCTAAGCGATCTGTCATTATTTTTTAATAACTTTATTGAGTTATTTAGTCAATTACAAGGAAATTCCTAGATATGAATATCAAATTTTACACAACTGACTGGTGTGGGGATTGTGTACGATCTAAAGCTTTACTTAACAAGTTGAATGTAGAGTTTGAAGAAATCAATGTAGACATCAACTCAGAAGCAAATGAATACATTACAAAATTACAAAACAACCAGAGAAGAATCCCAACTATTGTATTTGAGGATGATACTTTTCTAATTGAGCCATCTGATGTTGAATTAGAGTTAAAACTAAAACAATTAAACTATATCTAACTTTTATTGTTAAAACTTTGTTAATTAACCATATGAATTCATACTTCAGATAGAATAACATTTAATTTAATTGGTATTCATGGTTGATAATAGAACAAATGATTTTGAAATATTTGTAAATGATATTTTAGATAAAACAGGAAAAATTGCACTGAAATATTTTCGTGATATGAAAGATTTGTCACTCAAAAGAGATATGAGTCCGGTAACCAAGGCAGACAAAGAGATAGAAAAATATATTAGAACACAAATTATTAATCATTACCCAAATCACAATATTGTTGGAGAAGAATATAAAGAGGTTATTGGTACAGAAAATATCACTTGGTATATTGATCCTATTGATGGAACTAGGAGTTTTTTAGCTGGTAAACATGATTTTGGTACTTTAATTTCATTAGTCATTGAAGATCAGTTAGTTGCAGGAGTTATAGATTGTCCTGCCTTAAGTGAAAGATGGTCTTCATTCCAACCTGACCTTACAAAAGTTAATAACCAGCCAACTATCTGTAAATCTGTTGAAAAATTAGAAGATGCAGTAATGGCCACGACCTCTAGTCATGAATTTGGAATGAAAAAATGGAGAGCTTACCAGTCGCTGGAACAATCCGTAAAAGTAACTACTACTGGTAGTGATTGTTATAACTATGGACTTCTAGCTAGTGGTCATATTGATATTGTCGCTGAACGATTATCTTTTCCACATGATTATTTGCCACTAATTAAAATTGTTGAGGGCGCTGGTGGTATCATGACAGATTGGGAGGGTAAAAAATTAAATTTTGATGAAAGCAATGTTTATGTACTTGCATCTGCATCAAAGCAAATTCACGAACAGGCAATATCAAAACTTCAATAAATAAAATGAAAATACTTATCTGTGATAATTTGAATCAACAAGTATATAAAGAGCTTGAAACAATTGGGGATTGTTTAGACATATCTAAATCTGCATCAAAAGAAGAAGACTTAGTTTATCATATAAAAGATTGTGAAATTGTAGTAATACGAAGTGCTACAAAATTAACAAAAGAAGTTTTAGATAAAGCAGAACAACTAAAAATAATAGCTAGGTGTGGTGTTGGGATAGATAATGTTGATTTAGATTTTGCAAAATCTAAAAATATTTTTGTTACTAATTCTCCCTCAGCTAATTTAATATCTGTTGTTGAGTTAACAGTTGCTTTAATAATTAGTGCATCTAGAAAACTAAGCCTTGCTGATTCGAATCTTAAGAAAGGTGAGTGGAACAGATCTGAATTTCTAGGCTATGAACTTTATGGAAAAACTCTTGGAATAGTTGGCTTTGGTAAAGCTGGTCGTTTAGTCGCAGAGAGAATGAAAAGTTTTGGTATGTCAATTGTATTTTATGATCCATATGTTACGGATTGGAATGGTTCGGAAGAAAGTATCGAGCTTGATGATTTACTAAGAACTGCAGATGTAGTATCAATTCATGTAATTAAGACTAAAGATACAGAAAATTTGATTTCTAAGGATATGCTAAATTTACTCAAACCCAGTTCAATAATTGTAAATACTTCAAGAGGTGGTGTTTTGGACGAAGATTATTTATTTGAACTCTTAGAATCAGAGAAAATTTTTGGAGCTGGACTGGATGTATATTCAAATGAACCGCCAGAAAATGTAGATCGATATAATGGCTTAAATCTAGTTACTACTCCACACATCGGTGCATCTACAAACGAGGCGCAACTTAAAGCTGGTCTAGAAACTGTTGAAAATATAAAAAAAATTTTAGCTGGAGATGAATCTGTAGCTCTTTAAATTTAAAAAAACTATTGTAATAAAAATAAAACTACACGATAATTAATATAACAATTTAGTTTATATGGCTGGCACCATTTTTTTAAAAAAACTCTTGTTTAACTAATTTATTTATTACATAATGTGACATGGAAAAAAACACATATTTAAATTCAATAAATTTTAAGTCAATAAATGTAGTTATTGCTTCAATATCGGGACTAATAACTGTTGTTCTAGCTTTGGCTCCAAACACTATTTCAGGTTTATTAAGACTTGAATATGTCTCTCAATCAACAGGATCTTGGTTTAATTCAAGCCGAGTAGTTTGGATAACTTCTTTATCAATTACACTTTTAGCACTTTGGGCAAGATATATTCAGGAAATATATGCACAAAAAATATTGCTAAAATTTTATGGTTTTTTTATTGGGGCTTTAGCAATAAGTAACTTTTTTGGAGGAATTGAGAATAGTGTTCAAAATCATCCCCTAAGTCTTGCATTCCTTGCTGTCATGATTGTTTTAAGCTTAGTTTGCTGGATGAAGAGTAGAGGCGTTGTTCCAAACACTAAAATTTTAAATTCTGAATCAAAATTTTCTGTAATAAATTCAGAAGAAACAACTGACTATATAAAAGAATCTAATAGTTAATTTAAGACGAGCTATAAAGTAATTTAATTCTTTCGTATATTGGCCAACCATTTGGAATACATCCATTAGTCGATTTTGATTGTTGCATCATTACTGGTGCGAGTGCATTATCTGAAGGACAATCACTATGCCCCCATCCAAGGTAGTGTCCTACTTCATGGTTAATTAAATAAATACGATAAGTACTTAAATCGGTACCAAAATCTTTTGCTCCAGATAACCATCTAAACATATTTATTACAACATTTCTTTCATTCCTACATGAGTAAATTCCATTAGTTTGCAATGGGTAACATAGTTCATCAACCGTTTCAGGCTTTGCAAAAACGACATTTAAATCGGCATCCTCCGAAGCTACAATTTGAAAATCCCTATCTTCTATTGTTGACCACCCTCTAGGATCATTTAATATTCCAATAATCATATTTGAAAGACAATTTGGTTCTAGATTTAATCCTGATTCAACTTTTATTGAAATATTGAATAAACTTTTATTATATTCTTGTAGATCATCAGGATAATACCATAACCTATCTTCACTTAAAGTATTTTCTGTCAGACAACCTTGACTCATATCTACATTAGGTACTGATTTACTATTTATAATTTCTTCACTAGTTTTATAGATTGAAAATGAAGTAACTTTTATTTCTGCTCCATCGCTTTCAGGTATAATACTTTCCTCTTTTTCAACAGCTTCTTTTTCTTGATTTTCTAGGCTAACTTCTAAACTTTCTTCATTGATATTTTCTTCCTCTTCAAATTTTAAAATTATTTCATTATCTTGATTGTCTTCTGGAGTTGGTATTTGGTTTTCTATTACAGAATTATTAGTTGTGGATTCATTATATGGAAATTGATAATTTGAAGTCACTAAAAATACTGATATAAAAGAAAAAAGTAATATGGAAAACAAAGATATTGTTGGATTTACTTTCATGTATTAAATATTAGGCAATGTCAATTATTGGTCAAGATTTTTTTTGTATCCCTTTTTGTCTATAAAATCTTCGGGCTCTAAACCAAGCCCATCAGCAACTCTATTTATGTAATTAAAATAAGAAATTACCTGAACTATTTCAGAAATTGCTTTGTCATTAAATTTATTATTTTGCAATTCTTTGTAATCTATATCATTAATTTCCCCAGGTTTTAAAGTTAGTTTTTCCGCAAAAATACATAATGCAATTTGTTCTTTTGTTAAGCTACTCGTTTTCCAGTCACTAGCAATTTCATCAACTAATTTTTGGTCTTTTGTCTCCGACCGGAGATCATATAAGTGGGCACGTATTCAGTACTCACATTCATTAGAAATTGAAGTAATTACTGCAAGTAATTCTCTATCAAAACGAGATATTTCTAAATTTCCAAACATTGTTGAATTATATAATCGCATTGAGTCTCTTAAAATTTCTGGGGTTTGAGATTGAATAGTCAGTATGTTCCAAATTCTTCCAGCTCTTCTAATGCCTTTCTCATACTCTTTTTTTAGAAGACCAGTAGAGTCCTGAAATTTGAACAATTTAATAAATGCCATATTAATAATTTTTACTTAAAATAAGGTTGTATGCAACTTCCAAATGAACTTAAACAAGCAATTGATAATAATGCTTTCTGTTCAATAGCTACAAAAATTAATGAAAATGAGATTCAGAATCATCTAATGTGGGTTGATTACAAAGAAAATAAAATTCTTATTAATACAGAACAAGGAAGAAAAAAAACAGAAAACATCAGGCAGGAACCAAATTTGTCAATTGTCATTTTTCATCCATCTGACATGTATTCAAGTTGGGAAATAAGAGGAAGTGTAGAAACAATAGTTCAAGACACTACTGCCAATGATCACATAGACTATTTATCAAATCGATACCTTGGTAAGCCTTATAAGCGCACAAAGGATATTACTTGGGAACAAGCAGGCATTAAATCCAGAGAAATATGGGAAGTTGAAGTAAGTAAAATTTTATCTATGGTGAGCAGACCTCAGGAAAAATCAGCTTCAGAGTAAAACTTTAAAAAAGGATTGTTCTCAAAAGATTCCTGATCTGCTCCTAGAAATTCTTTAATTAAATTTTCTGCATTTAATGAGATATCCCCACCTCTAGATTCGGTGTGTCCTGATTTTCTAAATAAATCTTCGGGAATTTTTTTCATAAATCTTTTAAAGTTTTCCTCAGATATTCTTAGATACTTTGCAAGTGATAGTTCTACTTTTACTGATTGCGGTAAGACATTGCAGCTAAATACATATAGAGAAGCAAACATAGCCCAATCTAGCTGTGAGGGTCTTCTGCCTTTTTCAAAAACTGTAAAATCGTAATCAGGGAAGTATTTATAAGGAGAATAGGCTAATCCGGACTTGTCAGATAAAACTTTATAAATATATCGATCAAGTAACTTAATATCCATATTTGGAATGTTATTTTCAATCGTTAATTTACCAATTTGGAATTCACTCTCAGAAGGATGAATAACTAACTTACTAATTACAATTTTTCCAAAATAATTTTCTATATCTACATCAATTTGAATATTTTTTGGTATAAAAATTAATCCATCGTTATCACTTGAATCAATTACTACTTGTAATTGTTCATTTAGTTCAAAGCTATTGTTATTAATTTTCATATTTTAAATAATCTAATTCTCAAGTATAATTTTAGAACTAATACAACTGTATGGGGGTGAACTGGCTTCGACTTTGAAGCGAGTCTCTCAGTAGCGAGTCGAGGGTCCTAGGGCCTCGTAAAAAACGTAGGAAAACAATATAACTGCCAAACCTAAGTTGGCTTTAGCAGCCTAACCGCTGCTCGTCACCTATCGGGGCTCCCACCTCGGATAGCAATGGCGTCGAAATGTGGGATGCTGAGTTGGGTTACCGACTGACTCTTAAGATTTAGGTAAACCTGTTAGGTTATAGGTTCCGATGACTTGCCTAACAGTAAACCATCGGATGCACTCGGAGAAGCTGTTTGATAGCTTGGAAGGACCGGGGTTCGACTCCCCGCACCTCCACCAATGAATAAAATATATGATGTTGCAATTGTAGGGGCTGGTATTGTTGGTCTCTCAACGGCTCTAAAATTACAAGAACAAGGTAAAAATGTTCTTGTATTAGATAAAGAAAAATCTCCAGGAACCCACCAGTCTGGTAGAAACTCAGGAGTTATTCATTCTGGAATTTATTACAAACCTCAATCTTTCAAATCAAATCTTTGTATTAGAGGCAGAGAACTATTAATTGATTTTATGAACTCGGAAAGTATCCCATTCAGAATTGAAGGAAAAATTGTAGTCGATCATGATATAGAAAAAATTACCCATTTAAACAATAGAGCTAAAGAACTCAACATGGATGGTGTAAGGCCTTTGGAAAGAAATGAGATACTAGATTTAGAACCAAATTGTAAATTTGAATCAGCATTATATGTTCCTCAGGCTGGAGTAGTTGACTATAAGGTAGTAACAGAGATAATTGCGAAGAAATTTGAGACTTTAGGGGGAACTGTTAAATATTTTCAAAAAATAAAATCAATAGATTCAAAAAATGATTTAAAAATTCTTACAAGTGACAGGGAAACATTCACTTCAGAATATCTGATAAACTGTGCAGGCTTATTTTCTGACACGGTTGCTTTAATGGACAATATAAAGCCCAATTTAAGAATAATTCCTTTTAGGGGTGAATATTTTGTATTGAATCAAGAGAAATCTCATTTAGTAAATAATATGATTTATCCAATAAGTGATCCAAACTTACCATTTTTGGGAATTCATCTTACCAAAACAGTTGATGGTCAAATTGAAGCTGGTCCAAATGCAGTTTTAGCATTTGCTAAAGAGGGATATAAATGGAGCAACATAAATGTTTTTGAATTTAGTAAAACAATTTCATATAAAGGAATGTGGAAGCTAGGCAAGAAATACTTTGGTACAGGAGTTTCTGAGATGTATAGATCCTTAAATAAGAGAGTATTTCTAAAGGAAATATTAAATTATATTCCTAATGTTGAGTTAAAAGATTTAGAACCCCGAGTAGCTGGAGTAAGGGCGCAAGCTGTAAGTTCTAACGGCGACTTGATTGACGATTTTGTTTTTGAAGAGGGTAATAATTCTCTTCATGTTCTAAATGCACCAAGCCCTGCAGCAACAGCTTCTTTAGCTATTGGTGAGTATATTGCAGAAAAGATTAACTAATTTTTTCTCCTGTTTGAACTGACCATAGCTTTGAGTAAACACCATTAATTTCTAAAAGGCTTTCGTGATTTCCAGATTCAACAACTTTACCTTCTTCTAAAACGTAAATAATTTCAGCATTTCTTATAGTGGATAAACGATGCGCTATTGCAATAACAGTCCTCCCTTCTTTTAAGGTATTAATAGACCTCTGTATTGCAGCTTCAGTTTCATTGTCAACGGCTGAAGTTGCTTCATCTAAAATTAATATTTCCGGATTTTTTAGTATTGCTCTTGCTATTGAGATTCTTTGTCTTTGGCCACCTGATAGTTTTTGCCCTCTTTCTCCAACGATTGTATTTTCTTTATTGGGCAATAGATTTATAAATTTGTCAGACTCTGAAAGTTTTGCTGCTTCCCAAACTTCTTCATCTTTTGCATCTAGATTTCCGTATGCAATATTTTCAAAAACTGTACCTTCAAATAAGAATATATCTTGGCTTACCAATCCAATTTTATTTCTCAAACTATCCAATTCTAAATCTCTTATATTCTTGCCATCAAATTTAATTTCTCCGGAAGTTGAATCATATAATCTCAAAATAAGTTTTATTAGAGTAGATTTCCCAGAACCTGTACTTCCAACAATCGCTGTAGTTTGACCTTTATTAATGTCTATAGAAACATCATTTAAAACTGGAAAATTTTTTACGTATTCAAAATTTAAATTTGATATCTCAATTTTCTTATTAAAACTTGTGAGCTTTTCGTTGCCATTATCGATTGTGGGCAAAGTATTTTTTAAATTTAATATTCGTCTAAATGATGCCATTGCTTTTTGATAGGAATCAAAAATCACTCCGAGTTCAGTTAATGGCCACAGTAATCTCTGTGTTATAAATAGCATTACTGAATAGGTTGCTACTTTAATTTCTCCGTCTAAGGCTAAGAAGCCACCAATTAAAAGTGTCGCTGTAAATCCAAATAGTATTGCAATTCGAATTATTGGAATAAATGCTGCAGATAGTCTTATTGCATGATAATTTGCACTTTTAACCTCACTTGATGAAAGAGTTATTCTTTCGCTTTCTTTTTTTTCTCTGTTAAAACTTTTTACTGTGAGTATTCCTGTAATAGAGTTCGAAAGATTGGCATTTAAGTTTTCTATATCATTTCGAATCTTTGTATACCTTTCTGCAATTCTGTTAGTGAATCTAAGTGAGCCAAAAATTATAATTGGTATGGGTATGAAGGCAAACACAGCAACTAGTGGTGAAATATATAAGAATGTTCCACCAATAACAAGAACGGTTGTAGCAGTTTGAACTAGCCTGTTTGCACCGTTATCCAAGAAAGTCTCTAGTTGATTTACATCATCATTAAGGATTGCCATCAACCTTCCAGAAGATTTATTTTCAAAAAACGCCAAATCAAGACCAAGGACATTGTTAAAGGCATCTGTTCGTAAAGAATGTTCAATATCTTGGGAGATGTTTCTCCAAGTTACAGCCGCAATATAATCGAATGCTGATTCGAGTCCCCATATTATAAACGTTAAGACGGCGAGTATAATTAATTGCTGTCTTCTGTCGCTGTATCCAAGATTTCCTATAAAGGAATCAGATCCTTCCACCACTATATCTATTGCAATACCAATCAAAACAGGAGGAGCTAGGTCAAATATTTTATTTAGTATTGAATAAATTATTCCTCTACGAACCTTTGTATCTTGCTCAAGTGCGTAGTTAAATAAATCTCTTAAATTATTTTCTTTCATAAAGTTTTTTATTATTTACTAATCTTATTTATTCCATCTCTAATTTCTTTTAGCAATAATACCTCTTTTGATTCTGCAGCTGCTGCTTCAGTTTCTTCATCAGAAACAATGTCTTCAAAATGGTTGTAAGCTTTTATTACTAAAAACATTACAAAGGCAATAATTGTATAGTTTATTACTTCCCCTAAAAAAGCTCCAAAAGAGCCTGCAGACGTACCAGATGCAGGATCTATATCTCCAAACATTCCTAGCTTATCTAAATTAGGAAGATTTATTATTAAACCAATCAATGGCTCAACTAATCTCTTGGTAAAAACATCAACCAATGACTTAAAAGAAGCACCCATAACGAACGCTACTCCAAGTTCAACAACATTCCCTCTATTGATAAAATCTCTAAATTCTTTAATCAAAATTCCTCCAATTGTTTTTATAAATAATAGAATACATGTAATCTAATAACCTATGAGAAAATTTTTACTTACTTTATTGTGTTTAATTTTAATATCCTGCTCATCAGGAACTACTGAAGAATCTGTTTCTGAAACTCAGGCAGAAGAAACTACAACTACTGAAAGTACCACAACTACATCTACCACTACAACAACTGTTTATGAAGAGCCTCCGTTTGCAATTGATGAGTTTGGGTTAGAGATTCAAGAGCCACCAACAGAAATCAAAGAGCAATTAGCTGAATTAATGAAATTTATTGAGAGAAGAATAGGTTTAGAGTTTATCGAAGAACCTCTATATGATTTTTATACTCTTAATGATTATCAAGAATACAATGCTCTTTCTTTTCTAGATGATTTTGAAGAAGATTATGAAGAAGGCGAGTGGGAAAGAGCCGTTCTTTCAGAGAACATGTGGGGTTTAAATGATTTCTCAGCTGACCAACTCTTAAACTTACAAGTAGAATTTCAACGTTGTTTTTCTGCTGGTTCATACAACTTATTAGATAAAACACTTAGAGTCCCTATAAAATCAGGTCAAAAAAAGCTTAATTTTTATGAACAGAGAGTAGTAGTTCATGAACTTGTTCATTCTTTACAGGGTATGCATTTTGAGGTATCTGAGTGGTATCAAGAGATGGATGACTTAGACGATTTCTCTAACTATCCAGGAATTAGAGCATTAATGGAGGCTCAAGCTGAGTGGGTCGAAGCAAAATGGGTTGATAGTTTAGATGCATATGACCGTCAAACTATGCAAGCACAGATTCCAAATATTTCCTGCAGGGTTCAGCTTCCAAATTATTTTTATATACCTTCAGACTTGTATTACACCTATGGTCCAATACTTTCAAGAGAAATTATCAATAAAGGAAAAATGGCAGCTTTAAATGATGCGCTAGGTGAGTATAAAAGAACTGGCTTAACAAACCTCCCAACTTCAGAGCAGATATATTCCTCTGAAAAGTATTTTGCTAATGAAAGATATGATGTCATCGAAATTGCTGATGTTGAAATTAATAATTTTGAGTTAATAGATGAAGGTACAATTGGATCTTTAGACCTAGTTTATCTCTTACAAGACACCATTGGACCTATCCCAGCAATTACTGCTGCAGTTGGAATCGGGGGAGGTTCATGGAAAGACTACGTTGATTCATCTGGCAATTTAGTAATGACTGTAAAAATAAGTGGCGACACTTCTGCAGACCTTGATGAAATATATGATGCATATATTTTATGGGGAGATACCCAAAAAAGATTTACAGAAGTAGTTGAACAGTACAACGGAGTTATTTATAAAGGCTCAACCAACGTATGGATTTCAAAGCAAAATGGTTTTGTAAAAATGGTCCTTTCTCAAGACATAAACATTATTGATGAAATCTCATCACAGCTTGGTGACCTATAAACAAAGTGGGAACTCTATACATTTGCCCAACCCCAATTGGAAATTTAGACGATGTATCACAAAGACTCATTGATGTATTAAACAATGTCGATTTAATTTATTGCGAGGATACAAGACGTGCAAAAAAACTTTTAAATCATTTTGGTATTGAAACAGGAATAGAGTCTTACTTTATTGGCAATGAAGTCAACAAAATTGAAGATATCAAAAGTCATTTAGGAAATAATTTAAACCTAGCTCTTATTTCTGATGCAGGTACGCCTTTAATTTCCGATCCAGGTAATAAATTAGTAGAAATAATAATCAAGGAAGGATTTAGAGTTGAATCAATACCCGGTCCCTCAAGTGTGCTAGTAGCTTTGACTCTTTCTGGATTCGACATTTCAAATTTTCAATTTTTAGGATTTATACCTAAATCAGGAAAAGAAAAAAGCGAATTTTTAACAAAGTTATTAAATGCTCAAATGCCAAGTGTCTGTTTTACCTCTCCAAAACGTGTAATAAAAGATCTTGATTATTTTGAAAAAAATGGATTGAATTCACAAATAACAGTTTGTAGGGAATTAACAAAAAAATTTGAAACAATTCACCGAGGCGATATCGCAGAAGTAAAAGAAAAGCTTAGCTCAGATAATCTAAAAGGTGAAATAACGCTCGTCATCGCACCCAGTGAATTAAATACAAATGTAAATTTTGAACTAGATTCTGCACTAAAAATATTATTAGATAATGGTGTTCCTAAAAGAGATTTAGCAAAAGCAGTATCTCTAATTACTGACATTCCTACAAACGAAATATACGATAAAATTAAAGATTCTTAATATCGTTTATACAATTAGAACATAGAAATTTATCTTTGAGTTGAAATGTAACATCTTTGGAGCCACATATAGAACAAGTTTGATAGCCCTTTGTAATTATTAACTTTTTATCTTCAACATACATTGAGATTTCACTATTAGCTTCAACATCAAGAGCTTTCCTAATAGATTTTGGAATAACAACCCTTCCAAGATTATCAATTTTACTTCTGTTACCTTTACTCATAAATGTATTTAATCCTATGCTTATATAGTAGTGAATAAAAATAAAACATTAGAGCAATTCAAATGGGTAGATACGCATTGTCATCTTCAGCTTTGGAGTAATGAAATCGATGAAAAAGAGCTATTTAATCTAGAGTATGTAGTGATTCCCGGTGTTGATGTAGAGTCTTCATTAAAAGCAAAGCAAGTTTCTAATAGTTTAAAAAAACTGTCCTATTGGTCAGCAGGCTTGCATCCACATCAAGCCACTGAATTTGAAACATTAAAAGAATCACTTGATACTTTATTTATCGAAGCAGACTTGATTGGCGAAACTGGACTTGATTACTACCGCAATTTATCATCAAAGGAAGATCAGATAGAGAGCTTTCTTTACCACCTTAAAGTTGGTGACAAACTTTCTAAACCAGTAATTGTTCATTGCAGAGATAGTTTTTCTGATATTTATAAAATTCTTAGCGAGAGAGAAAGCAACAATAAAATTATTCTACATTCATGGACTGGGGGTAATAAGTGGACTAAAAAGTTTGCAGAGCTTGGTGTTTATTTCTCTATATCTGGAATTGTAACCTACGACACTGCTCAAGATTTGCAACTAGCAGTTAATAATATCCCATTAAATAAAATTTTAGTTGAAACAGACATTCCTTATCTAGCTCCTGAACCTTATAAAGGACAAAAAAATAAACCGTCTTATATTATGTATACTGCTGAAAAAATTTCAAAAATATTAGATATATCTCTGAATGAGTTTTCAGAACTGACTAAAAAAAATACTGATAGATTATTATCTCGAGATTTAAATGAGTGAACAAGAATGGGTTGAAAAATTAGAATCAAAGCCAAATTATAAATTAGGCCAGAACTTTTTAATTGATTCAAATATATCAAGAAAAATTACAAAATTAGTTCAGGGACAATTAGCAGATCCCATAATTGAAGTTGGGCCTGGCACGGGGTCTTTAACTAGTGAATTATTAAAGGACAATTACAGAATTAAAGCTGTAGAAATTGATGGGAATCTTGCAGAGATTCTAAATGAAAGATTTATTGATGTACCTAATCTAGAAATCTTCAATGAAGATGCAATGGAATTTGACTACACACAACTTCAAGGTCCATGGTGGATTTTTGTATCAAATTTGCCTTACAATATCGGAACAAGATTGTTGGTTAAATTGATAACTGAAGTTCCTGTAATTCATAGATATGTTGTCATGGTTCAAAAAGAGGTGGGAGATAGAATTGTTGCGAATCCTGGTGGAAAAGAATATGGTGCTTTATCAGTCTTATTTAAATTATTTACTGAATCTAAGATTCAATTTGATGTTTCAAAAAATTGTTTCTATCCACCTCCAAAAATTACTTCTTCTGTTCTGACTATTCAAAGAGAGACTATTTTGGATGAAGAAACAAGAATTCGAGCATTTGAAATATCCAAAATTGCTTTTCAACAAAAAAGAAAAAAAGTGAGAACATCACTCAAATCAATAATCTCTGAGGACCGTCTTGTTGAATTGGGAATAGACCCTAATAATCGCGCAAGTAATTTAACTCCTGAAAATTATTATGATATTGCAAAGGACATATTGTGAAAATATTATCTTCAGCAAAAATAAATCTTAATTTAAAAATTCATGATGACTTACAAGATAATTTTCACAAGATTGAATCAGATATTATTCCTGTTGGTATTTTTGATGAAATAGTAATTAAAGAAACTCAAAAAGATCAGATTGTTTTTAATATTGACAAATTAAATTATGAGTTAACAACGATTCATAAATCTTTATCATTAATGAGAAAACTTAATCCTTCTTTTGATAAATCCTTTGAAATCAAGGTTGATAAGCAAATACCAATAGAATCTGGACTTGGTGGAGGAAGTTCAAACGGTGCAGCAATAATTAATTTCCTCTGTTCAAATTATGAATTATCAATGCCTTCTTATCATGATGTTGTGAAGCAAGTTGGAAGTGATGTTCCATTCTTTATAAATAAACAACCAGCAACTATTTCAGGTATTGGTGAAAATGTCCTAAATTTGAATGACACTCCACCAATGAAAATCATTATTGCTGTTCCAAAAAACGGTTTAAGCACAAAAGAAGTCTTTGAAAAATATGACGAAATACAACCAAAGGACACTGAAAAGTATTCGTGGAATGATATCTCACTTTTTAATGATCTTTGGAATACATCTATAGAAATCTACCCAGAACTTAATGCAATAAAACAAAATCTTGAAGAGAGATATAACAACAAATTTTTTATGTCTGGTAGCGGGTCGGCTCTTTTTTCATTGTTTGAAGAACATGAAGAAATTGAAGAAATAGATTCCGAAGAATTCAATCTTAAATATTTTTCAATAACTAAGAAAATTGGTTGTAGTTTCTCTCAAAATGATGATTAGAATATATTTGCATAACAATTGGGGGATGGTGTAATTGGCAACACAATGGGTTTTGGTCCCATCGTTGAGGGTTCGAGTCCTTCTCCCCCAGCCATCAATTTTGAAATGAATGTATCAGGAGTAATATTAGCCGCAGGTAAAGGGACTAGAATGAAGTCCAATTTACCAAAAGTCTTGCATTCTGTTTCAGGAAAAAAATTAATTTCATACGCTCTAGAGGTTATTGAGGATATAAATACTAAATATGTTGTAGTAGGGCATGAAGCTAAACAAGTTATGGAAGCTCTGCCAGAGTCACTTAATTTTGTTATCCAAGAGGAGCAAAAAGGTACAGGACATGCAATTTCAATTCTGTTAGAGGATAAAAATTTTGCTAATGATACATCTGAATATATTCTTGTTCTTCCAGGCGATGTGCCAATGATCAATAGCAATGATATTGAAAATCTAATTAAAAAAGTAACTGACTCATGTTCAACAATAGGCTTTCTTACATCTAAGGTCTCTAATCCATTTGGATATGGAAGAGTCATTCAACAAAATAAACAAATTAAAATTGTTGAGGAAAAAGACTGCACAGAAGAAGAGAGGTTGGTTGATGAAATTAATTCAGGGATATATTGTTTTGAAAAAGAATTTCTCCTTGAGCAAATCAACAATTTGAATACCTCTAATGCGCAGGGAGAATTTTATATAACTGACTTAATAGGTATTGCAAATAATGAAAAAAAAGATATTGTTATAGTACAAGTAGAAGAAGATTCAATAAGAGGAATAAATTCTATGGGCCAACTAAATGAAGTTGAAGACGCTCTGTTAAAGCAAACAATACAACAATTCATGGATGAAGGTGTTTATTTTCAAGACCCAACCTCTACATATATAGATTCAACTGTAAAAATTTCTGCTGGTACAAAAGTTTACGCAAACAGTCATTTAAAAGGTGAAACTGAGATAGGTCCTGATTGTGAGATTGGACCAAATGCTCAAATTAATAATTCAAAAGTTGGCCAAGGTTCAAAAGTATTAAATTCAGTAGTAGACGATTCAATTATTGATGCTGGAGGTCAAATAGGACCTTTTGCCCACATTAGACCTGGTTCGGAACTAGGAGAGAATGTGAAGGTTGGAGCATTTGCTGAAACAAAAAAATCAAAAATTGGTAAAGGAAGTAAAATTCCTCATCTTGCATACGTAGGTGATGCAGAATTAGGAGCAGGTGTTAACTTTTCTGCAGGAGCAATAACAGTTAATTACGATGGTAAAAATAAACATAAAACAGATATTGAAGATGGAGCTTTTATTGGATCAGATGTCATGCTTGTTGCTCCTGTAACAATTGGAAAAGAATCAATGATAGGTGCAGGTTCTGTAATTACAAAAGATGTTCCTTCAAAAGCATTAGGTATTGAAAGAAATGATCAAAAAAATATTGAAGGCTATATGGACAGAAAGAAAAAAAATGATTGAACAACCTGGCAAGAAAAAAATGCTTCTTTTTTCAGGTTCATCAAATGTTGAACTTGCGCAAAAAGTAGCTTCAAATCTTGGAACTGAGTTATCAGAAGTAGACAGAAAAGAATTTGCTAGCGGTGAGATTTATTTGAGACTTGGTGAGAGTGTAAGAGGTGCAGACTGTTTTGTTATGCAAAGCCATTCTGGAGATATCAATAGAACAATTATGGAACAACTCCTCATGATAGATGCTTTAAAACGTGCTTCAGCAAAACGAATCACAGCTGTACTGCCTTTCTATCCTTACTCAAGACAAGATAAAAAAGCACTACCTAGAGAACCAATATCTGCAAGATTAATAAGTGATATGTATGTTGCTGCAGGAGTTAACAGAATGGTATCTATCGACTTACACACTCAGCAGATACAAGGGTTTGTTGACCAGCCATTTGATCATTTAACTGCTATGCCACTTTTTGTTGAATATTTTAAAGATAAATTTGATGGTCCAATTTCTATTATTTCGCCTGATGCAGGTGGAGTTAAGAGAGCAACTACATTTGCCAAACATCTTGATGCGTATGTAGGTTTTGTACATAAGAAAAGAGATCCAAAGATACATAATGAGGTAAAGTCTTTCACAATTATTGGTGAAGTTGAAGACAGACATGCAATCCTACTAGATGACATTATTGACACTGGAGGAACTATCGCTGCTGCTTCAAGAATTTTAAAAGAACGTGGAGCCTTATCTGTCAATGTTGCAGCAACACACGGTATATTTTCTGAGGGTTCAGTAGAAAAATTACAAGATGCTCCAGTAGATAAAATAGTCGTCACAGATACTTTGCTACAGAATGGAAATCCTGAAAAATTGGGCAATGTTGAGTCCTTGAGTGTTTCTCCAATAATTGCAAATGCACTAACATCTATATTTACTGATGACTCAGTCTCAGCATTATTTATGGGTGAAAACGTTTTATAAGGAGTAAAAATGGCAGGAACTTTGAAAGCAAGAATTTATATGGTTGGATCAACCTCAGCTATAGAAGTAGATATCAAAGATAAAGAAAAATTCTTAGATGAAATTAAGAATTTAACTTCTGCAAATGAGTTTTACATACATAAAGATGATGAAGGTGAAATTGCAGTCAATACATCATTGATTCAGATTATTGAATTCTCAGATGATGGTGATAATAAAAGGGGAGCGGGTTTAGTTTCTAACCGTTGATAACAAGACCAGTTTTACGGTACTGTCTTCTTATTGATTTTCTCTCATCTTCAGTTGTACCACCCCAAATACCAGAATCTTGATTGGTTCTTATGGCGTATTCAAGACATTCAGTAACAACTGGGCACTCCATACAGATAGCTTTTGCTTCATTAGCTTGTTTCATTGCTTTCATTGAAGATCCGACAGGAAAAAACAGCTCAGTGTCGGAGTAGACACAACCGCCCTCTAGCATCCAGTCTTCTTGCTCAAAATCTATATTTAACATTTGCACATTCTTTCTTACTTTGTGAAATATTTCACAAGCTTGACAATTAATAGTACTCAACTTTAATTTATATGGAGGCATTTTGAGAAAAATTTTTGGACATAGGGGTTTGCCCCGTATTTATAGGGAAAATACAATAACAGCCCTTAATAAAGCATTTGAATACTGTGATTATGTTGAAACTGATGTTCGAATCACAGCTGATAATAATCTTATTTTATTTCATGACCCGGATATAAATGGACAATTTATTAATGAGCTTTCTACAGAAGAAATACTAAGTAAGTTAGGTGATGTTGAAAAAGATGAATTGATTTTATCATCAAGAGATCATATAGAAGGAAAAGTTAATTTTGAAATTAAAACAAATAGTTTAGAAAAAACTCAAATAGACATATTATTTCAAAAAATGCTCTCAATTTTGTCACCTGAAGATATTATTACCTCTTTTAATTGGAAAGCTATCCAAGACTTCAAAGAATTATTTACTTGTCATTATGGAATCATTCTTGATCAAGAAGATGCATTATTTGAAGCAAAATCTCTATCAATACATGACGAACATTTATTTTTCATGGTGGAGAGTTCCTTATTGGATAGTAGGAATTTTGATTTACCACTTGAAAAAACCGTAGTCTGGACAGTTAATGATGAAAAAGATTTTCAACATTTTATGGAGTTAGGTGTATTTGGAGTAATTACAGATATTCCTGATACAATGCATATATACAGAAAGTAAATTATGACAATATCAGATGATTTAAGTGCTGCTTTAAAAGAAGCGATGAAAGCAAAAGATAAGCCTAAGCTTGATGCAATTAGACAAATTCAGACAGAGGTAGCAAAGAAAAAAGCTGAAAAAGGTGAAGAGGCAACTGACGAGCTAGTTCTAGGAGTTATCTCCTCCTATGTGAAAAAGATGACAAAAGCAGTTGAAGAGTATCAGTCACTTGGCGATAGAGGACTTGAAATGGCTGAAAAAATTCAATTTGAAATTGATTTCTTGAGCGAATGGTTGCCTGAACAACTTAGTGACGAAGACATTGAAAAAATTGTTGATGAAGTTCTGAGTGAAATGGGCGAAGTTGATATATCCCAAATGGGTAAAGTAATTGGTGTTGTCATGTCTAAAGGTGAAGGCATAGATGGTTCTGTGGTAAGTAGAATAGTAAAGGAAAAATTAACCTAAAATTTTCTCCTAATGAAACTTTATATTCTCGCTGACAGGCTCAACAAATCTTTAGATGAAGTCTTTAAAGCTATTGAAAAATTAAATCTAAATATAAAATCAGCTGAGCAAAACCTCACACACGACGAGGTTATGGAAATTACTAAATATTTTGGAGAAAAAAGAAGATTCTCATTCTTCATTTTGCTTTGGGGATATGTTTTAAGCTTTCTATCAGCTTTTTCAATCCTATTTAAAAAAAGAGGCTACTTTTATGGTGTTTGTACAGGTATAGTGGTATTTACATTTGTAGCAATTAATGCACCAAATCAGTCAAATGAAATTGTCGTAACAGATACAACCACAACTTCTACAACTACATCAACAGTTCCTTCTACTAATGTTGAAACAAGTATATTCATTACTGATGATACTCCTACAACTACAACGACAGTTCCACCTACAACTTCTACACCTACAACTACTACAACTACAACTTCTACAACTACAACTTCTACAACTACAACTTCTACAACTACATCAACTACAACGACAGTTCCACCTACAACTTCTACAACTACATCAACTACAACGACAGTTCCACCTACAACTACAACTACAACTACAACTTCTACTACAACTACAACGCTTCCTCCAACTGATTTAATTACAAATGGTTCATTTGAGTTACCAGACCCAGGGACATCAGGTAATTTTGCAAATTCAGAGGTACCTGGTTGGACAAATCAACTTGTAGATTTATCAACTGAAACAAGAATTGAAATTTGGAAAAAAGGCGAAAGATCTAATGATGCAAATGAAGGCAACTATCATATTGAGCTTAACTGGAGTGCAGCTTCCTCAATATACCAAGATGTTTCTGTCTCTCCGGGCGATGAAATTGACTGGAGTTTTGCACACAGGGGACGTCAAGGAGTTGATACAATCTCCTTTAGGCTAGGAGCACCAGGATCAGAAGTTGAAATAGGACAGTATTCATCTGGCAAAAACCAATGGAGGATTTACTCAGGTACTTATACGGTGCCAGATGGGGTAACAACACTTCGAGTAAGGTTTCACCATATTGCTGTTGCCGGAGGAGATGGAGGAGGCAATCATCTTGATTCTATAGAAATTATCAATAATTATTAATTACACATAACATGAAAACATTCAAAATACTTCTTTTTGTTTTTCTATCAATAAATATTGTCATCTGGTTGCTTACTTATTTTCTTAATATAAATTTATTTTCAGTTTTAAGAATTCAAACTCCAGAAATTGAAGTAGCCCAACCTAGTTACAAATTAACAATAAATGTTTACGAAAATCAATTAGATGATTCTAATCAAACTTTTATTCTCTATGATTCCGAATGTAACAGGTTTGGTCCGTATAGTTCTTCACAAGCAGCAGCTTTAGTAAATTCAGAAGGACTTACCACTAAATGCGTGAATGGGATACCAAATGAGAATGAAATTCTTATCAATCTTCACGAAAGGAGAGAGTCTGGTCAAACAGGAATTAAAAATGACATAACCAATTTACTTTATTCATTTCCTGGTTTTGAAGGTGACGAAGAAACAAATTTAAGAATTCAGTTAGCAATTTATCAGTTGCCAGATATATTAAGAGAAATTTTAACTTCTGAGGTTCAGGTTTTAAATGGTTGTCATCCTTATGGAGAAGCTTTATTCAATAGATGTGTTTATGGAGTATTTGATCCAGTAGGGTATGATGCCGATGGAAATTATGGAAATGAGTGGGCTATGACAATTTGGATATCTGATAGAGGAATAGAGTCTGGGAGATTAAAAGATATTCTTGTTCATGAGGCCGCACACGCTTATTCCTATTTGGTGATGAGAGAATGTATTTTGCAAGATGGTTCAACTTTTAGAGAACTAGCACATAGTCGCTATGGAGATGAAGAAAATTTAGCGGATGTTTTTGTGTATTATTATGGCGGTAAATGGACTAATTACTACAAGCTCGAATACCTTCCAGAAGAAGATCGCAAGTGGATGACTGACATGATTGATTATTGTGGGGTATATCAAGAAGCCGTATCATCACTCTCAATTTCTTCATAAAATCTACAAAATTAATTGTTGTTTGACTCAAAATAACATTTATCCTTACTAATTATGAAAAATAATTCATATACAGTAGCAGTTTTAGGTGCAGGAAATATTGGCTCTGCAGTTATTTCTCGATTGCTACATCTTGATAATGAGGTAATTAATATTAATCTTTCCAAGGTTTTAGTCTCCGATTCTACTAAAGACAGAGATTTTGATTCAAATCTTATAACTGAGGATTTTAATGAAATTGCCAATGATGAAAATATTGATTTAGTAATTGAAGTTTTAGGTGGAGTAGAACCAGGAAAAGAGTACATTAAAGAACTCTTACAAAAAGGAAAATCAGTAATTACTGCAAACAAAGATATCATTGCAGATTGTGGTGAAGAATTGATTAAGACTGCTCAGGAAAATAATACCTGTTTATATTTTGAAGCAGCAGTTGCAGCTGGCATACCTGTTCTAAAACCACTCATTGAAAGCTTAAGAGGAGAAGAACTCTCAAGGGTTGCTGGGATTATTAATGGAACAAGCAACTACATCTTAACTGCAATGGAAGAGGGCAGCACATACGGTGATGCATTACAAAATGCTCAAGAATTAGGTTATGCAGAACCAGATCCTACAAATGATGTTGAAGGTATAGATGCAAAATATAAAGCCATGATTTTATCGCTACTATGTTTTGGCGTATCTCCATCGACTGATGATGTTTACACAGAAGGTATTTCTAAAATTACAAAAGAAGATTTCGATTGGGCAAAAAGACTAAACAAGACTATCAAACTAGCAGCTCAAATTGATAATGGTCAAGAAGGTTTTAATGCAAGAGTGTATCCAGTTCTTGTTGATACAAAGCACCCTCTGGCAGCAATAAGAGGTGCATTGAATGCTGTGCTTGTTGAAGGTGACAATATAAACCAATTAGTATTCTCTGGACCTGGTGCAGGTGCAGCTCCAACTGCAAGTGCAATTATTGGAGACGTACTAAGCGCATGTCATCAAATGGCAAGTAATCAAACCAACTGGTATCCATTACGAACTCCAAAGACAGGAGACAAAGCTATAAAAGATGTTAATTCAAGTTGGTTTATTAGGCTTTCAGTCAAAGACGAACCCGGTGTTCTTGCAGCTATTGCAAACTTATTTGGAGAAAACAATGTAAGCATTGAAAGCGTTATTCAAGAAGGAAGAGGAGATAACGCAGAGTTAGTTCTTGTTACTCATGAAGCTGCAGAGGAAAATTTAACAAGTTCAATAGACAGTATTGCAAATCTCGATAGTGTCAGCTCTGTAACATCTACAATCAGAGTTTATCTCTAAACACGTGATTACATACCATTCAACTCGTGGAAGTAAGTCGACACTTTCTTTTCATGATATTGTCCTTTCAGGTGTGGCAGAAGACAAAGGATTATACCTACCAAATGGAACAACACTTGAAAATTTAAGCAACCTAACGCAAGAAGATTTAAGTTATGAAGATTTCGTTAAGACAATATTTATTGCCTTAGATAAAAATTCTGCAAGTTATGTAGATGAACTATCAATCTATCCAGGCTTTAAAAACTCACCAGAGCCAGTGCTCAGAGAGATCAATAAAGACAAATACGTAATGGAATTATTCCATGGCCCAACAAAATCATTTAAAGATTATGCACTACAGCCTCTCGGTGCAATAGCAGATAAGAGACTAGAAGAAATTGGTGAGAGAGGATTAGTCATTGTTGCAACTAGTGGTGACACTGGAAGTGCAGCAATTCAGGCAGTAAAGAATTCAGAAAATATTGACGTTGTAGTTTTGCATCCAGCAAATAAAGTTAGTGAGTATCAGAGAAAACAAATGACAACTGTCATTCAAGACAATGTATTGAATATTGCAGTAGAGGGATCTTATGATGACTGTCAGAGAATTGCTAAAGACTTACTTTCGGAAAATCCATTCGATAGAAGAATTATTTCATTGAACTCTATTAACTGGCTACGAGTTATGGGACAGGTCTCTTATTATGTCTGGCTAACAAAACAATTTACTTCACCAATAAATATTGCTATCCCATCTGGAAATTTTGGTAATGCTTACTCTGCATGGTTTGGAAGATTACATGGTCTACCAATAAGTGAAATTCTTTGTAGTACAAATGTCAATGATGTACTTAGACGTTTTATTGAAGGGGGAGTGTTGGAGCCTTTAGTTACGAAGCCAAGTGTTGCTCCGAGCATGGATATTCAAATCCCCTCCAGCTTAGAGAGATTAATTTTTGATCTCTCCAGTGAAGCTAAAGATTTTTATTCTCAGCTACAAAATAGTTCAAAAGCACATTTAGATGAGAAGAGTTTTGGAGTTTTAAAACATATTTTCTCTTCAGTTACATTTTCAGATGACATGATTAAAACACTTATTACATCATTACATGATGATTTTGATATTATTTTTGACCCACACTCTGTAACATCTGTACAAATGGCCATAGACAACGACTCCTCTCTACCAACTGTTGCAGTTGCTACAGCGTCCCCTGAAAAGTTCGGAAACGTCATTTCTCCACTAATTAAAAATTTTACAGAGTCAAAAATAGATGAAAATGAACAATATTTAACATTAAGTACTGAAAACGTCGAAATCATTGAGGCAATTAAAGCCTTTATTTAGAAAAAATTATTGTCTTAGAAAATTTTCTAATTTAAAATAAGAATGTTGTTGTAGAAAAATATAATGTATAAATTGTTTAGCAATGCTTATGCTCGTATGCGTTTTTTGCGTTTTAGAGATATGCGTCCATTTTTAGCAAAAGTTTTAAATGTATCCATCTCTTTTTTGATGATTGTTACTCTTGCATTTGTCACGATAGAGACAATTGATCCAGAACCCGCCCTTGCATCCGGAGAGTTCGATTGTGTTGATAGTGATGGAAGAACAATTTTATATCAAAGCACCTGGGCTAGTGGTACCTTAACAATCAAACGTGGAGTTAATAACGATAGTGGTACTTTCATTACTTCAACCTATGAAATTTTTTCCAACTGGAGTCATAGCAATATAGAAGAAGTGAACTCACTCAGCATCACAACAGATGGTGAGATGTTCGCAGTACTGAAAAAAAGTAATGGAAACGCATACCTATATAAATTAAATTACAACGCATCTGGAGCTGGAACGACTACTTATATATCTTCTGTCAATCTTGGTACAGGTGATAACAACGCAGCTTCAAACTATGAAGTTGTTTCTGGTGGTACAACGTACAAATACATTGTTACGTCAAAAGGTTTCTTTAATGGAAATCAAAAAGTTATCAGAGTAAATGGTGATGGTACTTATAAAGTTATAAATCTAACTATTACTAATGGAGGTAATGGTTCAAATAAAGCAAAAGACTTTGCATGGGTATCCAATCATCCATCTGGTAATGACTTTGTTGGTTATGATTCAAACGCTAACGATTTACTTGGTGCTGAGATAACTTCGCATACAAATATTGGAAGTAACAATGAAGCTATGACAATAGATCTTAGCGTACTAAATGGAAATATTGGTAGCGGAATAGGTTCAAACTCAGGTGCTGCAATGTCACTTGGTAATGGAGATGTGTATTTCTTAGAAAACAATACTGGAGACCTCTGGCTTTATGATGAATCTGCTGGCTCATTAACAGAGACAAATGATGACTTTAGTAGTTCTAGTAATACTGATGGTGCTGGTTGTGGTATTGGTCTTTCAGGAAACGATGAATTTGTACCAACACTTACTGCTGCTCAAGGTTCATGTAGTGGTAGTAACAAAACTATCGCTGTAACCCTTAATAACTCAAGCAGTGATGTTGCAGCAAACTATGTAGTTACATATACAATTGGTGGAAGCACATCAAACCTTACAACAGGTACAAGTGTAAATGGAGGTGCGAGCAATACCTCGCTCTCTGTACCCGCACAGGCTAATGGCACATCTGTGCAACTAAATTGGTACGCAGAAAGTAGCACGTATGGTTTACGGACGCCCTCATCGGGTACAAGTACTGTAACGATAACTGTAGACGCTTCTGATTGTGTCTCAATAGCAGCTGTATCCCTAACAGATTCACAATCACTCGGTAGTTGTTCAGCTGGTTCTGCTACCTCTACACTTTCTCTGCAAAATAGCTCTGGATCAACAGCATACGTTACTGCTGAGTACAAGATTGATAGTGGTTCTTGGACTTTACATAATGATGCACAGGAAGCAGACAACTTAACAATTTCCAATGGTCAAACGAACACATCTTTAACAGTAAGTGTGGCTGATGGCTCAGCAATCCAGTGGAGATATAAAAGCTCTAACACATCAGGGAACTGGACAGGGTTAAGTTATATCACAGCTAGTGACATGAATAGTGCAACTGTTAACTGTGCTATAGCTAAAACACTGACAGATTCACAATCACTTGGTAGTTGTTCTGGTGGTTCTGCTACCTCTACACTTTCTCTGCAAAATAGCTCTGGATCAACAGCATATGTTACTGTTGAGTACTCTCTTAACGGAGGTTCTAGCTGGACTGTACATAATGATGCACAGGAAGCAGACAACTTAACAATTTCCAATGGTCAAACAAATACTTCTTTGACTGTAAGCGTGCCTGATGGTTCATCAATCCAGTGGAGATATAAAAGCTCTGATACATCAGGAAACTGGACAGGGCTAAGTTATATCACAGCTAGTGATATGAATAGCTCAACTGTTAACTGTCCTGTAGCTAAAACACTGACAGATTCTCAATCACTCGGTAGTTGTTCTGGTGGGGCAAAGATCTCTACACTTTCTCTGCAAAATAGCTCTGGATCAACAGCATATGTTACTGTTGAGTACTCTCTTAACGGAGGTTCTAGCTGGACTGTGCATACAGACGCACAGGAAGCAGACAACTTAACAATTACCAATGGTCAAACGAACACCTCTTTAACAGTTAGCGTGCCTGATGGTTCATCAATCCAGTGGAGATATAAAAGCTCTGATACATCAGGGAACTGGACAGGGCTAAGTTATATCACAGCTAGTGATATGAATAGCTCAACTGTTGACTGTCCTAATCCTGTAACAGTATCAGGAGCACAACAACTTGGTAGTTGTTCTGGTGGGGCTAAAACCTCCGATCTTACAATTACGAATAATTCAGGCTCAACAGCTTATCTCAAAGTTGAGTACAAGATTGATAACGGCTCTTGGGAAACTAAAAGTAGCAATTATACTTCAACCAATAACTCAGGTTCAATTTTTCAGCAGTCTGTACCACATGGTTCAGCAATTACATGGAGATTTACCTCTTCAGACACAGATGACAACTTTACAGGTTTAACACCCACTACCTTATCTGCAAGTTCAACTGTTGATTGTCCAGTAATAGATGTCAGTGTTTCGCAAGCGCTTGGTAGTTGTTCTAGTGGGGCTAAAACCTCTACTCTTACCTTATCAAACTCTAACTCAGCCAATACAACAGCATATTTCTTAGTTGAGTACTCTTTAGATGGTGGGTCAAGCTGGACACAGAAAGCAGCGAACCAGTCTGTTGCAAAAAATGCATCTGCAACACTAACACACTCTGTACCACATGATTCAGCAATTACATGGAGATATAAAGCCTCATCAACCTCAGGTTCATTTGGGGGTATTTTATACGCTACCTTATCTGCAAGTTCAACTGTTGATTGTCCAATAATAGATGTCAGTGCCGAGCAAGAACTTGGGGGTTGTTCAAGTGGAGCAAAAACCTCTACATTAACAATCACTAACTCTGATTCAGCAAATGATATAGCTTATGTCCTTGTTGAGTACTCTTTAAATGGTGGATCAAGCTGGACACAGAAAGCAGCCAATCAGAGCGTTAATGCTAACGGCTCAGCAACACTGACCCAAGCTGTCTCTCATGGTTCAGCTATTCAATGGAGATATAAGTCTTCTACTTCTTCTGGATCTTTTTCAGGAAGTTATGTCACAAGTAGTGATATGAATAGCTCAACTGTTAACTGTCCTGTTATTGACGTAAGCGTTTCTCCTTCTTTAGGAGGATGTTCCAGTGGTGCTGCAACATCAAGTTTTGCAATTACTAACTCAGCTTCTGCTACAACAACAGCATATGTAAAGGTTGAGTACAAGATTGATAGCGGTTCTTGGGTAACCAAGGCCGCTAATCAGTCAGTCGGTATTGATAGTACAGAAACGTTGACACAAAGCGTCCCTGTAGGCAAAACTATCACTTGGAGATATGAAACATCAACGTCAAGTGCAACATTTACAGGAACTCCTACTGCTACTGGAAGTGCAAGTTCAGCGGTTAATTGTAATATTACAACCTCTGCTTCCCAGACTTTAGCAAATAGTTGTAGTGGAGCTTCGAAGACATCAACATTAGCAATTTCAAATAGTGGTTCATCACAAGCTACTGCATACTTCTTAATTGAGTACTCAGTAGATGGTGGGTCAAGCTGGGCGCAAAAAGAAGCAAGTAAAGCTGTAACAATCGGTGGTTCAGATACAGTGACACAAGCAGTCAACAACGGGACTACAATTCAGTGGAGATATAAAACATCCACAATTTCTGGATCATTTTCAGGAAACTATGTCACAGGCAATGCTTTGAATAGCGCTACTGTCAGTTGTACCACACCAGCAGTTTCGGCATCTCATGGAACTTGTTCAGGTGGAGGAGCTCCCATAAATGTACTACTTGATAACACAGGACAAGGTGCAACTAATTATTTTAAAGTTCAGTACTCTACAGACAATTCAAACTGGACTGATGGTATTGGTGGTTCTCATGTTGCAGTAAACTCGGATTCAACCTCCACAGTAAGTTTAAAAGGCTCTTCTTTCACGAATGACACTACGGTTTATATACGTTATCAGACTTCATCAAGTACAGATTTTTCTTCTGCTTCTACAACAACTTTAAGCAGTATTGAAATAGATTGTCCTGTGCTTAATGCTAGTGCTACAGCAGCTGCAGCCAGTTGTTCAAGTGGAAGTGCAGCAATTCCAATAACTCTCAATAACTCAAGTTCGACTGCTGCAGGAACATTTACTGTTAGATACTCAACTGATGGAGGTTCGAGTTATACAACTCTTAACACTGCGACAGTAGCAGCTGGTCAGACAGACAACTCTTCTCTTTCTGTACCAGCACAAAGTCATGGAACAGCTGTAATAATTAAATACTCTGTTGCTAACTCTTCAGAGGGATTAAGCCAATCAGAGGCAACGCTTTCAACAATAACTATAAATTGTCCAGTAATTGCTCCTGCTGTTTCTCATGCTACAAATGGCTGTAAAAATAATGGCACAGGCCAAGGCGGTACAATGGGTAAAATTAAAATAACTGTTGATAATAGCGGAAGCAATGTCGCTATTACATTTTTAGTACAAAAAAGAGCAACTAATGCAGTGTCAGGAGATGTTGGCGATTGGATGTACTTTGGAGGTAGTGCTACAGGTGAAGAGAGTGGTAAGTCAATAAATGCTGGAGCTTCACAAGAATTTGCTGTAAATACGGGAATCGCAAATGGTACCGGTCGTGAACACAGATATTCAACAGATGGTGGTTCAACATGGACAGAGATTGGATCTAAGTTAACAATATCTTGTGCTAGTGTCTCAACTTCATTAGGATCATGTTCTGATTCACAGACACAGACACCTTTTATAACTCTCAACTCTGGCTCAGATTCAACGGTTTCAGTCTTTTATAGAGTGGAATACTCAACTGATGATGGTTCAACATGGACACAACTAAAGAGCGATGAAGAAGTATCTGCTAATTCGTCAGAGACCTATTCCGCACCAGCACTTGCAAATGGTGAGAGTATTAAGTGGAGATATAGCTCTAGAAAATCTGGAGGGTCACATGATAACAGTTCCTGGGTCACAGATGGATTAGACATCCCTGGCGTGGACCCAACCCTGTCATACACTGCTAGTTGTACTGTAACAACTACTACAACCACCACTACTACTACTACAACTTCAACTACTACAACTCTGCCAACTACAACAACTACAATTTTTGAACCTATATTTAAACCAGATATTATTAATAATGGTCGGTGCAGTAGTGATGGAAGTGCTTCTTTTGGTCTTTCAGCAATAAACTCTCAATCAAATGTTGGGATGACTATACGATTAAAAATCTTTATTAATAAAACAAAGATGGTAGACAATACCTACAGCATTGCTCCAGGGGGTAGTTTATATATCTCAACTCTTTCTGGGGTTCCCGAAGGCTCAACTTATAGAATAAGGTTTATTGTTAGGGACACTTTAAGTGGTCAAAAATCCAAAGGCGGTTTTAAGAAAATCATTGATTGTATAGAAGAACCAGATGCAACTTCAACTACAACTACTTTACTTGGAATTGATCTCACTGATGAAGGAGATACAACTTCTACAACATCTACAACGATACCTGAAGAAGATCAATTCTGTGAAGGCCTAATTCTTGAAGAGGGAGATGTTTGTGAAGGACCACTTACAGAAGATGAAGGTAATGATTTTTTTGAATGGGATGAGTTTGATGAAGATATATATCTAACAGATGGTAATTACAATGTACAATATTTCTACAGTGAAGACAGTCTACAACTTGCTGCAACTGGTATTAATTTAAAAAATATAGTAATTTCTAGTGTTCTTTTATTTCTATCTGGTCTCTTCTTCTTTACAAAATCTAGAAAAAGGAAACTTTTATCTATAGTAAGAACAGTTGATTCCAATGATTTAGATGCTGTATATAAGAATGTTTTTAAATTAAAGAAGCAAATAGAAAAAACATTTAAAGAAGAAGTTAATATCAACATTAATTTAGATTTAATTAATCCATACGGAGTTCTGCAAAATCAAGTTTCTGAGAGAATAAACAATATAAATAATTTATCAGCAGAACTAAATTATACAAAAGTCGCAGTATCAAATTTGGTTAAAAAATATAAAGATCTAGATGAAGAACTTACTAAAGATGTGATGCTTGAGCGCATTTCTCTTATTTCTTCAGGTTCGTTTGAAATATGCTTTACCGGCAAAGCAGCGATAACACCTTTAGAAGAGCGTTATGTTAAAGTTAAAAAACTATCAAAAACAAAATTAAAAAAACAAAAAATATCTTCAGCAAAATTTAGCAGATTATCTCTCGGATTTTCAAGTCTTCTAATATTGATGGGTATGGGCTTAGGAATATATGCAATGCAGCAAGTTTATCTTACAGATATTCAATATCAGACTTCACAGAGGGTTTTAGAACAGATGTATGCTGCAGATGACAATGAGATTAAAATAGAAAAAGAAGAAAATCAAAATTTAAATGAAAGGGTACTTTCAGTATTAAATGATGTTCCAGTTTTTGAATCTTTACGTGACACATTTATTGATAAAAATTTAGATAACTCAATTCCATATTCACCGACTGTTTTTGGACAGCTCCAAATAGATTCAATAAACCTTAACCAATATGTAGTCTCCGGAACAAATGAAAAAAATCTTGAATTTGGACCTGGACACTACTTACAGACTTCACTTCCAGGAAATGGAGGAAATGTAGGCATTGCAGGTCATAGAACAACTTTTGGTGCGCCATTTGCAAAATTAGATCAAGTTCAAATAGGCGATCAAGTTATTCTCACTGTTAATAATAAAAAATTTCATTATACGATAGATGAAGTCTCAGTAGTTGAAGCTATAGGTGGAGAATATGTTTTATATAATCGAGGTGATGACAGGCTAACACTTACTACTTGTCATCCAAAATATTCTGCGAGACAGAGATTGATTGTAACGGGTATTTTGACAAAAATTGAATCAGCAAATTAATTAAATGTAAAATATGATTATGGAACCAATGCATAAAGATGGTAGATCTTTAAGGGCAAAAAATATTTATGACGACAAACATAAAAAGTTAGTAAATACTGCAATTGAACTTTTTAATGATCCATTGATCCCAAATGAAACAATTAATCTTTCATTAATTGCCAAACATGCAGGAACCTCAGTAGCAACAGCTTATAACCACTTTCCTGATAGTTTGATGGATGTTTATGGATCGATATTTTCAATTGGATTTCAAGATATTGTCGAGAAAGTTGAACAACATAATCAAACTGAACAGAATCCTTTAAAACGAATTAATTATTACCTTGATGTTCAAGTAGATGCATGTATTGGATTAGGAACTGCTATTAAAGAAGGTTTTTTTCAATTCAGAGAAATTTTAAATAGTAACAAATGGATACAGGGAGAGCCTTACTCTTTTTTGCTTAAAATGTGTGAAGAATATGAGAAAGTAAATTCAACTATTGATCCTAAATTGTTAGCAGATGATATTTTTACTCTATGGAATGGAAATATCTATTTATGGATGAGATTTAATCCAGATTTTGAGATTTGGTCAAAATTTAATGATGAATGGCTGAAAATTGAAATGAAAAAAATATTAAATAAAGCAATTTTGTTGCAAAAATAATTAATGAAAAAAAGTTTCTATATACTTATTTTCTTTTTTCTTATAAATGCTACAACTGATTCAGAAAACATAATAATTGAATTGGACAGAAAGGAAGATTCAAATATATTTCTTAGTTGGAAAGTACTATATACAGAATACGACTCTATAAATTTAGAAATAATCCATGACGGGAAAATTGAAAAATACGAAATTCCTATCAAAGAAAGTTCTATTGAATTGTGTTGCTATGAGGGCGAAGTCAAAATAACAATCAATGTTATTGTGACTAAAGTATTACAACTGCCAAATGAAGAATGTTCTGCTGCAACTTGCTTAAGTTTTACCAAGGAAACTTTCTCAAATCAGGTGGTTTTAGCACCAATCCCTACAACAACCACGTCTACAACAACCACGTCTACAACAACCACGTCTACAACCACCACCACCACTATTCCTCCACCTATTGTCGAAAGCTCAAATTTTTTAGATATTGAGATAACAAACGAACTAATAACATCTATCCCGCTTTTTGATGAAATCGATTTAACAGACCAGGAAAAAAATAGTATTGCCTTTATTATCACAACTTCAATAATTGTTCTCTTCTATCTTGTTCTTTTAATGCAAGAATGGTTTAACAGAATAATTTCAGATTTTAGAATTAGTTATTTTCGGAGAGATAAAGACGTAAAAAGTGAATCAAAGTTAATTAATTTTCTAAAGATTTTATTTGCACTTACTTTAACTGCCTTCCTAATTGGATATGTTGAAGAAGGAGCATCTCTCGTTCTAGATTTAGAAAATTTAGCTATCTTTATAGCCGCATTCATTGGCCTCATATCTGCAACTTTTTTTTATGAAGGTGTTGAAGCAGTAATTGAAAAATTTGTATATAAACAAAATATAAAATTTAAATGGTCTCCTCAAGCAATATTTTTTGCATTTATATCAACTTGTGCTTATGTATATTTTGAGATGCCAATTGGTTTCATATTTGGCTTTATTGCCTCAAGCTATATATTGAACAAAAGACCTATAGCAAAGTTATCACCTAAGTTTTATTCTTCTGTTGTTTTAAGCGCTGTTGGTTTTGGATTTTTCTATCTAACTTCCCTTCCGTATGTTCTGGAATCGAGTGTTCTAACAGCGGTTGCAGCTATTAGCTATTTAATGTGTATTGAAGGTGTGTTACTAAAGTCTTTACCAGGTGGAGGTAATGAATTATTAGAATCCTTAAATGACACAACCGGGGCATACAAAATCTTTCCCCTCCTTTCTTTTTTACTCGGACTATGGTTATTTATTAGAATTTTGATTGTTTCCCCGGACAGTGAATTCGCAAACCTTCAGCAAGACTTATTAAGCATGGGATCATTTTCATTAACTTTTGCCTTGATACTTGTAAGTTATATGTTTTCAATTCTAATTCTTGGTTTTTTCATAAAAGTTAAAGGCAAAAATGAATAGTAAATACATTTTTATATTTGTTATGACACTAGTTGTTGGGTCATCCTTTATTTTATTTGTTAACTCAGAATCTGA
>CACJUH010000002.1 GCA_902596545.1 uncultured Candidatus Actinomarina sp. | reverse complement strand
TGAAAATCTAAAAGCTTTAATTCCTAATTCAACTAGCAGTTCAATATCTTCCTTGTAATACTCATAATGTTTACATGCCTCGTTGCATGGTTCAGCGCAAACAGAAGAATCTTTGTTTTCCCAGTGAGTCCAATCATTATTATAAATACCACCTTCTACTTGATATGATGCTAGAGCTGTACCAAATATGAAGTCTTTAGGAAATTGTTTATTTGTCATACATATAAATTACATAAGTTATATAAATATAAAGTATCTGTAACAATAATCTAATGAAGTGTTGTTGATTGGAAAAATAAGTTCGACCGTATGGAAGATTATTAACCCAAACATACAAATTTGCTCCATAAATCAAAATTAAAAAAATAATCATGATTAAGGCAGCTTCTTTCCTAAATCTTGTTAATAAAAATAATGGAATTATTATCTCTAAAACACCTGTAATTTGATGAACAAGTCTAGGAAATGGAATGAATTGAGGGACAATAGCATCATAAAACTGAGGATTGAGAAAATGATTTACCCCTGCACCAATAAAAAATATTACATAGACATAAATTAATACTTTAGTTATGTCCACTGTTTTGCTTTACTGATAGCTTTATTCCACTTATTTAAATAATGATCTCTGAGGTTTGAATCTATGTTAGGGTTCCAAGTTTCAGACTGAGTAATAAAATCTTTCATATTCTCAAAAGGCATTTTGTTTATATATAAAAAACTTGCTGCACCAACACCTAAAGCTGTTATTTCATTTATTTCTTGAGAAACTACTTTTTTATCAAATATGTCAGATTGAAACTGCATTAATAAATTATTTTCAACCATTCCTCCATCTACATTTACTAATTCAAAAACAAAACCAACATCTTTTTCCATTGATTGAAGCAACTCAAAAGATTGGTAAGCTACCGACTCTAATACAGCCCTAGCTATGTGAGATTTATTGGAAAATCTGGATAATCCTACTAACACTCCTCTAGCTGTTTCATCCCAATGAGGAGAAAATAATCCAGAGAATGCAGGAACAAAGTAAACATCACCATTGTCTTTAACGCTCATTGCTAAAGTCTCAACTTCAGAACTCTCATCGATAATATTCAGGTTATCTCTTAACCATTGGACCGCTGCTCCAGCAATAGATACTGATCCTTCAAGTGCATATTGTGGTTTACTTCCTTCTATTTGGTATGCAACTGTACTAAGTAAACCATTGTTAGAATATACAATTTCTGAGCCAGTATTAGTTAGTGCAAAGCAACCTGTACCGTATGTGTTTTTAACATCACCTGATGATATACAATTTTGTCCAAATAAAGACGCTTGTTGATCACCCAACACAGCTGTTATAGGTATATTTTTAAGTATTTTCTCATTTGTACCAAATTCATACATAGAAGGTTTTATTTCAGGCAAAGAATTTTTGGGAATATCTAATTGAATTAGTATTTCTTCCATCCATTGCAAATTTTTAAGGTCCATCAATAGAGTTCTGCTTGCATTTGTTACGTCAGTAACATGATTACCTGTAAGTTTAAAAAGAAGCCATGAATCTATGGTTCCAAAGCACAAATCATTATTAATTGCTGCATTTTTAACTTCATCTACATTTCTTATTAACCACAAAATTTTAGAAAGGGAAAAGTATGTAGCAATAGGTAATCCTGTTTTGGAGAATTGAGTAGATAAATTTTTTATTTGTTTTAATTCATCGCAAATATTTTGTGTTCTTGTATCTTGCCAAACTAATGCATTAAACAGAGGCTTACCTGTTGATTTACTCCAAGCAAGAGTTGTTTCTCTTTGATTTGTAATTCCAATGCTAGACAATTGTGATATTGAAAAGTTTTTATCAACTTCATTAATACAGTTTTTAATTGATTCCCATATTTCAATAGGATCATGTTCTACAGAAACTTCATTTGGTAAATATTGTTTAAGTTCCTGTTGATGTTGAGAAATTATATTACCGTTTTCATTAAATACTATAAAGCGAGAGCTTGTAGTCCCTTGATCTATTGCTCCAAAATATTTCATATCGTATATTCTAAAAAAATGTTCATGAATATGCAGTTATGCGATATGTTTTTATTGTGTTAGTATTTTTTCCGGCTTTAGAATTATCAAACTCTAAGTATCTTACATTAATCTTCTCTTCAAAATATATTGTGATTGTGTTTTCCAAACAATCAAAAGAACTTGAAGTCACATTTAGTGGGAATTGTTCATAATTTCTCGTTGGTTCTATAGTGGCTGCTTTACTATTAACTTTTAAATTCCCTTCTGTAGAGACATCCTGAAGTCTTATTCTTACAAGATTGTTTGAATTACGTAGTGTTCCAAAAACATACACGTCACCAGTGGAACAAAAATTTTCTTGATTTGAAATGTATATATCATCGATTTCTAGATCAATTTTTGATATATTAAGTAAGTTTAAGTATATTTTTGAATTTGTCTCATCTTTTATGGTGTATGAACCTAAAGCAATTTGATTTGGAGCAACATTTTGAAATACAAATATTGTTAAGAAAAAAACAAAAATTATTAAATAAAAATAGAAATATTTTGGACCTTTATATTTCATTAAAGTCCATTAAGAGACCCGAATGGTCCAATGATAGTTCCAATTGCAAATCCGTAAATAAAACCATAAGTTAAACCAAGTTTAAAATATTTTCTTGTTTCTTTCTTGAATGCATCAATACCGCCTTTGTTAAATCTGAATTTATAACGATACTTTTGAGAAACCATATGTCTAATAATTGGATAGAAATAAAATACTGTGCCGATACCTATTCCAGACAGAAGACCTTGCACAAGTCTTGAAAGAACTACATCTATCATTTTTCCAATCTAACAATGTTATTAATTTAGAAGAATAAAATAGTTAGAGAAATTTATGGATTATCTATACGAAGAGTCAACCGTATTCATTATCTTATTTTTTGTTGCATTTTTTGCATCTTTAATTGATTCTATTGCGGGAGGTGGAGGATTATTAACTACTCCTTCTATGTTGCTACTGGGTATCTCTCCACTAAATGTATTAGCTACAAACAAATTTCAATCTTGTTTTGGTACATTTACTTCAACATATAACTATTACAAAAACGGATTACTCACTGAAAAGAGAAGAGTACTTTATTTTGTTTTATCTTTTGTTGGTTCAAGCGTTGGAACATTATTAGTAAGTAGAATTTCAAACGAAACATTGGAATCTGTGATACCAATACTGCTAATTGCTGCTGCTATATTTTTTATAACAAATAAAGGCCCATCTGGTGTTAAGCAAAATGATAAATTATTGATAATTTTTAATCTACTCGTGTTTGCGATTGGTTTTTATGATGGATTTTTTGGTCCAGGAACGGGATCTTTTTTTGTACTCTCATTCATTATCATTAAAGGTATAAATATTATGGAGGCAACAGCTGTTACTAAGCTTCTAAATTTTTCATCAAATTTTGCAGCTTTCTTAATTTTTGCAATACAAGGATACGTAATTTGGTTACTTGGTTTAACCATGGCGGTAGCACAAATTGCTGGTGCTTACACCGGATCTCGATTTGCAATAAAAAATGGTGAAAAAGTTGTTAGGCCAGTTCTTGTTATTGTTTCCCTATTGTTATCAGCTCGAATTTTATTTGGATAAAAAAAACCGGTAGATAACTACCGGTTCTGAAAAAGTTTAACTGTCCTCTATTTTAGATTTTCAGCTGATGTTTTTCCGTTGTTTTCTATTAAGTCATACTCTACTTCTTGACCTTCATCAAGATTTTGCATACCAGCGCTTCTAACAGCTGTGATATGTACGAATACATCTTTATCACCTTCTTCAGGTTCAATAAATCCATATCCTTTAGTGGAGTTAAACCATTTCACTTTGCCTTTCGGCATATTTCTCCTTAATTTCGTCGTGTCTTGTAAAAGACATCATTAACTATACAGCTATTGAGATATATTTTTCACATTAAAGTAAATTTATAGCTTTTTGAATTACCTCAACTGATTCATCTCTTTTCGATTGTTCAAGGTCTAGTAATTGAAGATAAACTGCTTCAATCCCAACTTCTTGCCACATTGATAGTGTTTTAACTACATCCTCTGGAGTGCCGTAAAGATAACTTCTGTTTTGCCAATTTTTTGCGATTTCATCTTCCGGTTGAATTAACGCTTTAGCAGCAGATATAAGTGAGTTATCAACACTTTCTTTAGTAAGACCTACAACTGGAGGACAAGCAGTAGTTATTTCAAGTGTTTTCTCCTCCCTACCATTTTCAGATGCAACAGATTTAAACAAACTAATACTGTTTTGAAGTGTTTCTTTAGGACCAGCATAAATATTAAATTCTTCTGAATATTTACCAGCAAGAGTAGGAGTTTTTACTTTTCCTCCACCACCAATAATTATGGGAATCTCCGATAACGTTGCTGGCTCAACAGGGAACTTTTCTAATTGGTAGTACTCCCCTTTGAACCCTTGATTATTTCCTGATAGAGCTTCTCTTATATATATTAGAGACTCTTCTAACATCTCAAATCTCGTTTTAAGATTTGGAAAAGGAATCCCAAAAAGTTGATGTTCGATCTCTAACCAGCCCGTTCCTACTCCGAGTCTAAATCTGCAAGGTGCCATATTATTTATAGTTGATGCCATCTTTACTAATACACTTGGATGTCTAAATGTAATTGGAGATACAAGAATAGAATAGATCATTTTATCTGTATCTCTTACAAGACCTGCAGTTGCAGTGAGTAAATCTAATGCAGTAGCAGCATTGTTTTTATCATGCCTTTGCTTACCAACAATGTAATGATCAGGTAGTCCAATTCTTTCAATATCATTTTGTTCTGCCCATAATGATAATGCAAGTAAAGTATCGTAACTTCCCCTAGCTTGTAGATATATTTTCATGTTTATTCAAAATTAATTTTATTAGAAAATTTCAAATTTCCCAATTTTACTCACTTATAGGGTTGAATATTTTCAGTTTAAATTAATAAAAGTTTAAGTTTCATTTTCTTTTATATAGATTTACTTTATAAACATTTATTTGTTTATACGTTTGTGCGGTTTTATGAGGACCAATCCCTATTGGTCCTCCGCACTTTATTTACATTAAATTTTGAGTTTAAGTATCTTTCTTGGATTGATAAAGAACATAAACAAGTAAACGAACACCCACATAAGAAAATATCGTAGATAATATTCTTTGAGTATTATCAAGTCCTGGCGCAAATATAGGCCACGCTAACGCTAAAACTCCAAGATACAATTTCCATGAACTTGATTTATATTTCACAATATTGGATTATCTAAAGAATCATTAAGTATTTTTTGTAATTCTTTAACGAGTCTATCTAAGGATTCTTTTTTATGAAAATTTCTCATATTTTCTACCATATTGTCAGACTTAAAAATATTTTCTAATTCATTTAATCTGTTTAACGAGCCTAGTGATTCAGCTATAGGTTTAATTTCTTTAGTTAAATCTTTTATTACTTCCTTAATTGGTTTGGTTATACCATCTAAATCAATTATAAATTTTGCGTTTAAACCTTCTTTTATTGCTGCCCATCTATTTCTTTCAATTAACCAGTTTGGTGTTGGCGGAGGTAAATTTCCATCTTCCCATTTGTTTCCAATGTATATAGTTAATGACTGTACAAAAGTAGCAACAGCAACTGTATCAATTAATGAAGGCATGGAATCTGCAATTCTTACTTCAATAGTTCCATAGGCTGGATGAATACGTACATCTTTCCAAATTTGTCGATATCCAACGCCTGCTTTTATAATGTCAGCTTCTACCAATGTTTGAAGAGATTGTTCGTATTCTCTCCATTCATAATATGGTTCTGGTAAGCCAGTATTAGGAAGACCTTGAAATACACTCAATCTAGAACAATATAACTCAGTATCTTTACCTCTCCAAAATGGTGAACATGCACTAAGTGCTAGAACTAGAGGTAAATATTTTCTAATTTCATCGTGAACAGCAACTGCTTTTTCTTTTGAATCCATACCTACATGTACATGCATACCAAATGTTAGTAATCTTCTTACTGCCCATCCGTATTTATTAGCAAACTCTTCGTATCTGGGATTTACATTGGTAATAACTTGATCTTCATAAAGTGCAAATGGATGAGTACCAGTTGAAATTAAACCTGCATTGTTTTTATTTGCTAGTTCTAAAATATGCTTGAATATTGATGAAAGTTCTGAATATGTATTGTTTGTATCTAAAGTAGGTGAGCTTGTAACTTCAACTGTTGACAGATATAATTCATGTTTAACTCTCTCTTCATTACCATATCCATTGACTATATTCTCAGCAATATTTACTAGATCACCAGTTGATTTATCTACAATTTGTGATTCGACCTCAACACCAACGGTTGGCTCTTTAGATGGATTAAAATTTATTTTTTCCATGTAATTAGAATCTTAGTTTCAAAATTTTATGTTTTTCACTGAGTTAAGTACTTTTTAAATTAAAGATATGTATATTTATGATATGAAAATATTTCGACGCATAATTGCAATTTTTTTAATACTTTCAACAGCTAGTGGTGTAATCGATGAATTAACAGAATACGGTAATCTTACTGATGATGCAGTTGGTGGAGTAATAATAACGATAATTATTGTTTATTTTCTCTTAAGAAATCCAAAAAAGAAATTTGAAAAAACAAAAATTCAAAATAAAGATAGTGAAATTGTGGAAGATATAGAAAATTTAGAAATTGAAACAACAGAGGTTAAAAGTGAAAATGATAAAAGTAATACATTCTCGAGAAACAGTAAAAATATTAACTCACCATCCACTTCTACTTATAGTCCGATTAATGATAAAGAAACATTAATTACAAGAATGTTTAAAGGCAAATCAGACCGAATTGGCTAATTGAATTTCAAATGAATTTTTTTGATATTGCGATACTTCTTTTTACATTGGAATTAATTTTTAATAAATATATTTCAGAAAAGGTATTTTTATATTCACTTTATCTTTCTGTACTAACAGCTATTGCACAAATATTTACCGTTGGTTATAAGTGGCAATACATGCCTATTTATTTTCTTATATGTCTATATGGAATAAAATATACTTTTAAATTTTCAATCTCTAACAATTCATTAAAGTTTGCAAGTGGACTATTTATTGGAATATCTTTTACTATTTCATTTTCGATTATTTATTTCTTACCTATTCCTGAATTCAAAATTGAAAACCAAAAGTATTCGGTAGGTTATGAAGAAATTTATATAAATATAGAATCACGATCCCAACCATTAGCATTTTCAGAAATTAGTAACTTAAGTGAAAACAGTAGCAGAGAATTACTAGTTGATATTTATTATCCAAGTAATGATGGGACTGAACCAATTCAATTATTTAGAAATGCATCTACTAACTGGGGAGAAACCGTAATAAATTATTTAAATAGAACGTGGAATATAAACTTACCTTCGTTTATATTTAGTCATTTAAATTTATCATTTCTTGATGTTGGTCTTGACCTAGAACCAATTAAAGGAGAATTGCCTGTTGTGGTTTACACACATGGCTGGGCTGGTGAGAAAATATTTGCAACAGATCAACTTATTAATATTGCTTCACAAGGTTATATTGTTATAGCTTTAGACCATACAGGTCTTGCTATGTTTACTGAACTTCCTAGTGAAACCATTTATAACTACGGATCAACAGAAGCCTCTACAAAAGTTTTTGATGTAATGAAAGAAATGTCTATAGATATTCAAGATACTTTAAGTCATATAAAAAAATTAAATTATGAAATTAATTTTGAAGATATTTCTATAATCGGCCACTCAACTGGTGGTGGTTCAGCTTATTTATTCTGTCGAACAAACAAATGTTCAACTTTAATCCTTCAAGATCCATTCTTTGTTCCAATAATTGAGGAACTTGACAATATTGAGTTAAATACAACTAGTTATTTTATTTATAGTCAAGATTGGTATAAAGGATATGAAGATGATAATTCAATTAGTGAAATTGAAGTGTTTAGAGAATATACAAAAAACAAAGAACTTGCTGAAGGTTATTACTTAACTGACTCAGCACATTATGATTTTGTTGCTTTTGGAATTATTAGTCAATTAACTAGTTACACATTTTTGAAGGGTTCTATTGATTATAAAGATTCATTACAAACTAATAATTATTTCAACATATCAGCACTTAATAAGCAAGAAATACAAGAAACAGCATATTTAAGAAAAATAGATAAATAGTATGAACCGATTTCTATTGTTTTTTGGGTTACATTTTAGATATAACAGACTTTGGATAACTAAAAGATTAGAAAACTTAATATGGCTATCCTTTGTGGTCGTTTCATTTTTAAATTACTTCAGGTCTATATAAAATTAAAAAATGGAACTAGAAGGTACTGCATTTCAAATTAAAGTATGGAAAGAAATAGCAAAAATACCATATGGCGAAACAAGAACATATAAACAATTAGCTGAATCTATAGGGCATCCCAAAAGTTATAGAGCTGTAGCAAATGCGTGTGGTAAAAATCCATATGCACCCTACATACCTTGCCACAGAGTAATCAGATCAGATGGTAATTTAGGTGGATATAGCGCTAAAGGTGGTGTTAGAAAGAAAAGAAGGATGTTGGAAGAAGAACAGTCTTAATTATTTTCTTTTACCAGTTCTATTAGTTCTTAAATCTAAACGGCCTTTACGTTTTTGCATATGTTTTCTCTTTCTTTTATCTCTTCTAGCTTCTCTAATATCTTTTTCGGCCATAATTATATGTTAATGTTAATTAATGGATAATACCTATACACAAAATGTTCCAAGTGTTGGATTAGGCACTTATAATATGACATCAGAGGAAGCAGAATTATTAACATATGAATCTCTAAAACACGGTTATAGACATATTGATACCGCTGCTGTTTACAAAAATGAAAATGGTGTGGCAAAAGGTTTAGAAAAATTTTTAGATAAGTCAGACCTTAAAAGAGAAAATATATTCATTACAACTAAGTTATGGCCTGGCGGTTTAGTTAAAGTTGACAGAATCAAAGACTATACAGGCACTGTTAAATCATTTGAAAAAAGTCTAATGAGATTAAATTTAGATTACATTGATCTTTATTTAATTCATTCTCCTCACGGAAAGAATAAACGCCTAGATCAGTGGCGAGCTTTGGTTGATCTAAAAGATTCAGGAAAAATTAAATACATAGGAGTTTCTAATTGGGGGGTAAATCATTTATCCGAACTAAAAGATAATAATCTACCAATGCCAGACGCTAACCAAATAGAATTACATCCTTGGTCACAAAAACATGAACTTGTTAAGTTCCTTAGAAATGAAAATATTGACATCATTGCATACAGTAGCCTTGTGCCTCTATCAACCTGGCGTCATAAAGATGGTGAGAATAGTAAAAAAACGGATGAAATGTATGAAATCGGATTAAGTGAAAATTCACCGTTTAAGATTCTTGCTAATAAATATAATGTTACGGAAGCACAGTTCTTGCTTAAGTGGGCTGTTCAACAAAATTTTGCAATACTACCTAAATCAATAGATGTAAATCGTATGAAAGAAAATTTTAATTTAGATTTTATTATTGATAATCAGGATATGGAATATATCAAAACAATGGATAAAGGAAACAGTATTACATGGGAATACGGGGATCCATTGCAAGTTAAATAATTACTTAACTTGAAATTCTTCAAGTTGAAGTTATGTAATTGAATTTATATAATTTAAGTAATATTTTAAAGGGGGGAGCCTTTATGTGAAAGGTTTTCCTGTGGACAAAAGAAGGATAATAGCTCAAAATAAATATGAAAATGTTCACAAAGAACTTCTTGAAGTCGGTTCTAAATTATTAAGTAATGAGAGACTTACAGATATATCTTTAAATTCCATATCTGAATATACAAATATTTCAAAAACGACTATTTATGAACATTTTGATAGTTCTTTTAATAATTTTTTATCACAAGTAATTGAACATTCGTGGAAAAAAATTAAATTAATTTATAATGATAAATTGTCGAATAATCCTACCGAAAATATATTAACTATATTTGGAACGTGGCATGAATATAACCAAAAAAATATCTTATTAACTAGAAATATTTACGCTTCTTACATCCTTTTTGCAGATACACATTATTTTCCAGTTTTAGAAATACTTGTAGACATTGATAATGAACTAAAAAAAATCAAACATAATGAAAAAAATACCTATGAACTATTTCGTATCTTTTATGTCAGAATTGATGAAATTATTGTAAATCCTAACATTAAAAATGAAGATAAGTTATTAAAAGAGTTAGAAAATTACTTAAAAGCATAAAAATAGAATATCTAGGAATTTTTAGTAATTGTTCGATTAACTTAAAGTTATTTTATGAATAAATTTAATTCGTTTAATCATATTGATATTTTAATAACTAATTTTATGAGCAAGTGGGGCGTTACTTTATTGAGATATTCACTAGGTATAATTTACATTTGGTTTGGTATACTAAAACCTTTTGGTTTGAGTCCAGCTCAAGAGTTAGTTGAAAACACGGTATATTGGTTTGATAATCCTAAAACTTTTGTACCAATATTAGGTTGGTGGGAAGTTTTAATTGGTGTAACAATGTGTTTTAAGCCATTAATAAGATTTTCTATACTTTTGCTTTTTATACAAATGCCAGGAACTTTTTTACCACTCATTTTGTTACCAGAAGTATGTTTTACAAGCTTTCCTTTTGGATTAACGGTTGAGGGACAATATATTATAAAAAATCTAATAATAATATCTGCAGCACTAGTAGTGGGTTCTACCGTTAGAGATGGCAACTATAAGTAAATGATTTATATATTGTTCATAGCTTGTTTAATAATTTTAATATTTACTAACAAAATTGAAAATATAGAAAAAAAAGTTAGAAATAATTGGTTTGATGATTTATTAATTAATAATTACAAAATATTTATTGGGTTATTATTTTTTTTGTTTGCAGTATTTTTTTGGCGCTACAGTTGTTTCTTTATTCAATACAACTGTTAAAAATAAAGAGCAAAATAATTTATAAAAAAAGATTTTACAAAATTTTAAAATACTTCAATGCACGAATAGCTGAATAAATTGTAAAAATAAATACAACTACTGCAATTAAAACTTCTACAATGCTTAAATCACGAGGAATATACAAAATTAAACTTATAAACGCACAAACAATCCAAAAAAGACTTTGAAAAAAAAGTACCCTTTTTTCTTTACCTACTTCTGCAGATTTATATTTTTTTAGCGTTCTTGAAAATAGTTCTGCTAATAATTCAAACATCAGTATTTACTATATCAATCCCACTCTTGTTTTTCAGACATATGGTCTAATATAATCATCCTATGAAAAGAATTTATACTTTTGGTCACGAGCAAGTTGAAAGAAACATAACTGTAGGTGACATTATTCAAAATAAAAATAACAATAAAAAAATGACACAAGTAACTGCAGCTAATCAAGAAGAAGCAGAAATTATCTCTAAAGAAAATATTGATATGATCATAACTGGAAGTGATTGGTATGAAGATGTAAGAAAAGGTGCACCAAATACTTTCATAACAGCTGCATTGTTTGCTGGAAGGTTTATTACCAATGAAGAAATACTAAGAGGGGCATTTGATGTAATGATGGCTGGAGCTGATTCAGTATTAACACCAAGAAGTTTTGATGTTGTAGAAATGTTAGCTAAAGAAGGCATGCAAGTACAAGGCCATGTTGGAATGGTTCCATCAATGGCAACTAAGTATGGTGGAATAAGAACTGTGGGTAAAACTGCTGATGAAGCCATAGCAATACTCAAAGATATGAAGAGACTGGAAAATGCAGGTGCATTTGGTGCTGAAGTAGAGTGTGTAGCTGAAGATGCATTAATTGAAATTAAAAAACATACATCATTAGTAATTAATTCACTTGGTTCAGGTTCTGGTGGAGATGTAATGTTCTTATTTTTTGAAGATATTTGTGGCGAGACTTCAGGGATAAAAATGCCAAGACACGCAAAGTCATGGGGAGATGGAAACAAAATTAAAATAGAGCTTAATAATGAAAGATCTAACGCAATAAAAGGTTTTAAACACGATGTGGAGTCAGGAGACTACCCAAACAGTGACCATACTGTAGATATGTTACCTGGAGAAAAAGAAGCTTTGTTAGAAAAGCTAGATAGCTTTTAAATGAAAAACTGGCAAAAAATTGCGATTGCTGTTGGAATTCTCGGTATAGGATATAATTTTTTTTTACGGTTCGATACGCTACCCTACTATCAATTAATTGCGATAGTTATAGGGTTGTTATTTATTTTTCGTCAATTTAAGAAATAATACAGGAGTATTTTCTTTGTATTTTTTATATTCTTCTAAATGACCGTATCTCTCATCTGCTATTCGCTCTAGCATATTAACGCCACTCATACGTGTTAACAATATATATACAAATACTGGTGAAATAAGAGTTATGTACTCAATGCCAGTTAAGGTATTTAAAGCTATAACAGTAATACCAGTCCATAGCGTTATCTCGCCAAAATAATTGGGATGCCTTGATCTTGCCCATAGGCCTGTATGAATAAAGGCTTCGCTAGGATTATTTTCTTTTCTAAATACTCTTTTTTGATAATCAGCAATAGATTCAATGGTGAATCCAGAGAGCCACAATGCCATACCAACCATTGCTAGAACTGGTAGTGTGTCATCTTCAGGTGATAAGATTGCAATAATTGCTGCACATGCGGTTAGTGCGACCCACAGCGCTTGTCCAATCCAGTATTGAAGGAACCAAAAAAAATGTTTTTTGGCTTTTTCAAACCTTACATCTTTCCCGTCATTTCTGACTCGTCTAAATAAATATATCCCGAGTCTTGAAGCCCAGACAATGACGTAAAAATAGATTATTGAATCTATTATTGTTTTATTTTCGACAGCAAAATATGCAAGAGATACCGTTGTAACATATGTCAAACTTCCAACTAAGTCATAATATTTTTCAGTTTTTAAAATAAAAGAAGGTATAAAAAAAATAATCTGTATCAATACAGCAATAATCAAAATAAATGTAAACGCATTCATCCCTAATATCTCAATATCAATATTTTGACCTGCATTATTCATTAAACCGATACAGATTAGGAATGCTGTAATTGTAATAATGTTTTTAGTCTGTCTATTCATATCCAAATTATATACGTATATTTGAGCTTACTTCTTAAACTAGTTACCACTTAACAATATTAATCTATATGTCATGGAAGATAATTACTACGCATCCAGCGATAACCAAAAATTGTATATTAGCTACTTTGATGCTCTTTATTTATTAAACATTGTATTTAAAAAAAACAAAAAGTTTGAATTTATAGACACTTCTCACGTTGAGTCAATTTGGAATTCAACCGAATACAAATACCATAAATTCTGTGTCATAAAGGCATATAAATTTGAATTAGGAGGATATGAAGTCCAAATAGGTGATGAATATAAAGGTGTTTGCGATGAATTGGTTCCAAAAGAAAATTCTAATATCACATATAACCCTCTTTCATATGATGGTAATCCTGATTTTAAAAAATCATACTGGAAGAGAAGAGATAATGCATTGAACTCCTTCACGGAGGGTAACGAGAATTTAAATGAACATTATTACATTGCAGGATTTGCTGAGAAATTTGATTATGAGGAACAGAAAATTCTTGGTTTAAATACACCTTATGTAAATTTTGTAATTAATAAGGAAAATGAATAATTTGTGGGAGATACAAGATTTGAACTTGTGACCCCTTGCGTGTCGAGCAAGTGCTCTGCCAGACTGAGCTAATCTCCCGTATTTAGAAATATAGCATCATTTATATATTTTATAAATTGATTATTTTTCTACAGTAATAATTCTTCTACCAAATCTAAGAAAAAGTCTTTCAACAATTTCAATCAGCAAGTTAAGAACCCAAAGGCCAAGATATATAGCTAAGAAAATTTGTATAAACTGCCACAAAATAAACACAATAATTCCGTAAACAAATATCCAAGTGATCGTAAATTTTAAAGAGTATATTGGTGACTGACTATTCATTAAAAAGGTACTTCTTCATATTTTCTTATAAGAGAAACATTATTATTTTTTGGGTTGTTCACTGCTCTATCTACTTTATAAAATTCTATATTATTGTGTTCATACCCTAAAACCTCTGGATAAATTTCTTCACTAGATAAATCAGACGTCCATATTTCTCTTTGATCTTTTGTAAGGAATAAGGGAGATCTGTTATGTATAGTCTGTAATGAACTTACAGCCTCTCTTGTAATGATAGAGGTTTCGATATCACCACTACTTCTATTCCAATAAAGACCTGCAGCAAACAATACATTTTCAGAGTTATCAAAAAAATAATATGGTTGTTTAATACCATCTTCATCTTTCCATTCGTACCATCCAGAGATTGGAATTAAACATCTTGAGTTTTTAAATGCTGAAGTAAATGTTTTTTTCTCAAGTAATGACTCATACCTTGTATTAAATAATGGTCTAGCATTTGATTGACTCTTTAGCCAGTCTGGAAAATATCCCCAGTTAGCAATTACTAAATTGTTATCAATTATGCATGGAGCTTGATTCTGTGGTGCTACGTTGAAATTTTGTTCGTATTCGATTTCAGAAAAGTTATTTACAAACGACAGTTCGTCTTTTGCAATATCGATATAGTACCTTCCACACATGTATTTATTGTAATAATGATGCGTCTATTGTGTCACCATCAGAGAATGTATGGTGTTCTTTTTTGTATATAATGTGAACATTTTGTTTACCCAGTACGCTCAAATGTTCACCGTCTTTAATAAAATAAGTGTCTTTTTCTAAGCACAGCAATTTGTATCTTCCTCTGTTTAACATCTTTACTGTGTTTGAAATCCATGAATAGAAACTCTCACCATAATGAGGTATTACGATTGTTTTTGGTAAATAGTTTAAACCTACTCCTTTGATCATTTTCTCTCCCATTATCATTGCTCCAGCACTGCAGCCAGCAATAATACCTCTACTTTCTAAGTTTTGAAGTTCATTAGAAAATTCAGAATCGTAGATAGAATCATATAAGTGATTAGGTGACCCACCAGAAAAGAAAACAAAATTTGCTTTTTTCATTTCTCGAATTACTGATTCTTTGTTCAAATCTTTATGATTTCTCGCATCTATATGCTGATGTTTGACATTTAAATTGCCGAAATGTGCATTCGCTAAATTCTCCCAATAAAATAGTCTTTCATCAGACTCTTTACCAGCAGCTGTTGAAAAAGTAAGTACATAGGGATCTTCATCAAGGTAATTTAAAAGTTTTTTATCTACATCAAGAATTGATGGTAGAAACTCTCCAGATCCTGTGATAGCAATCATAATTATTGGAGGCGACGACCGGAATCGAACCGGTGTACAAGGTTTTGCAGACCTCTGCGTAGCCACTCCGCCACGTCGCCGTGAAGAGCGGTAGAAGGGATTCGAACCCTCGACCTTCTCGTTGGCAACGAGACGCTCTAGCCAGCTGAGCTACTACCGCATTAGTAATATCTTAATTAATAATTTAAATAATAAAATTAATTTTTTCCAGTTGAACCAAACCCACCATCTGATCTATCTGATGCATCTAAGCTATCAACTTGATCAAAAATTAAATCACTCGTAGTAATGGCTACTAACTGTGCAATTCTTTCATGTCTTTTTACTACGTAGGTAACGTCTGAGTAGTTCATTAAAGGCACCATAAGCTCCCCTGTATATCCTGGATCAATAAGTCCTGGGGAATTAATGGGCGATATTAAATGTTTAGTTGCTAATCCAGATCTTGGTAGTACAAAACCTCCTACATTTTTTGGTAACTGTATCGAGATTCCAAGATTAACTAAAACAACTTTTCCAGGATTTATTGTGTAATCATTATCTGCGTATAAATCATACCCGATATCATCTTTATGACTTTTTTCAGGTATTTTCCCAAACTCATTAAGAATCTTTATTTTTATATTAAAATTATCTTTCAGTGGTACCCTTTCAATGATGAATATTAGAGATTATTTTTCAATAAATAAAACAAAAACAACTAATAAAATCAAAATTCTTGATTTATTAGGTTTCGAACCTGATATTCAAATTGATTCGTCACAGTATCAATCAGATATCATAGATGAACCTATCAGTACTGAACAACAAACTTTTGAAGAATTAATTTCCTCTACAGAAGATATTATTGTTGAAGTTAAAAAGCGCAGTATTGAATCATACTTAGATACTGTTGAATCCAAATCTTTAGAAGCAACAACTGATACCTTCCATCCACTTAAAATCACTGAGCAGATTCAAAGAGTATGGTCTGATCTAGAAAGTCGTAGACAATGGGTCTTACCAACTTTCATAGGTTTATCGACTGTTTTAGTAATATTTATCGCTGTAAATAGTTACTTAGATTATAGGAACACTCAAACAGAAATAATTGAAGACGCAATAGTAGTAACTTCTAATTCAAATGAGCTTATAGATTTATTACCTACTTTGATTGAAATATCTACAAATACTTTTTACTCAAAGTACGATGTATCAAATGCAAGTGCTAATTTACAACAGATTGAATCATCGTTAATTGAATATAGAGCAAATCTAGAATCCAGAAATGATTTAGAAAATAAATCGACTGTTATAGATAATCTAAACGATGTCTTTTTACTAGTTAATGAGCTTGATCTAGTTATAACTTACAGGATATTAATTTCTGAGGTACTGATATATGGGGAGTTACCAGTTGATGAAGATCAAGTTAATATAGATGAATTAACAATTGAGTTGTCAGGAATTATTGCGCAAAGTAAGGTTAATTTTTCAAATTTACCTGAAATAAAGGAATTTAACAATCACAGAAACTTAGTTGAAGTAGCCCTAGTAACAGCTGAAGATTTACATGGAAGATATCTTGCCGCGTTAAGAAATAATGAATATGATGTTGCTAAATCTATAGTTTCAGCAATAAATTTGAATAAATCGACAGAAATTAAAGCTTTTGAAAATTCATTGGAAGATTTTAATAATAAAAGTTTGAATGCTTACAATAATTTCGAAGACTTGCCTTAATCTATAACTCTGCAACTTCTTTTTCAAAGTCAGATGCGTCTGAAAATTCTTTATAAACTGAAGCAAACCTTAAGTATGCTACTTTGTTTGTTTGTTTAAGATGACTTAAAACTGTTTCACCAATAACTTCACTTTTAATTTTTGCACCTTTTTCCTTAATTTCATTGTAAATATTATCAACAAGGGTTTTTAGTTGCTTTTCATTAAGATCTAAACCACCAAATGCATTTTCTATACCTTTAAATAGTTTCTCATAGTTGAATTCTTGCAATTCACCACTTCTTTTTTGGACAAAGAGACCAATTTCTGCTTTTTCATAAGTAGTAAATCTCAAATTACACTTTGGGCACTCTCTTCTTCTTCGAATAGAGTTACCTTCATTGTTTTTTCTAGAGTCTACAACATTAGTTTCTTGCTTATTACAATAAGGACATACCATATATAGTACTTATTATAATTTGATCTAAATGTTGTATCAAATATTTATCGGAATAACTAAAATTTTGTTAACTTCTAAAAGATACGAATCTAAATTATTAATTATCATGAGTTCATTTATAAAATTTTCTTTGTTTGATGGATTAAAATTATCAGCAATGTCCCATAATGTATCCCCTGACCTAATTTTGTACTGAATTGTTGTAATTTCTTGATCAGAATTATTTGAATTTAATGGTTGTTTTACAAAATTAATGACAAATCCACTCAAAAAGTAGATAATTACAAAAAGTTTTATTAAATTTTTCATATTTTAAATATAAAAAAGAGGTAAGACATTTTTTTTCGAACATTTGTTCTAATTTATGGTATAATTAACTATGAAATTAAATAAGCAACAAGAAATATTGCAATTTATCCAAAATAAACTTGAAAATGAGGGCTACTCTCCTTCAATCAGAGAAATAGCAGAAGAGGTAAATCTTAAATCTACAAGTTCTGTCCAATATCATTTAAATAATTTAATTGAAAAAGGTCTATTAAACAAAAAAGCAAATCAATCTAGGACACTTACTAGCAATAGAGTAATGACTAGTTTTAAATCGGTACCTGTAGTTGGAGAAATTGCAGCTGGAGCGCCACTGTTGGCTGAAGAAAACAAAATTGGTGAAATATCTGTCCCACAAGAAAAGTTTAATAACAACTTATTTGCTTTAAAAATTAATGGTGATTCTATGGTAGATGCAGGAATTTATCATGAAGATATTGTTGTTATTGACAAAGGAATAGAGCCAAAAAATGGTGATATAGGTGCGTTTATGATAAATGAAACTGAAGCTACAGTAAAATTTCTAGATAGCATTTCAGGAAAAAGGTATCTAATACCAGCTAATAAAAGCTACGAAAATCAGGAAGTAAATTCAAATATTCAACCTATTGGTAAAGTTGTTAGTTTATTTAGAGATATATAACTTCTCCGGATAAATATAAATCTTCGTTCTCAAATCTTAAATTAAGTTCTCCGCCAGGATAAAGAATATATCCGTTTCTTGCAATTTTGTTAGTTTTTGAGAGGTAGTTAAACATGCATAATGCACCAGATCCACATGCATCTGTCTCTCCAACTCCCCTTTCATATACTCGAGCTTTTACATATTCGTTATTTATAATTTCGTAAATTTCTAAATTAACTCCAGATGCAAAATTTTCATTATTATTTACTAACTGATATAAGTCTTCGAGCTCAAAGTTTTCAACATTATTCACTTCAACCATGAAATGTGGGTTACCTACAGTAGATATAATTCCTTTATGATTGTTTATTTCAATATGTTTTTCGTTATATTCAGGAATAGGTGCCAACAACTCAACGGTATTATCATTTACTCTAACTTTTATATCAGATACCGGAGCAATAACAACAAACTCATTATTTGTAACAAATTGATTATCTAGAGAGTATTTAGCTACGCATCTTACACCGTTAACACATAATTCAGCTTTAGAGCCATCATTATTGAAATAATGCATTTTCACTGTTAATTGATCGATTTGTTCAACGAATATAACTCCATCTACATCAAATTCTGAATCACTTACTAAAGCAATAATTTGAATATCAGATACAGGTCCGTCATATTCACCAACAAGAAAGTCATTACCGGTTCCAGACATATAAGCAAAGTTACTCATTTATGATTTCCATTATATCTTTGTATACATCATCTGGGTTTTCACTATTAATCATTTTTAATCGGTCTTCTTTTTTAAACCATGTAATTTGTTTTTTACCGAGTCTTTTTGTTTTTATATTAATATTTTCTTCTATATCTTCTGATAAATTTAATCCAATGGCTTGTAAAACAGTCTTTGATGGATAAGAAATTGAATTAATCTCATTAAGTAAGCCGTCAGCAATCATTTGTTTAGTTCTTTTCTCAATATTTTCTTTATAATTTGGGTGATTCCAAAATACTCCAACTGATCCATTAGGTAAATTTAATTGTGGAAATACATACTTTGCTTCATCAAGCATAAAATTTTCAATATTTCTCATTAGCCTTCTTTTGTTTAATTCAATATCTGGAATAGGAATATTGTTTAGATTATGAAATTTTATTAATTGATCATAATTCAACTGTTCTAATTCAGATCTTATTGTTGGATCTGTAGGTCTGAACTCGTATCTATCTATCATAGCTTTTATGTAAAGACCTGATCCGCCGACAGCTAAAATGTCTTCACTATAAGTTTTTTCAGGAATATCTTGATCTATTAAGTAATTCAAATAATCAATAATCGAGAAATTCTGATCAGGATCAGCAATATCAAGACCATAATATTTTACCTGCGCTTGCATAACATCTGTTGGTTTCGCTGTAAGGATGTCTAATCCTTTATATACTGCCATTGAATCCACAGATAAAATAGACATATTTTTCTCTAATGCAATCTTATGTGCTAAATTGCTTTTACCTGATGCAGTTATTCCAGTTAAAAAATATAACAATTATAAAAGTTCTGCCTTTAAATAAAATGGAGTTGTATCAACAATCTTTACATTGACAATATCACCAACTGAAATATTGTCTTTTGATATATGGGTTAACTGCCCCCCATCAATTCTTCCAGTGAATATTTCAGAATTTTTTTTAGAAGTTTTTTCAATTAATAGTTTTTGTTCAGTGTTTAGAAATCTTTTATATCTTTTTTCACTTATATCTGTTTGCAAATCTTTTAATCTTAAAAATCTATCATTTATAACATCATTACTTATAAATTCATCTTTCATATCATAAGCTAAAGTTCCAGGTCTGGGTGAGAACTTAAACATATAAACCAAATCAAATTTGGAATATTCAACTACGTCTAAAGTGTCTTGAAAATCTTTTTCAGTCTCTCCGGGAAATCCAACAATAATATCTGAAGTTAAGGATACATCTGGGATAATTTTCCTTATCATATCTACTTTTTCAATGAATCTCTCTTTGTTGTAGCCTCTATGCATTTTTGAGAGAATATTAGAACTACCACTTTGAAGGGGTACGTGAACTTGGTTGCAAACATTTTTTAATTTTTTAACACTTTCAATAGTTTCTGCCTTGAAATCTTTAGGATGTGGTGATGTAAATCTAATTCTTTCTAATCCTTTTATATCATTTAGTTGCTCTAATAGTTGTGAAAAGTATGGTCTTGCTTTTCCTTCAATTTTTAAATCTCTACCATATGAATTTACGTTTTGACCCAGTAACGTAATTTCTTTAACTCCTTCATCAACCAATTTTTTAGCTTCATTTACAATATCACTAGGCCTTCTACTAATCTCCTGTCCTCTCACTGATGGAACAATACAAAAAGTACAAGAATTGTTACATCCTATTTGAATTGTTACCCATGCTGAATACTCTGATTCACGTATTGAGGGTGCTTCTGTAGGAAGAGTTTCAATCTCATCAATTATTTCAGTTAAAGGGCCCCAATCTTCTGATCTATTTAATAAATCAACTACATTAGTTAAATTATGAGTACCAATAACTACATCTACCCATGGAGCTTTCTCTCTTACAAGTTCTTTATCTTTTTGTGCTGCACATCCACCAACAAGTAGTTTCCTGTTATCTTTTTGTGATTTCCATTGTTTTAGTTGTCCTAATGTGCCATAAAGTTTGTCATCAGCGTTTTCCCTAATGGTGCAAGTATTTACAAAAAGTACATCGGCATATTCTTCAGATATAGCTTTTGACATACCATCTAACTCAAACATGCCAGAAATTCTTTCTGAATCATGTTCATTCATTTGACAACCAAAAGTTTTTACAAAATATTTCTTACCAACCCTTGAAGGGTTAATCTGTATTTTTGATTTTATTTCTACTAATTGGTCCACATGTAGAGTATAAAATTAAAATTTAATTAATTTTTAAATTTATTACTCGGAAGTAGTATCTTCTGTTTCTTCCTCTGAAATGTCTTCATTGGATTCAGATTCAATTAAACCTACAGCTTTATAAACATCGGTTTCTAATTGTAATGCAATATCTGCATTCTCTCTAAGAAAACGTTTTGAATTTTCTTTACCTTGTCCAAGTTGGACTTCATCATAAGTAAACCATGCTCCTGCTTTTCTTACTATTCCGTGATCTACGCCTACATCTAGTAAAGAGCCCTCTCTTGATATTCCTTGACCAAACATAATGTCAAATTGTGCTTCTTTGAATGGTGGAGCAACTTTGTTTTTTACAATTTTAGCTCTTACTCTATTACCAATCATCTCAGCACCAATTTTGAGAGTTTCAATCCTGCGAATATCAATACGAACTGAAGCATAAAACTTTAATGCCCTACCGCCGCTTGTTGTTTCAGGTGAACCCCACATTACTCCAATTTTTTCTCTAATTTGATTTATAAATATAACTGTTGTCTGTGTTTTATTTATTGATGAAGTTAATTTTCTCAAAGCTTGAGACATTAATCTTGCTTGTAATCCTACGTGTGATTGACCCATCTCACCATCAATTTCTGCTTGTGGTACAAGTGCTGCTACTGAATCAATAACAACTACATCAACTCCTTCAGAATCAATGAGCATATTTGCAATTTCTAAAGCTTGTTCACCAGTATCTGGTTGTGAGACTAATAATTCATCTACATCTACACCTAATGCACTTGCATAAATAGGATCCAATGCATGCTCGGCATCAATAAAAGCTGCTACTCCACCAGCTTTTTGCGCTTCAGCTGCAATGTGTAATGAAAGTGTTGTTTTTCCTGAACTCTCTGGTCCATAGATCTCTATTACTCGACCTTTTGGAACACCACCTATTCCCAATGCTAAATCAATTGATAATGCTCCCGTTGAAATTGCTGGTATTTTTTTTACTTGTTCGGCACCAAGTTTCATAAGTGAGCCTTCGCCGAATTGTTTTTCAATTTGAGAAAAAACTGTATCTAGTTTTTTTGCCCTGTCTTTATCCATTTTTAACTCCTTTAATAACAATAATTAAAATATATTAAAACATCTTACTATGACATATTTTAATCGAACATATGTTCGAATACAACTATTTAATAAAATTAATTAGGTCCCAAATTGCATTATTTACTGCTCTATTAATAATATCTTCTCTGCTACCCCTTAATTTATGGTAGAAATTTACTGTTTGTTTATTGTTAGAAATTGCAATAAATATTTCTCCAATTTTGTAATTACTTGAAGGAATAGGCCCTGCTTCCCCGAGTATGGCTAGAGAAATTGAAGATTTATGCTTTTTAATTGATTTTTCAGAAAGTTCTTTAGACAATGTCTCCCAATCATCTGAAATATCATCAGAAAGGTATTCTTTCTTAGCTTCATTAGAATATAGAGTATTCGCAGCTAATAATATTGAACTAGCACCAGGGTAATTTATTATTTCAGAAGATAAGTTACCTCCCGTTATGCTTTCGACTAAAGATAAAGTTAAATTCTTTTCTTTCAATAAATTAAATAAAGCTTTAGAAGCAGGAATGTTTTGATAACCAATTATTGAATCTTTAAAGGTATCTTTTAAACGAGTTAAAAATTCTTTTAGATTAACTTCATCGATTGAATTTTTATCATATCTGAGTTTAATAACTCCTTTACTTGCTAAGTAAGCTAAATCTAATCCTTCAGGTTTAAATTTATTAATTTCTTCAGCTAATGATGATTCTGCTTGATTAAAAAATAAAACAAACTCATATTCTTTATTAGTAGCGGAAAAATTATCTTTTAATAAAGGTACAACTTCATCAATTACTAAAGGATTAAATTCTCTGGGAGGACCAGGAAGAATAAAAATATATTTTCCACTATGTTTTATTAGTATCCCTGGAGCTGTTCCTTGAGAGTTGATCAATTTTGTTGATCCCACAGGGATTTGAGCTTGTTTTATGTTTGTTTCTGGCATAGTGAAACCTCTTGCTTCCCATCTAGATTTCATCCAAGATAAGTGCTCTTCGTCAACTTCTAAATCTATCTCTAAAGCACTGCAAATAACTTCTTTTGTAAAATCATCTTCTGTTGGGCCAATTCCCCCACATGAAATAATTACATCATTTTTATCGAATAATTTTAAGAATTCGTCTTTTATGATTTCTTTTTTATCAGGTACAGTAACTTCAGAAGATAATATAAAACCATTGTTGTAAAGTGTTTGGCCTAGAGACGATAGATTTGTGTTAACAGTATCACCTAACAATAATTCTGTACCAACGCTTAATAGTGCTATATTCACAGTATTCACATTAGCAAAGTTATTATTCAATCATATTATGATTATTTCATGAAAAGATTTATATTAATTTTACTCGTTTTTATAGCCTGTTCACAGGGTGCTGAAGTTGAAAGTGTAGAACCCGTTAATGTAGTTTCGGATAGCTCTTTTTCATTTATAAATTCAGATCTTGTTGAAGATTCTGAAGACTTCACAAACAAAAAAACAATAATTGTCTTCTGGGCAGATTACTGAAGTGTTTGTAGACAGGAGTTGCCTGTCCTAGAAGCTGAATTAGAAAATCTACAAGAAGAATATGATGTTATTGCTCTTGCTCACAGTGAGTATGGTCCAACTTTAGAGTGGGTAGATGAAAACTTAGAAGGTAAATTAAGAATTGGTTTTTCCACTCCTCAATTAAGAGATTATTTTAAAGTAGTCGGACAGCCTATAACTTTAATTCTAGATACAAATGGTGAAGTAATTTTTAGAGATTTTGGCGAAATAAAGTTTACAAATTTTTAACTTAATTTAAGAACCTTAAATCCTAAATATGTAATATGGGATTATAAGCTAGCGGAGGATAATGATGAAAAAATCATTACTACTTCTACTCTGTCTTGCATTAGTAGCTACTGCTTGTGGTGGCTCTTCTGAAGAGACTGTAGAAGAACCCGTTGCTACGGAAGAAGTCGAAACTTTAGAGGCTCCAGCAACTACTGCTGCGCCAACTTTAGATAAAATTGTTTTTGGCTTTGTACCTAGCGCGGAACAAGCCGAATTATTAGACAACATTCAACCAATGATGAAAGTTTTGACTGATGGTTTGGGTATTGAAGTCGAAGGATTTGTAACAAGTGACTACTCAGGTCTACTAGTTGCAATGGGATCTGGTCAAGCTGACGTAGGTGCTTTTGCAACTTTAGGTTATGTAACAGCAATGGAAGCATTTCCAAGAAGATTTGAAGCAATTGCTAAATCAGTAAGGTATGGTTCTGGATCGTATCACGGAACATTCTGGACAACAGACGCAAGTATTTGTGATTCTCCACCAGTTATAGGTGCTTTTGAAAATATCAATGGTGTACCAACTCTAGTAACTGGTTCAGAAACAACTCCACCTGATGTAAAAGCTCTACAAGTAGGTTGGGGATTTGGTGATTCTGGGTTAATCCCTGAAGTTCGAGACGGTGTTACAACTAGTCCTGGACTTGCTTGCGAAGCAGATCTTTCTGTTATGTTGGGAGAGGAAGTACTTTTTGTTGAAGAAGGTTCAACATCAGGATACTTATATCCATCTCTACAACTTAAAAAAGCAGGTATAGATTATACAAGTGATATAACTCAAAGATTTGCTGGTTCACATGATGGTGTTATTGCTGGTCTTTATAATGGTGATGCTAAGTTTGGTGTTACATATGATGACGCACGAAGAACATTAAGAAAAACAAATGCTGATGTAGGTGAAAAGGTCATAGCATTTGCAATTACAGAAGAAATACCAAATGATGTGATTGCAGTTAGAACAGATTTGCCTGAAGATATTAAACAGCAAATTTATGATATTTTAGCTGAATACATTGCTACTGAAGAAGGAAGAGCCATAATGGATGAAATTTATGGATGGACTGATTTAGTACCTGCAGAAAACTCAGAGTTTGATGTGGTTAGAGAAGCAGCTGAAGAATTTGGTCTTTACGACGACTAATTAATATAAAACTAGGGCAGTTATTACTGCCCTAGTTTTTTTTTGAAAATTATGATTGAATTTAAAAACGTAAGTGTTACATACCCTGGTGGAGTAAAAGCATTAAATAATGTTTCTTTGGATATAGATGAGGGTGACTTTGTCATCATTGTAGGTATGTCTGGAGCGGGTAAATCAACTTTGTTAAGAACTGTTAATAACTTAGTGAAACCCACTGAAGGAGAAGTAATTGTTGATTCTCGAAATGTTACCAATGCCTCAAAAAAAGAACTAAAAATTATTAGATCAGATATAGGAATGATTTTTCAGACTTTCAATTTAGTTAATAGATCATCTGTATTAAAAAATGTTTTAACCGGAAGATTAAGCCAAGTTTCTTCACTTCGTTCTATATTTGGATTGTGGCCGAAAGATGATAAAGAAATTGCATTTGAATCATTAAACAAAGTAGAAATATTAGAAAAAGCATACGTTAGAGGATCGAATTTGTCAGGTGGTCAGCAACAAAGAGTAGGAATTGCTAGAGCTCTTGCACAAAAACCCAAAGTGATGTTAGCAGATGAACCGGTAGCATCATTGGATCCCATAACCTCTAGGGTTGTAATGAAGTACTTAAAAGAGATAAACCAGGAACTAGGCATTACGACAATTGTTAATTTACATTTTTTAGACCTCGCAAAAGAATTTGGTGAAAGATTAATCGGTCTCAAAGATGGAGAACTTGTGTACGACGGTAAAGTTAACGATGTTAGCGATAAAGATTTTGAAAATATTTATGGTAGAGCAATAAAATCTTCGGATTTATTAGGAGATGATGATTAAAGTACCCAAGAAGCCTTTACCTTCTTTACTAACAGTAATTGGCTATCCATTCGCTATTGCCCTGACTATTTTTTCTTTTTTTCAAGTTGGATTTAATATAGAAGACTTCAAAAGAAATTGGGAAAATAGAAAACTTGTAACAGATACATTATTTAACCCTAAGTGGGAATGGGCAATCGAAAATGCTTCTCAAGCTTTACTAGAAACTATACAGATTGCAATTCTCGCGAGTATTCTTGGTTGTTTTATTGCTTTACCTCTTTCTTTCTATGCATCTAGGGCAACTAATCAAACAACAGTTACTTATTTAATTTATAAATCTTTTCTTAATTTCATTAGAACTATTCCAGACTTATTTTGGGCAATGCTTTTTACAGTTGCTGTTGGGTTAGGGCCATTTGCAGGAGTACTTGCCTTAGTAATGTTTTCTATGGCAATCATGGGGAAATTATTATCAGAGACAATTGATAGTATTGATCTAGGACCTTTGGAAGCAGCTAAAGCAAGTGGTGCTAAACACAATCAAGCTGTTTTTACTTCTGCACTTCCACAAATTCTTCCAAACTTTACAGCTTATTTTTTATATATTTTTGAACTTTGTATTAGAGCATCCGTTATTTTAGGACTAGTTGGTGCTGGTGGTGTAGGTAGGATAATTGAGACCCAAAGAATCTTCTTAAGGTTTGATAGAATATCGCCAATAATTGTTTTAATTCTTGTAGCAGTAATTACTATCGAACAATTTAGCGTTTGGTTAAGAAGAAAAATTTTATGAACATACCTAAACAACCGATAAATCAAAGAATATTAAAGTACCTAATAACAGTTTTAATTGTTGCAGGATCAATTTGGTCCGCTTCAGGTCTGGAGATTACACCAGAGAGATTTTTAACAGCTCCTAGTAAGGTTTGGATACTTGTAACTGCAATGTTCCCTCTAGATTTATCACAAGAGGCTATTGACAGAATAGTTCCAAAAGTCGGTGAATCCCTTTTCATTGCTTGGGCTGGAACTGTAATTGGCGCAATATTTAGTTTTCCAATATCTTTTTTAGCAGCTAATAATGTTTCTTTAAATTCTTTCAGCAGAGTAACTAAACAGGTACTTAATGTAATTAGAGCTTTTCCTGAATTGATTTTAGCTTTTGTGCTCTTACCTATAACAGGACTTGGTCCTTTAACTGGAACATTAGCTGTTGGAATACATTCTATTGGTACATTAGGAAAATTATCTTCTGAAGTGATTGAAGGAATTGATGAAGGTCCTCTCGAATCGATCAAATCTTCTGGCGGTAGCAAGTTAAATGAACTTTTTTTTGGAGTAATACCACAAGTTATGCCGACAATAACATCTTATTGGTTATATAGATTTGAAATTAATTTAAGAGCATCTGCAGTTTTAGGCGTTGTTGGTGCAGGTGGTGTTGGAGCAGAATTAATTAATCAATTACGTTTTAGAGATTTTCCTCGAGCAGGCACAGTATTAGTAGTAACAATACTTATGGTGTTAATCGTAGATACAATTTCTGCGGCTATTAGAAGAAGGATAATTAAAGGTAGAGAAATAAAAGTTTAGTTATTCGTACCAAGATTCATCATCTTCAGAATCAGAACTTTCAATAGATAAATCTTGATTATCATCTTGTTCCTCAATTGATGATAAATTACCTGTTTCAAATTCTTCAACAGTAATCAAAACTTCTCTTGCTTTTGATCCTTCTGAAGGACCAACAATACCCTGAGCTTCAAGAATATCCATTAATCTTCCTGCTCTTGCAAATCCTACTCTAAGTTTTCTTTGAAGCATTGATGTAGAGCCTAATTGTGATCTTATAACAAGCTCTTTAGCTGTAGCAATTAACTCTTCATCTTCGCCAAAATCTTCTTCAGAGGAAGTGATAGATTTCTTCTGTTCCTCTGTAACTGCAGGATTGTATTGTGCTTCTTTTTGATTTTTAACCCATGAAACAACATCTTTAATTTCACCTTCAGTTACCCAAGCACCTTGAATTCGTTCAAGTCTTGGGTTTGAGGCGGTCACAACTAACATATCTCCTAAACCTATAAGTTTCTCTGCTCCAGATTGATCAAGTATGACCCTTGAGTCTGTAGTAGAAGCAACTGAGAATGCTAGCCTAGATGGAATATTAGCTTTCATGACTCCAGTAATAACATCTACTGAAGGTCTTTGTGTAGCTACTACTAGGTGAATTCCAATTGCTCTTGCCATTTGAGCTAAACGTACAATTGCTGATTCAACTTCTCTTCCTGCTACCATCATTAGATCATTTAATTCGTCAATGAACAAAACTATATAAGGAAATCGATCGAACTTATCTTCATCGAGCAATCCTGCATCAAATTTTTCATGATAACCATTGATATCTCTAACTTGTCCGTCTGCAAGCAAGTCATATCTTCTATCCATTTCTGCTACTGCCCAACTTAATGCATCAACAGCTTTTTTAGGATTAGTTATAACTTTTGTGAGTAGATGAGGTACATCATTGTATTGACCTAATTCAACTCTCTTAGGATCAACCATAACCATTTTGACATCATCAGGGTTGGTGCGAATCAATAATGAAGTAACTATAGAGTTAATACAGGATGATTTACCAGCACCAGTTTGACCTGCAATTAAAACATGTGGTAATTCTGAAAGATTCAAAAGCCTAGGTTTACCAGCAATATCTAAACCTAATCCAACATTAAGTGGATGAGTTAATTTAGTAGCTTCACTAGAAGATAATACATCTCCTAGCGATACGAGTTTCCTTTGTCTATTCGGTATTTCTATTCCTATTGCACTTCTACCAGGAATAGGAGCAAGCAATCTGACATCTGGAGTTGCTAATGCGTATGCAATATCATGAGATAATGATGTGACTTTTGAAACTTTTACACCTGGTGCTAGTTCGATTTCATACCTAGTAACAGTAGGTCCAGGAACAACATTTGTTAGCTCTGCTTCAACTCCGTGTTCGTTTAATAATTGAGTTAAATCCTTAGCCGTCTCTTGTAACAATTTTTTAGATGTAGACAGAGATGAACCTTGTTTCAACAAACTTACTGGAGGCAATTTATAATCTTTAGAAGATTTAGTCTTATTGTTAACTTTTGAGTTTGATTTAACTTTTTTTTGTTTGAAATCTGTAAAATTTGAAACATTTTCTACTTTTTCTTTTAGTTTATTTTTTCCACTATCAATATTTTTAACACCTTCATTCTTTGTTGAGGATTCATTAGTATCTAAAATATTTTCAAATTGTAAATTATTTGCTTCCTTTCTAGCCAAAAAGAATGCATAAATAAATTTATAAATATATTTAAAAACTGCCTGTACTCCTCCAATAAGATCTTTCAATTCAATATCAGTCATATATAAAACTGACATGACTAGACCAATTAAGAGTAGAGTATGAGTCATTTCTAAACCGAAAAAATTGGTTAATGGATGAACAATAAATGCTGATATGTGACCACCAGATTTAGTTATTAATTCAGAACCAGCGCTAATTGGTACAGGTTCAGAATGAATAAGGGAATGAAAAGCAGCTGACGAGATTATTTGTACCCAGAAAGTTCCAATTAAAACTTTTTGTGATTTTACTATCTCTTTATCACGAATCAATATTGCTGAACCGTATAAGAAAAGTACAGGCATTGCATAAATTCCATAACCAAAACACCATTCAAGAGTTCTGTAAACAATTTCTCCGACAGGACCACCTTTTTGAAATATAGATAGCGTAATTAACGCAGCAAATGTAAACATAAATATCGCTACTGCTTGATACGATTGAACGAATTTAGTTAAAGTACTAGAAGTTGTAGATTTAAGTGAAGTTACTGCCCTGTCTACATTTATTAACTTGTTTTGTTTAGACACCCGCTTACGCCCATTCACCCTTTTGCGAGTGGATGTCTTTACAGCCACGAAAGTATTATACCATAAAAATAGGCAGAAAAAGTTTAATTATTCTTAATTTTGTCGAAATTTTCTCTTAATTTACTAGCTAAATCATCTGAAACATTAGTAATAGGCATTAGAGGTGATCCAACATCTTCCCAAGTTTCTGTAAGTAAGTATTTAACTGGACCTGGACTAGGTTCTTCAAATAATAAATCAAAAAAAGGTAAAAGTTGCGTTTGCAATTTTTCAGCTGATTCAATCTCATCATTAAGAACATGATTTATTAAATTGAAAATTTCATTTCCAACAACATGTGAAGCAACTGAGACTACACCTTTTCCACCCATTTTCATGAACTCTATAGTCTCACCATCATTACCCGAATAGATATCAACTTTGTCCTTAAGTACTTCTAGTTCAGTTTTAGAAAAATTCAAATCCCCTACTGCGTCTTTGATCGAATGTATTCCAATATCATCAACAAGTTTTTCTAAAGTGTCGATTTCTATTAAAGTTGCTGTTCTTCCAGGAATATTGTAAGCCATAATCGGCAAATCTGTATTTTTTGAAATTTGTTCAAAATGTTGCAAGATTCCAAATTGTGATGGTTTTGAATAATACGGTGTGACAATCATAATTCCATCTACACCAAGATCATTTGCCATTTTTGTATACTCTATAGATTCTCTAGTTGAGTATGTACCAGTACCAGCAATTATCTTTGCTTTGTCTCCAACTGAATCTTTGGCGGTTGAATAAATGATTTTTCTATCTTCTTTTGTTAAATTTGGAGACTCTCCAGTAGTTCCTGATAAAACTAATCCATCAGATTTTTCATGTACTAATTTTCTGCATAGTCTCCACAAAGTATCAGTGCTAAGCACACCATTGGAATCAAATGGGGTTATTACTGCTGTTAATAGCTTTCCGAAATCGCTCATAATTAGATATTAATCTTTTTAGCTATTAAATTTTCTAAACCTAAACTAAAACCTTGCAAATCATCATAAAGATCAAGTACAACTTTTACACCATAGAGATATGCTCTTCTGTCATTTACTTTGTGATCTAAATTAAAAGATTCATATTCATTTTCGAAATCTACTTCTTGTTCAGCTAGAAATATATCGTCCCTCAATGAATAAATATTTTTGTTGTTGACTTTATTAGTTTGATAAAAATCTCCATTTTTTTCGTGTGAGATTAATTCTGATGGTAAATAATTTGCTAAATCGATAGCAGTTCCAGATGGTGCATCTTGTTTTTTACCATGATGTTTTTCAGTTATATTTACTGAATCAAAATTTTCAGATAGTGATGCTGCGAAAAGCTTTTGATAAGCAGCGCCTATTGAAAAGTTTGGAATAACAATTATTTTCCTATCTGTTATTTTTTTTAATTTTGACAATATTTCTGCACTTACTCCGGATGATCCAATTATTAGATCTGCATTTGAATCTAATAGTTTTTCTATATTTTTATTTATTACTGAAGCAGGCGAAAACTCTACGACTATATCTTCTTCTATATTTGTTAAATCTTTGTAGATTTTATATTCTTGTCCATCATAATTAGGATCATGAATTGCTGTCATGATGAAATCGTTTCTAGAGCTTATGTAATCTGAAACAAGTTGGCCCATTGAACCTGCTCCACCAGATATCAAAACAGTCTTTTGCGCGATTTCATTCATCTTTGATAATTCCTTATACTTATAGTTGTTAATGATAATGATAATTAGATGAATTCAAAGAAAAAAAACATCGAAGCTCAAATAGTTGAAGATTTTGAAAAGATCAGACCTGCTATTACGAGATTATTGCAAACTCAAATGAAAAATGATGATTTATCACTTCGATATGGAAGATCAAAATCTAACAGCAAGAATGATATTGTCATAAATCCATCAATACTTGTTAATACAATCTCAAAAACAAATCTTGATAGAGATGAGGTTATGATTGGTACTGTTGTTCACGAAGCTATACATGCAACAAATAATTACACTCTAGACTCTGAATCTATAAACAAGTTATTCCCCGAAGAACTGGATGATGTAGATGATATTGATGACATTCTGGAAATTCTCACAGGGCCCTTTGGAAAATATGTTTTTGATATTCTAATTCATTCAATCGAAGAAAAAATCTTTGTTAAACAATACGAAGGTTTAAATTCTATTCTTGAAGATATTTATACTGAGTCGTTTTCTGAGATAAAAAAGCTTGGTAATTTTAGTCAGTACCTATCATTGCTTTTTCACTCAATTACTTCATATATAAATCCTGAGTTTGAAAACTATAAAAAGCCTGTTGTAAGATCGTTAAACGAATCTTTGCATATTTTAAAAACTTTAAATTATGAGGATGTGAATGTATCTGAACTAATTGAAGCAACAGTTCAGATGGTTGATATATGTAAACGGTACAATATTCTTCCAGACTTAGAGAATTACACACTTGGAGAACAAAAAGAAATTGAAGAGTCGCTTGATGAAAGTGTAGTGAATGATTTAAACAAGGTTCTTATCCCCTCCTCCAACAACGTAACAACAGGTAATACCCTGCAGAAGTTCCTTGGTCAGACGGAGTCTAAAACAACTGATGACAAATTAAATCTTATGGATGATCATATTTCTAAAGTAGGTGCTTCAACTACAATCTATTTTCCATCAGGAAATACTGCGAAAGTTGTAGAAAATAAAATACCTGATAATTTTAAAAATTTATTCAAGAATGGTCTTGAAACATACGAATCGTTATTACAACAGTGGAATTTACCTATTTATAAAGTTACAAACAAAATCAAACCCTATTTTATACACAACCAAAAAAGACAAAGAATTAGTGGATTTGATCAAGGAGACCTATCTCCACATGTTCCAATTATGCTTGCCTCTGGAAGATACGAAAGGATGTTTGAGCAGAAACAGCGACTATCCAATAAGTCATACGCAATATCTCTTTTAATTGATGGAAGTGGTTCGATGATAGAAAAAAACAAAGAAGAACTTCATCCTTGGTCTCTAGCCTCAGCATTAATTGGTGCTAGTTATTTATCCCAAATATGTTTTGAACTTGATATTGATTTTGAAGTTTCTATATTTAATAGAGCTTTTGCTTCAGAACATACTGAAAATGAAGAAACTTATAATAAAAGAAAATTTGCAGTTTCTTCAATGTTAAATAGAACTTACGGTTCTTCAGCTCAGGAACTTTACAATACCGCAAATCATTATTTTATTAAAGAATTTAAAGATTCATGGAGAGAGAACTATCAGCAATTTATTGGTTTGATAGAATTTTCAAGAAATTTAAGAGATTCAATAGATATTGGTATAAGTGAAGATTCAATCCCCCCTGTAAGCATGTTTGAAAAAGGAAATAACATCGATGAAATAAATATCATGCATGCAACAAAAAGATTGTTAAATCATCCATCGAATACAAAGATGTTAGTTGTACTGTCAGATGGTATGACTAGAGGATCATTAAATGAACTTCAAAATAGTATAAACTTTGCAACTAAAAATGGAGTTGATGTAATCGGAATAGGAATAGGCAGTAGAGGTTCATGGAGAGAATATAATAATAATGTACAAATTGAAAAACCTGAACAATTAATTCATTCCATAGTAAACATCACAAAGGATATACTTATTAAAAACATTAAATTAACATCTGGAGTTGCCTAATGGGTAAGAAAAAATTTGTAAATCCTGATAATGAGAAACAATCTGTTGAAATAGAAGAATGCAAATTAGATAAAAAACAAGATGATTTTGACTCAAGAAGTAACAGAATCCCAGAAGTAGATGAATTCTATGTAGACCTCGGAATGCAATATAGACTTGCTCAGGTTATGAATTCAAAAAGTAAATCATTTAATAATGAAATACCTATACACATTGCACTTATGGGTCATATGGGTACAGGAAAAGATCATGATATAGAACAATTCGCTGCAAAACTTAAGTTTCCGTATTACAGAATTCCTTTATCTGGAGAGGTTAGAGACGTAACACTTTTAGGATCTGTTCAGTTGTATGGAGATGGCAAGGGTGGGACCGAAAGTAGATGGCAAGATGGTGAGTTAACAAGAGCATTAAGAGGACCAGCAATTGTAAATTTATCAGAGCTCAATGCAGCGGGTCCTGAAGTTTTATTTGCTCTACATTCATTACTTGATAGACACAGAAAATTAGAGCTCCCTAACGGAGAAGTGCTTTCGCTAAGAGAAGATACTTATATTTTTGGAACAATGAACCCAACTAGTTTGAGAGATTATGCAGGTACCCAATCACTAAATAAAGCTTTTGCGGATAGGTGGGTTATATGGGATAAGCCTTTCCCAAATAACGAACAGTTAAATACTATTTTTGAAAAAAGATATCCGAAGCTTCAAAAAGAATATAGAGATTTAATAATTAAACTAGCAACAGAAATTAATAACTCATTTATGTCAGATGATATAAGTATCAATATAGAAACACCTATGAGTTTAAGAACAATTGTAGAGAGAATCCCCATAGGCTTAGATGTTTATGCAGAATCATCGGACCCCCTAAAAGACACTTGGGAAAACTTTGTACTACCTCATGTTAATAAAGAAGACTTAGATCATTACAAAACTTTATGGAACACAATAGTTAGAAAAGGGCCGTCTATAAAGCCTCAACTTTAGAAAATTTAATTAGAGGTATGTCTCTATCAGTTCTTTTTCTATACATTTGAAAAGTTGGGTAGACTTCATCCAATAAACTCCAGTAATATTTTTTATCAGAGGATTCTATTAATTCATAAGTAGCTTCAAATCTTTCATTATTAATTGTTATAAATGGATTTGAAGAAGATAGATTATAAAACCAATCTGGTGTTTTATCATTACCACTGTAAGAAGCTGCAACTATATAGTCATTTTCACAATTAGCATAAGTTAAAGGTGTCTTTCTAAGTTGATTTGTTTTACTACCTATAGTTTCAAGTAAAAGAATGTGATCACCTATTATTTTTTCACCTAAAAAGGAGTGATTAAATTTTATAATTTTAGAGTGGATTTTTGAAACTAACTTATAAAGCCACTCTGGCCAGAGATGTGCTGACTTCCCTAGTAATCTCCACATTGATTATTTACTTTAAAAGTCTTCCTGATTTTCTTCTTGATCTTTAAATTTTGGGTCGTACTTTTTAAAAAAATCTTTAATTTTGTTTTCTAAATCTTCAGTTTCTAAATTAGCTAATTCATTTCTAAGTTTCTTAATTTGAATCTTGATATCAACATTTTCATCCATAAGTTTTAAAACGTACCTGAAGCCAAGTATTACTACAACAAATTTTAAGATTTTCTTCATAAATGCATCATAAATACAAACTTAATTTAAAAAAAGGGGTTTTTTGCTCAAATTGACACTGGAGTTAATTGTTTACCTCAAGTAAACTTATAATGATGCAAGAAATATTAAGTAACCTCGTCGCTGAACAGCAATTATTAGATCAATATCTTCAGAGTATTCCTGTTAGAAATTGGAATACAAAAACTACATATAAAAATTGGGATATTACAGCACATGTTAGTTATCTTGCAGCCCTTGAAGATCTTGCTAACAATGCTCTAAAGAAAAAAGGTACTGAATTTAATAAATATAGAGGACCTAAAGGTTTAGAGAAATTTGAAAAAGAAGCAATCAATAAAGGCAGCGATATGAGACCTCAAGATGTTATTGAATGGTGGAGAATGTCTAGAGCTTCTGTTATCGAAATATTAGCTAAATCTTCTCCTGGCAAGAAATTAACTTGGTGGAAAAATGAAATCGATTGTAGAACGTTCGCAGTTACAAAATTAGCCGAAACATGGGCGCACAGTTTAGATGTTTATGATGCAATGAAAAAAGATTACGAAGACACTGTACGAGTTGAACATGTAGCTCTTTTTGGATGGTTAAATGCAGAACAAGCAAGTAAAGTTAATAAAACTAAATATCAAGATCTAAGAATAGAACTAATCGGACCTGAATACAAAGCTTGGCAATTTGGAGACGAGCAAAGTGAAAACAGTATAAAAGGAAATGCAAGTGACTGGTGTAGGGTTGTCACTGGTAGAGTCCCTAGAGGTCATAAACTTACACTTTCAACTGAAGGTGATTTTGCCAAAAAATTCGTTAAATTTGATCACGTAAAAATATAATGAAAGTTTATGGGGTAGTTCACTTAAAAAGTCTTCCTGGCTCCCCTTCTAATAGATTATCTATCGATGAAATTATTGACGCTGCTCAAGAGGATGTAAATAGCTTGGTTTATGGTGGTGTTGATGGAATCATAATCGAAAATTTTGGAGATACACCATTTGTAAAGAATGATATTTCTAAACGTACACTTGCAAGCTTCACTACAGTTGTAGAAAATCTATCAATAGAACGAGATATCAAAGTTGGAATAAATGTTTTAAGAAATGACGGTTTAGCAGCTCTTGCAATTGCCGAAGCGACTAAATCTCAGTTTGTAAGAATTAATGTTTTAAATAATACTATGTTTACCGATCAAGGCGTTATAGAAGGTGATGCTCACGGAGTTAATCAGTTTAAATCAAGCCTTAATAGCTATGTAGAAATTTATGCTGATGTATTTGTAAAACATGCCGTACCTCCTCCCGGTTCAAAAATTGAAAACCATGCAGATGAGTTGATTCATAGAGCTGGTGCAGATGTAGTGATTGTTACTGGAGACGGAACTGGACATGAAATAAATCTTGATGATTTACAAAAAGTAAGAAACATAGTTCCAACTGGAAAACTAGCTATTGGATCTGGGGTAACTTCAACAAATGTTGATGCTTACCAAGATTTGGCAGACATACTGATTGTGGGTACAAGTTTTAAATTTGATAATGATGTTGCTAAAAAAGTTGACATCAACAGAGTTGAAGAGTTAGTAAGAAAAATAAAATAATTTTTATTACTACAATACAAATCTATTACCTAACTATCATTTTTATTTGAATGGAAGTCATACTTAATCCAGCACTACTATTATTCCTTTCAGGAATTCTGATTGGAATTTTATTTAAATTAATCCTTCCTAACTCTATTTCTAAATACTTAGGTTATTATTTACTTCTTTCGTTAGGACTTAAAGGTGGTTCAAGCCTTCAAGAAAATGGCTTTATAAATGAAGTTATAAGTGCATTAACACTAGGAGTAGTATTTGCTCTTTTAATTCCATTTATTGCTTATTTTTATCTTAAAAATTTACTTAATAACGATGATGCTGCCGCACTCTCTGGTACTTATGGATCAGTAAGTGCCGTTACTTTTGTAACAGCCATTGCATATCTATCAACTACTAATCAAGAGTTTGATAACTACATGTCTGCTGTTTTAGTTGTAATGGAGTTTCCGGCAATATTTATGGCACTCTATTTAGTTACGCATAATAAGCAAAATAAAGGCAATAATTTAGAGACTATTAAAACAGCATTTTTAGAAATACCAAATATTATTTTGATCTCATCATTGTTTCTTGGATACTTTCTCAATAAAACACTTTTATCTAATTTAGATTTCATAATTGTTGAAATATTCGACTACGTTTTGTACGTATTTTTATTTGTTATGGGAACAAGAGTTGCTAAAAGAATTGGAGAGCTTAAAGGTAAAGGAGCTAGCCTAATTGCTTTTGCTTTATTCACACCATTAATGGGTTCACTCATCGCTCTGCTGGCATCCGTAAACTTTAATTTTTCTGTAGGCAATGCAACATTACTTATGGTGTTGACTGCAAGCGCAAGCTATATTGCAGTACCAGCGGTTGTAAAAGATGCTATACCTAATGCAAATCCAGCTATATACCTTGGACTCAGTTTAGGTGTCACCTTTCCATTTAATATCATTGTTGGAATTCCTTTGTATAACGAATTAGCTAAATACTTTATTGGCTAATTAGAGGAGAAATCCACCATCAATGGTTACAACTTCACCCGTAATCCAAGATGCATCATCACTTGAAAGAAAGTAAATCAAACTAGCTATATCTTCTGGTTCTCCTAATTTTTTAAGAGCATGAAGGTCTGCACTTCCCTGTTCATCCCCTGCCCAAAGCATTTCTGAAAGCTTAGTTTTAACCACAGCTGGAGCAATGCCATTGACTCTAATGTCAGGAGCAAGTTCCATTGCTAATTGTTTTGTCATGTAAATTAATCCTGCTTTTGAAATATTGTAAGCTCCCATAAAGTGTGCTGGTTTTATTCCACCAACAGAACAAACATTCAGAACTGATTCTTTTAATCCAGCTTTTACAGCTTCTCTTGTCCACATTAAAGGACCCATTAAATTAACATCCCATGTTTTCTGCACTGCAGACAAATCAACATCAAGCAAACTACCACCGGAAGGATTTGTACCAGCATTGTTAATTAAAACATCTAAAGAACCTGTTTCATCAAGAATTTTTTCACAAGTCTCAGTTGCAGCAGCAAGATCATCAGCTCTTGCAACAAAACCCTTTAATTGTGAATTTTCAGAAAGTACTGCTTCTAGGTTTTCTTCTTTTCTAGATGTGATGTAAACATTCCATCCTTGATCAATAAATTTTTGAGCAGTGGAAAGACCTATACCTCTTGTTCCCCCAGTTACTAATGCAGTTTTCATTATTGTTAAAGTATAGTAGTTATTTCTCAATTCAGTTACAGTTGAAATGCAAATGGAAAATTTTCAAAAATACAGAGTTTTACTCACGCAAAATCAAAACTTCCGTAAACTTTTTGCTGCCCGTTTAATAACATTAGGTGGAGACTGGTTATTAACCGTACCTCTATTAGGTATAATTTATGAGTTAACTGAAAATCCATTTATCACCTCACTCGTTTTAGTCGTTCAGAGTGCACCGTTATTTATGCTTGGAAGCTTTGGTGGTTACTTAGCAGATAGATTTGATAGAAAAAAAATAATCGCAATTTCAGAGTTCCTATCAGGAATGACAGTGTTGTTAATTCTTTACGCAGTAACAACTGAAGATGTCACATTTATTTTGTTTTCATTTGGATTGCTTTCCGTTGTTGGTTCTCCATACATGCCAACTTCTGATGCAGCTTTGCCAAATGTTGTCAAAAAGGAAAATTTAGCTGAGGCAAATGTTATATTTTTTTCAAGTTGGGGTGTGATGGCTGGTCTAGGTGCTGGTCTTGGAGGATACTTAACGACAGTAATCAGTAGAAATATGTTATTCGCAATCGATAGTCTAACCTTTGTTCTTTCAGCTTTAATAGTCTTCTCGATAAATAAAAATTTGAGCGAAAAATCACAAGATAAAGATGAAGAAGAGGACATAAGTTATAAAGAAGGTCTTAAATATGCTGCATCTAAGAGAGAAATTTTTTCCTTAATTATTACAAAAGCAACATTTAGTATCTCAGCTAGCGGTTTACTCTCTTTGTTTACTGTTCTTTCATATGATATATATAAAACCGGTGATTTTGGTACAGGCCTTATGTTTGGTGCAAGAGGCGTTGGTGCGCTTATTGGACCAATTGCCATTAGATATTTTTTTGGAAGCACAGATGGAAAACTGCTGAATACAATCGGCATAACTATCATGGCCTGGGGTTTGTTTTATTTCTTTATACCGTTCTCAATATCTCTATACCTAACAGTGTTGTTATTAATCCTTGGACACTCTGGTGGTGGATCTCAGTGGGCATTTTCAACATATGGACTACAAGTTCTCACTCCAGATAGACTCAGGGGAAGAATTGCTGGGATTGATTACTCACTTTATTTTCTAATGAATACAATATCAACTCTAATGATTGGATACCTTGCAAGTGTATATGGTGTACTTTTTGTCTTTAAACTGTTTCCAGTGATAGGATTTTTATTCGGATTTGTCTGGTATTTATCCACAAAAAATATTTGGAAGAATTTAGATAAATCCTAAATAATTTCATTCCATGGAGAAAAGATTTTTTCCTTCAAATTTTTTTGTACCATTCACATAGCTAAAGTACTTTCTGCATTCACAAGATTGATACTCTATGTCAATAGGATAAAACTCTCTTTTAGCTTCAGGCCAATATTCTTTTTGAAGTTCTATCATTTTAAGGCCTACATCTTGGTGGGTATTTAAATTAAGAAAATTTTGGAGCCTATCTAAATATGGTTCTGCACCAATGCCAGTTGGAACATCAGTGGTAATTGGTATAACATCTTCTCTAAACCAGGCAATATCTATCAAAGCCATGAATATTGGGAAGTCATTTTTCATCCTAAATTGCTTATTTACATTGTTTGTAGCAGTAATTACATCTCTATTAGAATTTAAAACTATTTCAGCTAACTCATCTTTTTTTTCATAAAATTTGTATGTGGCTGCATCTATTCGGCTATATAAATTTTGATTCCAATGGGAATCTTCTACCGGGTATGCTGTGATATTATCCCACTGCTCTAATCCAAGAAGTCTCTCTTTTAAAGCTTCTGGATTATCTAAATCATTTATCGTTAACTGATCAATAGTTAAATCTCTGTTGCACCACCGACTAAAAAATAGAGCTTGGATTAACAAAGGTAAGTCCTCTTTGACTGGTTCAGCAAATTTAATAATGGATTTACTTACTTTGTCATCCTCTCTAAAAACATTTAAAAAACGCCCTTTTTGTAAAATCGGGTCATCACTCCAAGGATATGCTTCTCCTGACTCTCTTTTTACACGCACAGCCTCACGTTTCTTGCAGTAATCAAAAAAGCTTTGTACTGGGTCCTCTATTGCAAGACCATCTAGTGAGTGTGCATATGGATTCTCTAAAACCATAACTTTAATTTAAACAGATTACTTCACACTTTTCTTACTTCACAACTGGTATTTGAAGCATATTTGTTGTGTAAGCAGCAGACTTTCTTTCCGACTTCATTCTCCAGTCTTTTTTTATACCCTGTGCTCCCAATGTCAATGTGCTTGATCCATACCTGCTGTTAACGCCATCTAGTACCTTCATAACACGGTCTGATTGATCGTAATTCTCATATTCATAAAAACTATACTGTTCGTTCTCTGCGTCAGTAATATCTAACAGCATTACACCAATTTTCTGGTATTCATATCCGTAGACAAAGAGTTTTCGTGTTAGATGTTTTGCTTCTTTGACAATCTTTGATGTATTGCTTGTTGGTATTGAAAAAAATGTACTCATACCGTTGCTATATCTTTTCTCTGGATCGACAAATGGACTGGTTCTTAAAAATACATACAATCCTTGTGTTCTAGAACCCTGTGCTCTCAACTTCTCACACGCTCTAGCAACATAGTTAGAAACAGCTTCCTCTAACTCACTTACTAGCATTACTTTTCTACCAAATGACTTAGAGGATATGATGTTTTTCTTATTCTTCACCTCTTCTATGCCAATACAGGAAATCCCATTTAGCTCATGATGTATCCTCTCCCCTACAATGCTGATTGTTTTTCTGACATGACGAGCATTTGCCTGTGTTAAATCATAAGCGGTATCTACTCCAATTCTTCGAAGTCTTCTTCCCCATCTTGTTGAGATTCCCCAAATCTCTTCAAGTGGTAGGTCTTTTAAAATCTCATCTCTTACACTCTGATCTCGTATGTCGAAGACATTAGATGGTGTGTATTTTTTAGCTTGTCTGTTTGCTACTTTTGCCAATGTCTTTGTTGGGCCTATGCCTATTGAAACTGGAATCCCTGTCCACTGTTTGATTAATCTTCGTATCTCTTGAGCTGTCTCTTCTAAGTCACAGTAGTAAAAGCTACTGATATCGAGAAACGCTTCATCAATAGAGTAAATCTCTATATCGCTGGCAAGAGATTTCAGTGAAGTCATCACTCTGGCCGACATATCACCATAAAAAGTGTAGTTTGATGAAAATACATGAACTTTGTTTCTATTGATAAGTTGTTTGTATTTAAAGTACGGGGCTCCCATCGGTATGCCTAAAGCTTTTGCTTCGTTTGATCTAGCAACAACACATCCATCATTGTTAGACAAAACAACAATGGGCTTTCCTTCTAGCTTTGGGTTGAATACTCTCTCACAAGACGCATAAAAGTTATTACAGTCCACTAGGGCAAAAATTTTATTATTCACTTACTTACTCCTTTGAATACTGTACACTATTCTAAGAAAAAAGAAAGACATTTTTATGCCACGAGGTGGAGCAAGAAAAGGAGCCGGTAGACCAAAAGGTCAAGGCAAGTATGGAGAGCAGACAAAAGCTGTTCGTATTCCTGTAAGCAAGGTTAAGTATATCTCTGAGGTCATCAACAAAGGGCTGTATGAAGTACCAATGTATAGTAATAAAGTTGCAGCTGGATTCCCATCCCCTGCAGACGACTATTTAGAAGACAAAATAGATTTAAATCAATATTTAGTAAAGCATCCTGCATCAACATTTTTAGTAAGAGCTTCTGGAGAATCAATGATCAATGCTGGAATATTTCCAGACGATATCTTAGTTGTAGATAGAAGCTTAAAAGCTGAAGATGGAAAAGTAGTTATTGCTGTTGTAGATAATGAACTTACAGTGAAAAGATATCGTAAAAAAGGTAAAAGAATCATTTTAGAACCAGAAAATGAAGCGTTTGATCCAATTATCATTGCAGATGAAAGTGAAGCATTTGTTTGGGGTGTTGTAACAAACGTCATTCATAATCTGTAAAATAAAAGTATGGTAAATATACTACAAAACAGCCCTTCAGATTTTGAAGACATTAAAGAATGGGATTATAAAGAATATTTCTACACATTAAATACTGAGTACGGAGATTTAAGAATTCATTATATAGATGAGGGATCAGAAAATGATAAAACCGTACTATTACTTCATGGAGAACCTGACTGGGGTTATATCTATAGAAAATTTATTGATCCTTTAGTTGAGAATAATTTAAGGGTTATTGTTCCAGATCTTCCTGGTTTTGGTAAGTCAGACAAACTATCTGAAAGAACGGCTTACACATATGAAAAATATGTAGCGTGGATGAATGCTTGGCTACGGGATTTAAATCTAAACAATATAACTCTGTTTGGACAAGACTGGGGTGGATTAATCGGCTTAAGACTTGTTGTAGAAAATCAAGATAAATTTGATAGTGTAGTTTTAAGTAATACTGGACTACCAACAGGTGATGTACCACCGGGTGAAGCATTTGAAAGCTGGAAAAGTTACTCCCAGACAGTAGAAAATTTCCATGCTGGAGGAATTGTAAAAGGTGGTACCGTCAACGGTCTAGAGCAATATGTAATCGATGCTTATAACGCACCGTTTCCAGATGAGTCATATAAAGAAGCTGCAAGACAGTTTCCAATGTTAGTACCTGTTACACCAGATGATCCAAGTTCAGAAATTAACAGAAACGCATGGAAAGAATTAAAAAAATGGGACAAACCTTTTTTATGTGTTTTTAGTGAACAAGATCATGTATTCAAAGGTGTTGATAAAGCATTTACTAAAAATGTTCCCGGTTGTGAAAATCAACCGCACAAGACTATTCAAGGTGGACATTTTGTCCAAGAAGATAACCCAGAAGACTGTATTGAAGCAATATTGACTGTTGCTAAGAACTAACCTTTGCCTTGCCCCAGTAGTTGTAACCAAGAAATTTTTGAGTTCCAGGAAGATATATATTATTTAAATCAAGAAATTGAAAACCACTATCTGAAATTAATTGTTCAATATTTCTGTTAGTGTGGCAACCGCCAGCTATTTTAGGATAAAAGAAGTCAGTTATATTTTGTATAAATGAAACTCTTTTGTTGGGCGATAATCCATGTTCACTAAATATAAATACACCGTCATCCTTTAAAACTCTTTTAATTTCATGAAGAGTTTTTTGCGGTTCTGGAATAGAACATAATGCATAAGTGCTTACTACAGTATCAATAGAATCACTTTCTACTGATAAACTACTTGCAGATTCAATTAAGAATTCAACATTTAAGTTATTCTTCTTTGCTCGTTTTTGTGCAATTTGATTTAGTTCTTCTGACGGATCAATGCCTAAGATACTTATTACTTTTTGATTATCATAATGTTTTAGATTTGATCCAGGCCCTATTCCTATCTCTAAGACTTTACCGCTTGCTTCAGGAATAACCTTTTTTCTTTGGTAGTCTATCGGCCTTGAATTGCATGTTAAGTTGAGAACATAAGGCAGTATCTTTTTTTCATAGAATGATTTACTTATTAATCGAATAAGAGGAAATACAATAAATAAAGAAATATTTGAAATCAATAAGTAGATATATTTCTTCACCTACTTATTCGTGCCCTCCTCGAGGAACTCCCCCGTACTTCATGCGTGTATCCCCCATGTACGCTACTCTTTCTTCAGGTGTTAATGTTTTACAATTAATGATTTCACCAACAAACAACGTATGGGTGCCAAAATCTATTTTTTGCTCGGTTTTAAGTTCTAACCAAACAGTTGCATTATCAAATATTGGAACTGAATTTTCAGTTAAAGTAATTGGCTCTTTATTTAAATAGCCTTCTGAATATTCTGCAGGTTTAGAAAATTTTACAAAAACTTTTGTGTACTCAGGTGAAAACATGTTGATGGTAAAAAAATCACTTTGATTCATTAAATTAAAAGTAACACTTTTATTATCTATACCTACACCGATCAATGGTGGGTCCATACTAACTTGGGTTATCCAACTTGCAGTCATACCATTGAACTCTCCATTAGCGTGACTTCCAATTATGCCTAATGGACTAGGAATCTTCCAAGTTGCTACATTAATACTTTCTGGTGTCAGATCATCCATTTAAAAACAACTTTTAATAAATTTTATAGTTTCTATATCTAACGGTATTGCTATAGACAGTTCAGTAACGTTACAGTTCTTCCAGTCTTCAAGCTTTTCTTTTATTCGTTCTTTAGAACCAACAAGGGTTAAGTCATCAAGCAATTCATCAGGAAAAATTGATTCTGCTTCTGCTTTTTCACCTTTTAGATACAATTCCTGAATCTGTGTAGCGATTTCCTCATAGCCATATTCACACATCAAATTAAAATAAAAGTTTTTATCTTTTGCTCCCATACCACCAACATACAGTGTGTAATTGTTTCTTGCAGGTGCGAGATATGCATCCCTTTCGGATTCATCACAAACTTTTGCAAATACTGGAGCTGATATTTGAAATTTTTCTTTTTTGTTTGCATCACCTGATTTTTCAAAACCTTTTTCTAAAAATTGATTAAAAAATTTATCCCCAAGGGTTGGTGAATACATGAAAGGAAGCCACCCATCTGCAATCTCAGCTGTTAGTTCAATATTTTTTGGGCCAATAGCTGCAAGATATATTGGAATGACGTTTCTTAAAGGTTGCTCAATCAGCTTTAATGGCTTTCCTAAGCCAGAAGCATCATCTCCATTGTATGGTAAGTTGTAATACTCTCCTTCAAAAGATGTTTTACCTTCTCTTCGTAATATATCCCTAACTATTTGAACATATTCTCTTGTCTTCTTTAATGGTTTACCATAAGCGACACCATGCCAACCTTCAACAACTTGAGGACCTGAGACCCCAATCCCCAGTCTAAACCTTCCACCTGAGAGTTTATCTAAAGTAGCTGCTGTCATTGCAGTCATTGCAGGAGACCTACCAGGAATTTGCATGATGCCAGAACCTAGGTTTATTTTTTCTGTTAATGCAGCAAAATATGAAAGTGGGGTGACTGCATCATAACCATAAGCTTCAGCTGTCCAGATGCAAGATATCCCTATTTCATCTAATTCTTTAATTAAGGATTTTTCACTCGATATATGAGGTCCAAAATACCCAACATTTACACTTACTTCCATATTTATAGGATACTATAAATCTACTTGAATAAATTCATCATGAGTTATCAAAATGTGCATTTTAATATCATGACTTTCAGATGGAATTTCATTTACTAAATGATTTTTATCTGTAATACCAATAAATGTTGCATTTAAATGTCGAGATAAAAACTGATCATATATACCCCTACCCCTGCCAAGCCTAGTACCTTTTTTATCAAAACCTATTCCAGGAACTAGAAAAATATCTACTTTATCAATTATTTTTAAATTAATAGGCTGAAAAACATTAAAGATGTTTTTCTCGAGTGGACCATTATAAATGCATATTTGCATTTCCCCTTCTTGATGGCATGTAGTTGCTAAAACTGACTGACCCTTCAGATGCATATTTATGTTAAGCTCATTTTCAAGAGGTATATAAGTACAGACAACCTTATCTTTGATTACATTTTGTAGGTTATCAATAACCATCTGAGAATAATCAGCATTGACCATTGAAATTTTTTTTAGTTTCGTTCTTAATTCACTTTTTTCTAACATAATTTATTATCTAGATAGTTCTACATTACACTTACAACATGTTGAAGAACAAATTACTTACATGGTTCAATTTATTAATCATGGGTATTTACACAATTCCGGTTGCCTACTCAATTTGGTTTGTAGGTCTTTTTAATAAATTTACAAAAGCTAAATACTATATAGCTCAAAGCTGGACGATTCCTTGGATGTGGGCTGCAAGATCGAAAGTAACATTGATTAAAAATTACGACTATAAAAAAAATCAACCATATGTCGTGATATCAAATCACTTATCTAATTTAGACCCAATGATGCAATTCAGATATCTTAAAATTAAGTGGGTGTTTATGGCTAAAAAAGAAGTGTATAAACTCCCCTTCTTTAGGACTGCAGCAAAATCATTTAATTTTATTAAGGTTGACAGATCAGACAAAAATGATCGTAAAAGCATAAATGAACAAGCAAAAGTGCTATTTAAAAATGGTTGGTCTCTGATGGTTTATCCGCAAGGCACTAGAGCCAAAGCAGATAATTTTTTACCATTTAAAAGTGGTGCATTCCATATAGCTCTAGATAACAATATACCAATACTCCCAGTTGTAATTGCAGGAACAGGCGACATATGGCCAAGAGGTAGTAAGTTCATGAAAAGCGGTAAAGCTATCATCAATACTTTAGAACCAATTGATGTTTCACAATATTCAAAAGAATCAATTGATCAATTAGTATTTGATACTCAAGAGAGAATGTCAAAAGTATATAAAGAATTAACTGCTTCGATAAAATAATTAAAAACTTACAATAAAATTATGAACATTATCATTGCTGCATTATCAATCTTTTTACTTAGATTATTAGACCAAACACTGGGAACTCTTAGGTTGCTATATGTCAATAAAGGTAGGCCAGGTTTAGGTGCAATTCTAGGGTTTGTTGAATCAGCAATTTGGGTTGTTGCAATTTCAAGAGTTATTCAAGATCTAAATGATCCACTTTTAATTTTTGGTTATGCACTAGGGTTTGCTGCAGGAACTATTGTGGGATCTTACATAGAATCATCAATAGCTATTGGTGATGTAGTCGTAAGAATATTCACTTCCGAAACAGATGAAAGTGTGAAATTATCTAATGAATTAAGAGATGCTGGTTTTGGCGTAACAGTAATTAATGGAGAAGGAATGCAAGGTGAAGTTTCTATATTGTGGTGCGTTACACCTAGAAAAAAACTTAAAAAAGTTATTAATTTAGTTGAAAAAGTTTGCCCAGAAGCATACCTAACAACAGAACCTACAAGTCCGACAAAATTAACTGGAAATAGAAAGTAGCTTAAATCCCCTTTTCAAATTCATCCTCAAATGAAACTCTTTTTCGATTTGAAGACTTGCCACCATTTTTAGGTTTTCTCTCGCCTCTGTTATTTCTATTATTGGATTTGTTTCTTGGAGGCCTTCGATCATTAGATTTATTATTCCCATCGCCTACAGCATCATCAGGTACTTCAAGATCTTCGACAGGTGAAAGACTTACTTTACCATTTTCAATGGAATCTACTTTGACTTTTACCTTATCTCCTACTGAAACAACAGCTTCTGTATTATTTACACGTTTTGATGAATGAAATTTTGACACATGTAATAGACCATCTCTACCTGGCAATATATTTACAAAAGCACCATAAGTAGCAACGCTAACTATTTCACCATCGTATTCAGCACCAACTTCAGCTTCTGGAGGATCAATAATCATCATTACCATTTCTTTACCAGCAGCTATAGCTCCCTCTTCTGTTGAACCTAAAGTTAAAATACCATCATCATCAATTTCTACAGAACATCCTGTTTCTTCTTCAATTTTCTTGATATTCTTTCCCTTTGGACCGATAACTTCACCAATTTTATCTTTTGGTAATTCAATAGTTTCAAGTCTTGGTGCATTACCAGAAAGACTTTCTGCAGGTTCAGCAATTGTATCCTCCATAATGTCAAGAATATGATGTCTCGCATCCATAGCTTGATTTAATGCTTTTCTTAATACATCTGCAGGAAGACCTTCAATTTTCATATCTAATTGCAATGCAGTTATCACATTTCTTGTTCCTGCAACTTTAAAGTCCATATCTCCAAGAGCATCTTCCGCACCCAATATATCCGTAAGTGTAACGTAGGTGTCATCTTTAGAAATTAATCCCATAGCAATACCTGCAACATGTTCTCTGATAGGAACACCTGCAGCCATTAGCGACAAGCTAGATGCACACACAGAAGCTTGAGAAGTAGATCCATTGGATGAAATTGCTTCACTTACAACTCTAATGGTGTATGGAAAGTCAACTTTTGGTGGAACAACAGGTACTAATGCTTTCTCGGCTAATGCACCGTGTCCAATCTCTCTCCTCTTTGGACCTCTCATTGGATAAGCTTCTCCAGTTGAATATGGAGGGAAATTATAATGATGCATATATCTTTTTGATGTTACTGTATCAATAGTATCTAGCATTTGTTCAAGCCTTGACATACCTAAAGTTGTAACATTCAAAACCTGTGTTTCTCCTCTTAAAAATAATGAAGAACCATGAACAGTTGGGAGTAAGTTTATCTCAGCAGATATATTTCTAATATCAGTTGGGGTTCTTCCATCTAATCTAGCACCACCACTTAAAACTCTATCTCTAACTGTGTTTTTAACGATTGACTTAAAAGCTAATTTAATTGCTTTAGTATTGTCATCTTCTTCATCTAAGAACTTCTCTACAGCTTGCTCTTGAAGCTCACTTTGTTTTTCACTTCTTTCAGCTCTATCTGTTATAGCCATTGCTGTTTCAATATCTGAGCCAAAAGCTTCACTAATTTGTGACTTTAGTTCTTCTGAGTAATCTTCAATAATAGGCCATTCGATCTCAGGTACATCTCTCTTAGCAACTAATTCTTTTTGAGCTTCTATTAATTTCGAAATAAATTCCTTAGACATATCAATACCATCTGCAACAATATTTTCTGAAGGTGCTGCACTGCCTTCATCAATTTTGGCAAAGGCATTGTCTGTTGCACCTGCTTCAACCATTACAATATCTATTTCACCTTTAGGATTTAAACTTCCTGCGACAACCATATCGAATACTGAATCTTCCAATTCAGAATTTGTAGCCTGAACTACCCAGTTGTCATTGATTAAAGACATTCTTACTGCTCCAACTGCTGACTCAAGTGGAACTCCTGCAAGTTGTAGACCTAATGATGCAGCATTAAGCGCTAAAATATCGTATTCATTTTCATTATCAACACTCAAAACTGTTGCGATAATTTGGGTTTCACATCTAAATCCATCTTTAAAGGAAGGTCGAAGTGGTCTGTCTATTAGACGACATGCTAATATAGCTTTCTCTGTTTGCCTTCCCTCTCTTCTGAAAAATCCTCCAGGAATTTTTCCAGCGGAATACATTCTCTCTTCTACATCTACTGTCAAAGGAAAAAAATCAATTCCATCTCTAACACTTTTATTAGCAACTGTTGTGACTAAAACTGTTGTGTTACCTGAAGTAACTACTACTGAACCAGGTGCTTGCAGAGCTAATTTACCTGTTTCAAATCCAATCTCTGCTTTACCAATATCAACTTTTACATTATCAATCGACATATAACCTCTTTCTTGACCAAGGTTATTAATTGTCAGCTTTCAATAAAAGCTCTCAATTAACAACGCAAGGTCTATTTTTTATCTTCTTAAGCCAAGTTTTTCTATAATATCACGATATCTTTGAACATCCTGGTTTTGTAAATATTGAAGAAGTCTTTTTCTTTTACCAACAAGCATTAATAATCCTCTTCTTGTGTGGTGGTCTTTTTTATGTGTTTTCAAATGATCTGTTAAATGATCAATTCTATTACTCAATAAAGCAACCTGAACTTCAGCAGAACCAGTATCTGTATCGGATTTACCGTATTCTTTTATAATTTCTTGCTTTGTTTTCATTCGAGATAATAATAGTAGCTGCTATATCTAATGTGAGATTATTTAATTTTTATTAATATCTTCAATATCTTTTGATATTTGTTGAGTTAATTCATCAATACTTGAGAATTTTATTTCATCTCTTATAAATTTTTTAAAATGTACAGTTAAATCAGCACCGTAAATATCTTCATTAAAATCAAAAATATGTACTTCTAAACTTTGCGTGGCACCTTCAGATACAGTAGGTTTATATCCAATATTCATAATTCCTTGATAAAGATTGCCATTTAAGAGCACGTCTACTTTGTATACCCCATTTTTAGGTATTTGAATATTCTTATCGATGTTCAAATTTGCAGTAGGAAATCCAATCTGAGAACCTCTTTGATCGCCTTTGATAACGGTACCGCTTAATGAATATTCATAACCCAAAGCTTCATTAGCCTGTTCAACAAAACCTTCACTCAAAAATGACTTAATTAAGGTTGAAGATATTTTTTCATTGTTGTGCTCATAATCTTCAATAGTATGTACAGAATCTTCACCAAAATATTTGATTAAGTAATCTACGTCACCCTCACGGTTTGCACCAAATTTAAAATCATTACCTACATAAATATTTTTAGCTTTCATATTGTTTTGTAACATCTCGCAAAAAGTTTTAGGTGAAAACTTCATTACATGTTCAAAATTAATAAAAACTAAATTACTAGGTTCAAATTTTTTGAATAATTCAATCTTCTCATTATTGGTTGTAAGTAACATATGTTCATTATTGAAGTATTTTTTTGGAAGTGTATCAAAAGTAACTATTTGAAATAAATTACTTGATTCTTTTGTATATTTTAATAATTCCTGATGACCTAAATGTACCCCATCAAATCCACCAATACACACAGCTGGAATATCATCATCAATATAATTGTCGGAAGTAAAATTTTCATATATTCTCATACGAGTACTTTATCTGGTTTGTAATATTTCTCATTAAAAGGTTTATAAATTGCCACAATATTGTTCTCGATAGATATTATATAATTTTCTTCATTTGAAAACATATTTCTAGGTAGAAGTTGACCATTCCTTATTGTTTCAATCATTTCAACATCTAGATCAATTTTGGGTAAATTTATAACCTCTGCCCAATCTAATGACATTATTGTTGAATTATGATTTAATGATTCAACATTTGTATTTAGACTTTTATGATTAATATTTAAACTGCCAATAGCTGTTCTTGTGAGAGTTTCTACTATTGCATGAGTATTTACGTATTCACCTAATTGTTGAACAATACTTCTGATATATGTTCCCTTACTTACTGTTATCTCAAAAGTAACTTTATTTTCATTTACTTCTAACAATTCAGTACTTTCAACAAATATTGTTCTATCAGGGATTTCTACATCTTGATTTTGACGTGCATATTTGTATAATCGTTTCCCTTTTACTTTTATTGCTGAATAAATTGGTGGAGTCTGGGTAGACTCACCAACCAAATTGGTAAGAAATTCTTGTATTTGAGTCTGTAGCTGGTGTGCATTTATATCATCATGTTTTGTAATTTCTGAGTCTACGTCAAGAGTTGGAGAAGAGTAGCCCAACATTGCAATTACTTTATATGTTTTATTTGTATTGCTTATGTAATCAAATAATTTTGTATAACCATTGGTAGCAAGAAGCATTAAACCGTCAGCGTTTGGATCTAAGGTGCCTGAATGGCCTACTTTTTTAAATTTAAAATTTTTTTTTAATTTGGTACACAGATCCTGAGAGGTCCATGTTTTTGGTTTGACTAGTAAATAAAAGTTAGATTTGTGAATTAATTGCATTCTTTACTTTATTTTTTATTTCTTCCATACTTAAATTTGTAGAAAATCCAGAAGCTGCTTTGTGTCCTCCACCACCAAATAAAGAAGCGATCTGCTGAACATCTAATTCATTGCGAGACCTTAAACTCCCTTTAAATGATTTATCTTGTTGTTCTTTTAGTAATAAAGCTATATTTGATTCTTTTACCAATCTAATAGAGTCAATTAAAAAGTCTGTTTCAGAGGAATCAATATTGTAATTTTGATAATCTTCTTGTAAAACGTACGATACAACCAATTCTTCATCTTCATATAATTCAATCCTGTTTAACACTTCACTTTGTAGCTTTATTGCATTCAATGGAATAGACCCGTAAATATTATCACTAATACTGGTAAGTTCAGCACCACTTAACATTAGTTTTGAGGCAATTTCAAATACTTCATTGTCTGTATTTGAATATTGAAATCTACCTGTATCTGTAATTAATCCAGTCATAAGACAGTTAGCTATATTCTTATCAATAGCTATCTTTGCAGACAGAATTTCTCTGAAAAGTACTTGTGTAGTGCTAGCAGCATTAGAGTCAATGACTTGAATATCACCAAAAGATGGATTGATGTGATGATCTACTACAATGACTCTCGTAGAATTTAATGCTATCTCTTCTAAATCCCCAAGCCTTTCAGAATTTCCACAATCAAAAACATAAACGTTTTCATAATTTTTTTTTGGACTATCAAGAATTAAATCAATAGGTAAATGATTTAAATTAGAAGGCACATTACCTTTCATATCAAAAGAAACGTCTGATTCTACCCCCTTACTATCAAGTATCAATTTGAATGCTAAAGCAGAACCTAAAGCATCACCATCAGGATTGATGTGACCTGTAATTAAATTAGAAGAATTTTTTAAATCTTTAAAAAGATTACTCATTATCTTTAGTCCTATCAATTAGTTCGTTTATTCTTTGTACATTATTAAATGTATTATCTACTTCAAAAATAATTTTAGGAACATTTCTTGTTGTCATTTCTCTTCCCAATACTTTCTGAATCTTTATTCTATTTTTTTCGAGTGAATTTTTTAATGATCCTTCATTTCCATCTAATGTAGAAACAAAAACCATTGATTTCTTAAGATCTGGAGATGTTGAAACATGTGTGATTGTTGCTTTATTAAGTATTGGATCAGAACTTCTTAAGAGTGCACTTGAGATGATTTTTTGAATGAGAGGATTGATTCTGTTTATTCTTCCACCACGTGTTTGATTACTCATTGTTTGCTTCTAGACTTCTACTTCTCCAAGTATCTCAATTGTATCGCCTTCTTTTATATCTTTATAATCAGATAAACCAATACCACATTCAAGACCTTCGTTGACAACTTCAACATTGTCTTTAAACCTTCTAAGTGAGACTATGGTTCCTTCATATATAACAACACCATCTCTAAGCAAGCGTGCTTTTGCATCAAGTTCTACTTTGCCTTCAGAAACTATTGAACCGGCAACCACGCCAACTTTCGGAGCACGGAAAGTAGTTTTAACATCAACCATTCCAATAATTGCTTCTTCAGTTTTAATAGTCATTTGGCCAAGTACTGCTTCAGCGATATCATCTAACAATTCATAAATGATATTGTACGTTCTTACGTCTATTCCCTTACTTTGAGCCATATTCCTGGCCTGACTATCAGGTCTTACATTAAAACCAATAATTAAAGACTCTGTAGCACTAGCTAAATCTACGTCGGATAAAACAATTCCCCCTACAGCTGAATGAACAACTTGGATGTTTACATCATCAGTTGCTAACTTGTTTATACCATCTTTAATAGCTTCAACTGAACCATTAGTGTCAGCTTTTAATATTACATTTACTGTATTTAACTCGCCTTCCTGCAAGAGCTTCATCATATCGCTAACTCGAGTCTCAACTGAAAATGATGAGTTGTCATGTTCTTTTAATTTAGTTTTGTTTTCTTCAGCTTTTGCCTTGGCATCTTTTTGATTTTTAACAGCAACAAATTGGTCACCAGCAGTTGGTGATTCATCCCATCCTATAATATCTATTGGAGATCCCGGCTCTATAGACTTTACTGTTTTATTATTGTGATCAAACATTGATTTCACTCTGCAGAATGCTTGTCCAGCATAAAGAAAATCACCCTGTTTTAGAGTGCCTCTTGTGACTATGACTGTGGCTACATTTCCTCTACCAACTTCCATTCGTGATTCAACAATATATCCAGAAGCATTTGTATTAAAATTTGCTTTTAGTTCTTCTATTTCTGCTACAAGTGCAAGTGTTTCAAGCAAATCATCAACTCCATCACCTTTAAGTGCAGATACTTCAACTACTGGTATGTCTCCACCTAAATCTTCAGAAATTACTTCATATTTTGTAAGCTCAGCTTTAATCATTGACGGATTGGCCTCAGGTAGGTCACACTTATTTATGGCAACAACTATTGGTACGTTTGCAGCTTTTGAGTGGTTAATTGCTTCAATTGTTTGTGGCATTACTCCATCATCTGCAGCAACAACCAAGACAACTATATCCGTAACGTTTGCTCCTCTAGCTCTCATTTGTGTAAATGCTTCGTGACCAGGTGTATCAATAAAAGTTATTCCTGATTCTCCTACGTCTACTTTGTAAGCACCTACGTGCTGTGTAATACCTCCTGCTTCACCGTCTGCAACTTTTTCATTTCTTATATAATCCAATAAGCTAGTTTTTCCATGGTCAACATGACCCATAACAGTAATTATTGGCGCTCTTAAATTTAATTTATCTGGATCGTCTTCAAATTCTTGAAATTCAATAATATCTTCTCTTGAAATTGTTATTTCATCTATTAAATCAGGAATAAGATTGTATTTTTCAAAAAGCTTTTCTATATCGCTATCTTCTAATGGTGTATCAATAGCTTTCATAATTCCCAATCCCATCAAATCACCGACAATTTGTGTAGCATCAACATCTATAAGAGAACTAATTTTTTCTGGGGATGAATTCCTAGAAATCTCTATAATTTGAACATCATCTTCAGGAACTTCTTCAACTTCTGTTTTTGGCGCATCCTGAATTGTCTCTTCTTGTTCTTGGACAACTTCAGACTCAGACTCAGGTTCATCTTCTGGTAATAAAGCTAACTTAAGTAGTTCCTCTTCTTCCTCAGTTAAACCAGATGATGCTGTTTTAACCTCAAAACCTAACTCTTTTGCATGAAAAAGTACATCTGCTGAAGCAATATCCAACTCCTTGGCGATTTGATGAATTCGCTTTTTTGCCATTTACTCTTCCTCGTTTTTAGCTTCTTCTGTTTCCTCTATGTCTTCTTGGGGTGAATCTCCTAAGCCTTCTATGTCAATTTTATAACCCGTTAATTTTGCAGCTAATCTTGCATTCTGGCCTTCTTTACCAATAGCAAGTGAAAGTTGGCTGTCTTTGACAACAACTCTCGCTGACTTTAAATCTTCATCAATTTCAACTTCATCAATATCTGCTGGACCTAATGCTTCCTTTATAAATCGAACTTTATCTTCTCTCCATTCAACAACATCAAGTTTCTCTCCTCTTAACTCGTTTACAATTTGTCTAACTCTATTACCTCTTGATCCCACACAAGCTCCTTTAGGATCAACATTTGGATCATTAGAAAATACAGCAATTTTTGTTCGACTACCTGGTTCTCTAGCAATTGCTCTTAATTCAACTGTTCCATCTGTCAATTCAGGAACTTCCAGTTCAAGCATTCTTTGTACAAATTCTGCTCTACTCCTACTAACAATGATAGGTACTCCTTTGGCATCTTCTCTTACCTCTGTAATCAGTGCTTTGACCCTATTGCCTCTTTCAAGTCTCTCGAAGGGCACCCTTTCACCAGCAGGTATTACTGCTTCAGCATCTTGAAGATCGAGTATTGTCTGATTAAATCTTGGATCAAATTGAGTTACTATACCAGTGACAAGTTCTCCTTCTCTTCCAATATAAGCATCAAGGACTGTAGCTCGTTTTGCATCTCTAATTTTTGTTGTCATCATTTGCTTAAAGGATTGTGCGGCAATTCTCCCAAACTCGTCTTCATCTAACTCAACTTTCCACTCTTCAATGACATTTCCTTCATTGTCTAATTCTTGTGCATAAATAAGAACTTCTCCTGAATCTGGATTTAATGTAACTCGAGCTTCTTCAGCAGCTCCAGGTATTCTCATATAAGCTGACCTAAATGCTGAAACTAATGCTTCATACATGCTTTCAACAGCTACACCTTTTTCTAGTGCTAATGCCTCTATTGCTTGTTTGCTCTCATTACCTAATTTCATTTTTATCCTTTTACTTTTTCTTTAAATTGCTTAAATTCAATTTTTGCACTTTTAATATTAGAAAAATTGATTACTACCCCTACTGAGTTAACAATTAATTTGATGTCTTGTTCGTTAGACGATTCTATATAACCTTCTAATACATATTCATCTTCTATAGGTTCAAATAATTTAATTTTTACTAATTCACCCAGAGCTAATTCAAAATGCCTGTTTGTTTTTAGTTTTCTTTCAATCCCTGGACTTGAAACAATCATTTCATATGAACCTTTTTCAATACCCATATTTTCGAGAAGTCTTTGAAATTGTTTATTTAATCTTGAAGTTAAATCAATGTCAATTTCATTATCACTAACTATATAAACTTCAACTCTTGAAATAGAAGGATAATCTACAATATTTAGGTCATAAAGTTCAAGATTTTCTTCACTTAGATATAAATCGAAAGCCTCTAAGATTTCTTTTTCAGAAACCATATAAACCTCCATTCATAAAAAAAGCGGGCTTGAAACCCACTATACATAGTTAAATTGTCTCTAAGTAATTGTAACAAACATTGGAGTTTATTTAAAGCCTTTTTTAATATGCTTTAGAAAAAATTGCCTTTTTACCCTCAACAGACTCATTGTTTACAGCTTTGGCAGAACCTTCATTATCCAAGAGATAGCATCTGAGTGTAGCTTTGGTTAAATCTTTAATTTCAATCTCATCAGAAGTATTTTCATCCCAATAACATGTAACAAAACCTGGAGTTGAATTCAAAGTATCAATTAGTTCAGCTTTACTGTCTACATGGATTGTATTGTCTTTTCTAAAATTCTTTGAGGTCTCTAGTAAGTTAGATTGGATGTCGTCTAAATTGTCTTTTAATTTCTGAGATACTTCATTTATTGATACGGAGTTCTTGCCATCAACACCATCTCTTCTAGAGAAAACTACAGAATTTTTTTCTATATCTTTAGGCCCAATTTCAATTCTTAATGGTACTCCTTTTAATTCCCATTCATTGAACTTAAAACCTGGTGAAATATTATCTCTATCATCAATTTTTATTCGATAACTTTCACGCAATTCTTCGTGTAATTTATTAACAGTTTCTAATACAACTGATTTACTATCCTCATTAGGAATTATTGGAATAAGGACTGATTGAGTAGGTGCTAATTTGGGTGGGAGTTGTAATCCTTTATCATCACCATGAGCCATAATAATCATACCTATTAAACGAGTACTAACACCCCAGCTAGTTTGAAATGGATGTTGTAACTCATTGTTTTCATCAGAATATTGAATTTCAAAAGCCTTTGAAAAATTCTGTCCTAACTCATGTGATGTACCTGCTTGCAATGCTTTCTTATCTTTCATCATTGCTTCGATCGAATAAGTAGTAGTAGCACCAGCAAATCTTTCATTAGCAGACTTGATACCTTTAACAACAGAAACGCCGGCTGCATTTTCTGCAAATTCAGCATATATGTCTAACATTTGCAAAGCTTCACTTGTTGCTTCTTCTTGAGTTTTGTGTGCAGTATGACCTTCTTGCCAGAGAAACTCTGAAGTTCTTAGGAATAATCGCGTTCTCATTTCCCATCTAACAACATTTGCCCACTGGTTAATTAACATTGGTAAATCTCTATGGCTTTTAATCCATTTTGCAAACATATGATTAATAATTGTCTCAGATGTTGGTCTTACGACTAAAGGTTCTTCAAGCTCTTTTCCGCCAGCATGTGTGACCGTAGCTAATTCAGGAGAAAAACCTTCAACATGCTCTGCCTCTTTTTGAATAAAGGAATTGGGAATAAAAAGTGGGAAATATGCATTTTCATGACCTGTTTCTTTAAATTTTTTATCTAGGTAGGCTTGAACTCCTTCCCAAAGAGAGTAACCATATGGTCTTATTACCATCGTTCCTTTTACAGGAGAATAGTCAGCTAATTGTGCTTGTTGAATTATGTCAGTGTACCACTCGTTGAAGTCTTTCGACATAGGTGTTATTTTTTCAACCATGACTATATATTAAAGGTTTTAATTTTCAATATCAGTATTTGAAGATATCTCGACAACTGATTTTTTTCTTTCCAAGAAGTTGTTTATATCTCCTTGAGAATTTATAAGCTCATTTACATCTTTTTGGGCTATTTCAGGTGCATTTTTATCTGCAGCTGCAAGCCTAGCTTCTATACCCTCTTCAACTATTAACCTGGCTTCTTTTAGAAGAGCATCGACCATTTCTTTTTCATTAACAACTCTTACAACTTCACCTTTTATAAATAAGTGCCCTTTATTTTTGCCAGCTGCAATACCTAAATCTGCAGATCTAGCTTCACCAGGACCATTTACAACACAACCCATAACAGCAACTTGTAATGGAATGTTTTCATTATCTAGAACATTTTGAGCCTCTTCAGCAACTTTAATTACATCAACCTCTGCTCTACCACAACTTGGACATGCAATAAGATCTAATGAGTTTCTTTCCCTTAGGCCAAGATACTCTAATAATGCTCGGCCACTTTTTGCTTCTTCAACTGGATCAGTCGTCAAGGAATAACGAATCGTATCACCGATACCTTCACTTAATAATGTTCCAATTCCTGCAGTTGATTTTATTAATCCGCCAGGTAGCGGTCCAGCTTCTGTAACACCAAGATGTAGAGGATAATCAACTTTTTCAGCTAATAAACGATAGGACTCAATCATCAATGGTACATTTGAGTGCTTTACTGATATTTTTATATCATAGAACCCAACATCTTCTAAGTACTTTAATTCTTTTAATGCAGATTCAACTAGAGCTTCAGGTGTAGCATCACCATATTTCTCAAGCAAATCTTTGTCAAGAGAACCACCATTAACACCAATCCTTATTGGTATGTTAGCTGACAAAGCTTCCTTGGCTACTTCTTTAATCTGTTGTTCTTTTCTAATATTTCCTGGGTTAAGTCTTAAGCCATTGACACCAGCATCAATAGCTGCAAGTGCGAGTTTGTATTGAAAGTGTACATCAGCAACTATTGGAACTGGGCTTCTTTGTGTGATTTCAACCAACCCTGTAGCAGCATCTACTTCATTACATGTTACTCTTACTATATCTGCACCATTAGCTGCTAGTTCATAAATCTGTGAAAGCGTAGATTCTACATCTTTGGTTTTTGTTGTAGTCATAGATTGAACAGATACAGGGAAATCTGATCCAATACCAACTTTACCTATTTGAATTTGCCGAGTTTTTCTTCTATTAAATTTCATAATCTTATTGGCTGCGTAATATCAAGATAAAATGCTGTTATCCCTAAGAATACAAAGATAAAAATTACAACAGCAGCTATTGGATATAATTTTTTATCCTCTATTTTTTTACCTGTTATTCCTTCATATAATGCTAAGACAATTCTTCCACCATCTAATGGAACTAACGGTATCGAATTAAAAACAGCTAAAAAGATATTAACAAAAGCGAGTAAGCTAAATAAATTTACGTAGCCTCCCTCAGCAATTTGATTTCCTGCTTGAGCTAAACCAATTGGACTCAATGGTCTTACTTCATCAGGAACCTCTTCACCAGTATAAGTACCAAGTAAAGCTTCAAGAGTTGATGGATTGAATAAAGTAAATATTCCTTTTATTGCTGCTTTAGTCATATCAATCTCAATAAGTGTTGTTGCAGGTATAGCTTGTAGCAAACCTAGAGTTTGCCTTTCTAGTACCGGTGAGACCCCTAAGTAACCTGTGGGTTCATTGTTAAAAATCCTTGACTCTAATGTAGTTGTAGTTAAGTACATTTGGGAATTACGAATATATCCTATAGAAACATTTTTTTCAGGATTCACCTCGATAATTGAAACTAACTCTTCCCAACTTTGGACTTCTGAACCATTAAATGAATAAATTATGTCTCCTGGCAACAAACCTGCTTTTTTAGATGGTGCATCATCATTTGGGTCAGTTATCGAATCTCCAATGGTAGCTATTTTTAATGTTGGTTGATCTATCCCATAAAAAGCAAATATAGAAAATAAAATTATCCAAGCAAGAAAAAAATTGACCAATATTCCAGAAGAGGCAATATAAAGCTTTTTAGTCCAAGATGCAGTATGAAACAATTCGTCACTTTTATAATCTGATACAGGTTCGTTTTCATCCATTCCTGGTATCTTTACGTATCCACCCAGCAAAATAGCCTTTAAGCCATATTCAGTATTGTTTCTTTTGAAAGAGAATAGTTTTGGTCCAAAACCAACAAAAAATTCAGATACTGCAATTTTAGATCTTCTTGCTGATATGTAATGACCAAACTCATGAAGTACTACAAACAAAGTAAGTAATAATATAGTTAAAATAGCGTTCATATATTAATTATTACACTTATTGGATTAAATCTAAAAAATGGACGAATAGAACAAGCGTAGGAAAACTTAATAATTGTGAATCAATTCTATCAAGTACACCACCATGACCAGGCAACAAAGAGCTTGTGTCTTTAAGTTCAATAGATCGTTTAATTTTTGATTCGAACAAATCTCCTAAAGTTCCAAATAAAACAAATAAAATAGAAATTAAAATTTTTTGCGTTAAGGTAACAGTTAAAAAATAATTTAAAACAAAGAAAACAAAAATAGATCCAACAAATAATCCAGCTGCAAAGCCCTCTACTGTTTTGTTAGGTGATATGCTTTCTGAAAGCTTTCTTTTACCATATCGCCTACCAAACTCATAAGCAGCAACATCATTAATTGATATTGAAATTAATAAAAGAAAAGTAAATAATGGCCCAAAATTATTTAAAAAATAGCCAATTGAAGCTAAACCTGTTCCAAACCAAATAAGAAACAAAAATGAGCTTCCGAATTTATCATAGACTTCATAATTTACAAAAGTTCCTGTATAAACAATCACACCTATAGGAAAAATTAAATATGGAATGTGAAAATTGTTTAAACCAAAAAAATATGCCACAAACAATGGAGCAAGAGCTGCATATAGTAGTAACGGATAGGGAAGTATTGTTTCATATTCGAACATATCAAACCATTCTTTAGTAGCAAGAAGACCAACGATAACCAACAAAATTAGTGCTGAAGTTTTATTGATAAACATTGCAGCAACAATAATTATCAATGCTAAACCAGTCACAACTCTTGGATTCGATGAGAAAAATGAAGGATTTTCTTGGTCTTTGCTTATCTGAGATGAATCATTTTCATCGGGAAGCTCAATGTATCCAGGCCAAAACGTACCATCATTATCTGATTGAAATAATTTTTTAAACCTCAAGTAATTCATTTTGCTTTACCAAAAGTAATTCATCAATTTTATTTACATACTTATCAGTTAACTCTTGTACTTTTGATTCCAGTCTTTTTATCTCATCAGCAGAATTTTCATCTTTTAATTTGGAAATTTCATCTATGCCAAATCTTCTGTGTGATCGTATTGAAACTTTTGCATCTTCTGATGATTTAGAAGCTACTTTACCAAGTTCTTTTCTTCTTTCTTCTGATAAAGGTGGTATTGGTATACGAATTACTTCTCCATCATTTGTTGGATTTAAACCAATATCTGCATTTAAAACTGATTTTTCAATTTCTTCTAGAGCTGTTTTGTCAAAAGGTTGTATGACTAATAACTTTGGATCTGGTACTGATATAGTTGCTAATTGCTGAAGTGGTGTCTTAGTTCCGTAGTATTCTACATTTAATTTATCGACTAGTGATGGATTTGCTCTGCCGGTTCTGATCGTTGAAAATTCATCTACCAAGTGATTTATTGAATTAATCATCTTTTGCTCAATATCTTTTATTAGTATTTCGCTCATTATTGTATTAAAGTTCCCAGTTTCTCACCTGTAAGGGCTTTGTAAATATTTTGTTCTTTAGTACCATCAAATACTCTTATGGGCATTTCGTTTTCTTCACATAGTGTTATAGCAGTTAAATCCATAACTTTTAATTTGCTTGAGACCACATCTTTATATGAAATTTCATTATAAAGCTCAGCTTGCTCTTCAACTTCTGGATCTTTATCGAAAACACCTTCAACTCTGGTTGATTTCAACATTAAATCCGCATCTATTTCTGCTGCTCGAAGTGAAGCCGCTGTGTCAGTTGTAAAATATGGGTTACCTGTACCTGCTGCAAAAATAACAACTCTACCTTTTTCAAGATGCCTTATTGCTCGAAGTCTAATATAAGGTTCTGCAACAGCTGTCATGGTTATAGCGGATTGGACTCGCGTTTGTGTACCGTTCTTGTCTAAAGCATCTTTTAAAGCAACAGCATTTATAACTGTTGCTAACATTCCCATGTAATCTGCATTTGCTTGTGCCATGTTTTTTGCAGATTCTTGTACGCCTCTAAAAAAGTTACCACCGCCTACAACAACACCTATTTGAATATTCTCATTATTAGCTGCTGTTATCTCAGAAGCGATTCTTTCAATTACCTTTGGTTCAATTCCAAAATTAGTTTCAGGATTAGAAAAGGATTCTCCAGAAAGTTTTAGTAGAACCCTAATCATTATTAAGTACCAACCTCAATTCTCGAAAATTTCTTAATGTAAATTTTTTCACCTAATTTTCCAGATAGCTCTTCAATCATTGTACCAACTTGACCCTCATAAAATTCTGGATTGCAAAATGTTTGTTCATTCAAAACATAATCTTTGTAAAAAGATGAAATTTTTCCATCAACAATCTTTGTTATAACATCTGCTGGCTTTCCTTCATTTTCGGATTGCTTTTTAATAATTTCTTTTTCTTCCTCAATTCTTTCTGATGGAACATCTTCAACATCTAAAAATTCAGGTTTTAGAGCTGCTATATGCATAGCTACTTGCTTAGCAACGTTTTTAAATTCATCTGATTTAGCAACAAAATCTGTTTCACATGCAAGTTCGACTAGTACACCAGCAACAGCTCTATCCTGTTGAAAGTGTATATAGTCACCAATAGTTCCTTGGTTGGCTTCTTTATCAGCTCTTTTTTTCGAGTCTGCTAAGCCTTTTTCTCTAAGATACTTAACTGCATTATCAAAATCTCCATTGCTTTCAGACAGAGCTTTTTTGGCATCCATCATTCCAGCACCAGTCATATCACGTAGTTTTTTTACATCAGCTGCTGAAATTGACATTATTCTTTCTCCTTATTCTCAACTTCACTTCTTTTTCCTGAACCTTTAAGACAAGCGTCAGCAATTGCTGAAGCAATTAACTCGATTGATCTAATTGCATCGTCATTACCAGGTATAACAATTTCAACTCCTTCAGGATTTACATTTGAGTCTGCTAAACCAATAACTGGAATGCCTAATTTTTGAGCTTCAGTAATTGCTGTAGATTCATTTGAGAGATCTACGACAAAAATTGCATCCGGAAGTTTGTTTAAATTTACAATTCCTCCAATTGATTTAGTAAGTTTTTCGATTTCTCTTTTAATCCTTAATCTTTCAGATTTTGTATATGCGTTTATTTCACCTGAAGACTCTAAAGATTTTAATTCCTTTAGATAAACTACCCGTTTTATAATTGTTTTAAAATTTGTGAGCATACCACCCAACCATCTAAAATTCACATAAGGCATGCCAGCTCGAATTGCTTGATCTTCAATTACTTGTTGAGCCTGTGGTTTAGTTCCTACAAATAAAACTTTTCCACTATTTGCAACTAACTTTTGTACATATTCCTGAGCTTGTTCAATAGCGTCATAAGTGATTCTGAGATCTAAAATGTGAATACCACTTTTAGCTCCGTAGATAAATTTATCCATTTTGGGATTCCATCTTTGTGTTTGATGACCAAAATGTACGCCCGCTTCAAGCAGGTCTTTCATTGTTGTACTCAATATTTCTCCTTTGGTTAATACATCCCATATTCCTTGCCTAAGCGGTTTCCAAACTTTCGTTCACCAAGGAAACTTGCAAATATGGTGTCTATTTTCATTTGAATTCTAATATCAAAAAGATATTATTCAACCCCTCGGATGAGATTGTTTGTATTTTTTTTGGAGTTGCTTTTTAGATACATGAGTATAAATTTGTGTTGTACTAGGGTCGTTGTGACCAAGTAGTTCTTGAACTATTCTCAAATCAGCACCGCCCTCTAATAAATGTGTTGCAAAAGTATGCCTAATGCTATGTGGAAATGTTCCAGTTCTAAATTTAACGATCCTTCTAATTTCTCTGTCGCTTAATTGACCTCCTCTTACACCAAGAAAAAGATAATTTTTTGACTTATCATTCTCAAATTTTGGCCTTGAAGTCTCAATATATTTTTTTGTACTAACATATGCTCTTTTGGTCATAGGTAAAACTCTTTCTTTACTCCCCTTACCTAAAACTCTTATAGAATTATTTTTGTTAATACTGTTTGAAGTTAAATTTGAAACTTCACTGACTCTCAGACCAGATGAATACATTAATTCTAAAATTGCTTTATCTCTTATATCTTTTTCAGAAGATTCAGGAAGATTGTCTAGGAGTCTATTTATATATGATGAAGTTAAAACATTTGGCAGTTTTTTCTCAACTTTTAAATTGTTTACAATTTTTATTTGGTTTTGATTAAAGTAATTATTGTCAACAGCCCAAGATAAGAAAGTCCTGATTGAAGTGATTTTACGATTAATAGAAGTCTTTGAATATTTATTCTTGTTTAAATGTTTTAGATAACTCGAGAATTCTCCAACACTTTCTGTATTTTCAAAATAATGTTTTATGTCAGAGTTGTATGATTTGATTGTATTTTGTGAATAATTTTTCACATTATTGATATAGATTAAATATTCTTCAAGTACTTTGTTTCTATCTGATTGATTATTTAGATTCAAGTCTTTTCTCAAGCCTTCTCTGTAGTCCTGATAGTATCAAAGTTATTATCAAATATAAAACAGTAAGTACAAGATATGTCTCTGCAAATCTAAATGTACTTCCTGAATACAATCTTCCTCTGTAAGTTAAATCTTCAACAGCTAGAACTGATAACAAAGAAGAGTCTTTCATCATTGATATGAAATCATTTCCTAAAGCTGGAAGCATATTTCTAAAAGCTTGAGGTAAGACTATAAATCTCATAACTTGCCTGTCTGTTAAACCTAGAGATGCCCCACCCTCTCTCTGACCTACAGGTACAGATTCTATACCAGCTCTAAAGACTTCAGCAATATATGCACCGTAAAATACTGATAAGGCAATTATTGCTCTTACAAGCATAGGTACATTCCCATTATTAATGTTGAAGAATTCAGCACCTCTTACAACTACAACAAATGCAATAGTAAAAATTAAAATCAGAACAGGTACGCCTCTTATAAATTCTATATAAGTTCTGGAAATCGTACTTGCAATTTTATTTTTAGAAATACGCCCAATTCCTGATATCAAGCCCAAAAATAATGCAATTACAAATGAAATAATTGTTGATAAAAAAGTTATGGAAAGACCAGGAAGAATAAAATTGAAGGCTTTGTTATATTCTGGATTAGAAAAGATGACATAAATCATCCAAGAAATGATCCCAATCAATATCAGTAACCACCAATTATCAGGTTTGAATAAATTTTTAATTTTCATCTATTTTTCTAATAATAAAGCAATAGGCACGGTTTTCCGTGCCTATTACAAATTTATATATAAATAAATTATTTATTTATACGTCACAATCCTCAGGAAGATATTCAGCTGGAATGTCTTCATCACACTCTGCTATATCATCATAAGTAACTGTAAAATCTGGTGAAAAGAACTTTGCATTTATTTCTGCAAGTTTTCCACTTTTTTCCATAGCTGCAAGGCCTTGATTAACAACATCTACTAACGGGCTTCCATTAGGAAATGCGAAACCTAGTTGTTCAGATGTTAAATCTCCACCAACCAATTTAACTTGATCTTTATTTGCACCCATATATCCTAAACCAGCAGTTTCGTCAATAATAGACGCATCTGCATCGCCAGAGATAACAGCTTGGATAGCAAAGTTAAAATCATCAAATGCTTTAACTTTGTCTTCACCTAATTCAGCAACAGCAAACTCATAGTTTGTAGTTCCTTTTTGAGTTGCAACTGTATAGTCTCCATTTTTAAGATCATCAATACTTGTAATTTCATCGTTACCGACTGCTACAAGTACTCTTTGGGCAAGATTGATGTAACCATTAGAAAAGTCAATAATTTCATCTCTCTCTGCTGTGATTGTGATACCGTCACCAGCAATCATAAATTGTCCATCAGCTACAGCTTGTATCATTCCATCCCAAGCTGCTGGTACATAAACAGGAACGAAATTCATAAGTTCGCCCATATGATTAAATACATCATAGTCCCAGCCTTTAGCTTCACCATCAGCTGCATCAATATAGTTGAATGGTAAATATGCATTCTCTACAGCAAATGTAAATTCACAACCACCTAAATCAGGTAATCCGTTTTCTCCTGTTGTAATTTCTACTTCATCACATGGAGTTGCAGCGGTTGAACAAGCAGCAGCTACCAATGCTAGAACAAAAATTAAAAGGAGTGATTTTCTAGTTTTCACTTAGTAAACCTCCAATTTCTTAAGTACAAATTATTGCATAAAAATACACTTAAATGAATATTTATACAATTATTTTATTCATCCAATGTATTTTTATAATCTGGTTGTCTTTTTTCAAAAAAGGCAGACATACCCTCAGCTACGTCTGAATGCTGAAATCTACTATTTTGATTAATAGTTTCATTTCCTATCGATTTTTCAAATGTTAAATCTAGACCATCTTTGATTTGTTGTTTAACCATACATATAGATATGAAACTTTGTTTGTTTAAATTCTCAATTAAATTTTTAAATTCTGTATCCATATTTTCTGCATTTGTTAGCTTGTAAAGGACACCTAATCTATCTAATTCTTCACCATTGATTTCATTAGATGTCATCATTAATTCTTTAGCCTTTTGAATACCTATTATTCTTGGTAATACCCATGAGCCTCCAAAATCAACAACTAATCCCCTTCTAACGAAAACTTCAATAAATCTTGTCTGTGGAGTAGCAATAATAAAATCGCTTAGAAGCATCATGTTTGCTCCTGCACCTGCAGCAATTCCATCAACAAGAGAAATTATTGGTTTTTTGCAATTCCACATTTTTATGGCTGCTTTCGAAACATCATCCATAAGAGCATTAACTGTCTCACCTAATTGAGCTCCAGCAGAATAATTACCATTGATGTGTTTGATTACCAAATACTTTTGATCACTATTTTCAAATGAATCAATCTCTTCTTGCAGTTTTATCCAATCATCAGCACTAATAGCATTCATTGCTTTTTCATCATTAAATTGCAAGAATTTAATCTCATTTACAATATTTGATTCAAGTGTCATATTTTAAAGTTTAATACAAATCTATTTAGAATGTATGTATGGGATTTGATCCGAATAAACCTTACAAAGCAAATAAAACAGATTATCTAAATATAATTTCAGCTCTTCTTCTAACAATAATTGTTGTTATTTGGGCATTAAATTAAAAGATTTGCGATGGACATCTGTAAGTCCATATTTTTTAATAGCTAATCTATGCTCTTTAGTTCCATAACCTTTATTTTTATCAAATGCATATCTACTGTATTTATTTGATATCTCAATCATGAAATTATCTCTAAGAACTTTTGCGATAATACTTGCTAGAGCAATTGGCCTGCAATTATCTTCACCCCTAATAAGTGAGATGGCATTAAACTTAGAGATCTTAAAATGATCAACATATACAATATCTCCATCTTGAAATATTGAAGAAATAGAATCTTCTAAGACTTTTTCATTTGCAAGCTTAATTCCATATAGATCAATAAATTCATTATCACGTTCTATATAGGAATATTCAATTTCACTTTCTTGGACTAATTCAAAAATTTGATTTCTTTTTTTTGGAGATAACTTTTTTGAATCTTTAACGTCAAGTAATAAATCTATATGTTCGTAATTGATTCTTACAGAAGCTGCTCCAATTGGTCCAGCAAAAGAACCCCTCCCAACTTCATCACTTCCAATGATGTATGTACTTGGATTGGAGCTCCAAATTTTATCTTCAATCATCTAATTTCTTAAAGTTTTCTAATGGATAAATCAAATGAGTAGCTTTGCCAATAATATTTCTCATAGGAATAGTTCCAATATATCTGGAGTCTTGACTGTTTGGTCTATTGTCTCCCAATACAAAAATCTCGTTTTCAGGAATTAAAAATGTTTCTCTCTTGAAGTTCACTCCTTCATCAATATTAAATATTGTGAATTTTGAATTATTGACGAACACTTCCCCATTTTCTAATATTTCAACTGTATCGCCTCCTACTCCAACCACTCTTTTAATAATTGCAGTATTTTCTTGAGAATTTATATCACTTATTTTCCAGATTTGTAACCCATCTATATATTCTTGAAAGAAACTGATAGAGCGTTCAGAGTCATTATTATAAAAAACTACAATATCGCCACTAGCGATATCTAATTGCACAATTGTATCTTTTACAACAAGGACTCGGTCATCTATTTTTAATGTAGGTTCCATTGATGTTGAAGGAATATAATATATCTGAATTAACAATGTCCTAACTAATGTAGCTACAAGAACAGCTAAAACAATTGTTGAAATTAATTTAAATAGTTTTTTGATAATAATTTAATAATAATTAGTTAATTACGATCTTCTTTAATTTTTGCAGATTTACCTACTCGATCCCGAAGATAATAAAGTTTTGAGCGTCTTACTTTACCTTTTCTAACAACTTCTAAGGAATCAACAATTGGTGCATGTACAGGAAATATTCTTTCTACACCAACTCCAAATGATAATTTTCGAACTGTAATAGTCTTGTTAATGCCAACACCGTTGACGGCTATAATAACTCCTTCAAATGTTTGAATTCTCTCTCTATTTCCTTCAGAGACTTTAACATTAACCTTTACAGTGTCCCCCGATTTGAATTCTGGTAAATCTTCTTTTAAATACTCTTTTTCAATGTTTTCGATTAGATCCATAATCACTCCAGAAATGAATTATATAAGTAAATAGACTTTATATGTCTTTTAAATTATTCTTTTTCCACTCTTCGATATCTTTATGGTTACCAGAAAGTAAAACTTCAGGTACAGACAGATTTTTAAATGTTTCCGGCCTTGTATAAACAGGAAAATCATATTTATTGTCATTAAATGTTTCATACTTTAATGAATCTGGATTGCCTAATACTCCTGGAATCCTTCTTATTAAAGCTTCGAGCATATACATCGCTGGAACTTCACCTCCAGAAATGACTGTGTGTCCAATAGAAACTTTATAATCTGCATGCATATCCAAGATTCTTTGATCAAAACCTTCATATCTTCCTGCAATTAGATTTATGGACTTAAATGATAATAATTTAATTAATAGAGTTTCATCCAACTGCTCTCCTGATGGTGTTAGAAAAACATTAACCTCTGAATTTGAAGAGTTAATCGCATTATCTAATGGCTCAGGCATTAATACCATTCCAGGTCCCCCACCATATGGAGCATCATCTACTTGTTTATATTCTCCAATTCCAAATTCCCTTAAGTTTGTAGTTTGAATATTTACTAACTGATTTTTAATAGCTTGTCTCACAATGCCTATATTTTTCCACTCCTCAATTAAGTTAGGGAAGAGTGTAATGACATTATATGTATTCATGAATATGGGATTAAAGTTTTAGGATTTTTAAATTCTGTGTAAAGAGTATTTCTTAATATAGGTGTTTTGTTGCAATTTTCAATTATATCTATAAATTGCTGATCTGTAGTTTCTTGACCATGGTCGGCTCCGGAAGCTCTACTAATATTTTCATTAATTAATGTACCTCCTAAATCATTGACACCTGCATCTAATAATTTACCAGCTCCATCATGTCCAAGCTTGACCCAACTTGCCTGTATATTATTTATTACATTTGAAAAATATATTCGAGCAAGTGAATGAATTAAGACAACTTCATCCCACGTAGGACCTGGCATGCTTTTTCCTTGCAGATAAATTGGAGATCCCATATGTACAAAAGGCAGGGGTACAACTTCTGTAAAGCCTCCAGTTTTTAATTGGATATTCTTTATTAGTGAGAAATGATTAACCCACGAGTCTATATCATCTATATGTCCAAACATGATTGTTGCTGTAGATTTCATTCCTAAACTGTGTGCTACTTCCATCACATACGCCCATTGAGATGATGTTATTTTGTCCGGACACAAATATTTTCGGACTCTATCATCTAATATTTCAGCTGCAGTTCCAGGTAGGGTATTCAGACCAGCATCTAAAAGAAGTTTTAAATAATCTTCAATACTCAAATTTATTGTCTCAGCACCTTGCCATATTTCTAAAGGCGTAAAGCCATGAATGTGCATTTCTGGAACAGTTTGTTTTATTTCTTTCACCATATTCAAATAAAATTCACCAGTGTAATCAGGATGTATTCCCCCTTGCAAACATACTTCTGAAGCTCCCATTTCAAAAGCTTCAGCGGTTCTATCCACTACTTCTTGGATATCAATAGAGTACGGTTTTTCTTTAAGATTAAAACTTTTTGGACCTTTTGAAAATCCACAGAAACCACATTTGTAATAGCATTGATTTGTATAGTTGATATTTCTGTTTTTAACAAAAGATACTTTATTACCATTTTTTAGGAAATTTAATTGATTTGCAACATCAGCGATATCATTTATTTTTTCACCAGCAGTATTAAAAAGTAGGTTTAATTCTTCATCATTAATCTGATAACCATTTAGCACATTATTTAAAATCTCATCTATTTCAAAATGTTTAATTTGGCTTTTATTGTTATAGACAAAATTGTTTAACTGAGGTATGTCTTTTCCACTACCAGGAAACCATTCAGTTTTCTCTCTTCTAAATCCTCTTACATTTCTTGTACTTAAATATCTAAAAAAACGTTCTTTAGTAAATTCATTCCTTGCTTCATCAATTGAAAAAACTGGTGATAGCAATGTTCTCTCATAAAAATTAAAACCATCAATATTTTGTAATTCATGAATTTGTGCTGAACTCCAATCTCTCAGCAATAAATCAGTTATTCCTTTTTTAATGTAGTCAAGTGCTTCGTCAATAGTGTCAACGTATGCTGTTGTTATAAATTTAGTTTTTGTGTTTATTGCTTTTAAAAATTCAATATCTAATGAGTTTGAAACCAATACAGTGTAGGGCTTCAATCTATCGATAACCTCAAGAGAAGTTTCTTTATTGTTTTTAAAATCATAAACAATTCTTTTGGGATTTATATCCTTAAAATTTTTCCAATTGTTGTCATTAATTATCCAACAATCTGAATCTACTGATGCATCATTAGATAAGGTTTGAAAATCTTTTTTATGAATTTCCATAATATCAAGATCTAATTCACTTTTAATTAAAAAAGCAGATGTACCCTCTTTTCTTCTAGAATTTAGATAAATTTCATTATTGTTATCGCATGGTCTTATTCTTAAAAAAGAAATGTTTTTATTCATGTGAGTCTTTTGGATATCCATCTGTATCAATAATATTATTAACTTTTTCAAAAATTTCGTCGTTTAACCATTCTTTTTTTATAAATTCTGGATATATTGGGAGTCTTTTTTTAAGTACTTGACCAGTTAATAAAGTATCATTTTTTAATTTATTAATATTTGGCCAGAGGTGATCTGGATTTACCCAATCTATAGTCAATGGCGAAATACCACCAAGATCATTTATTCCACTTTTAAGAAACAAATTTATGTCTGGCGACAAATTAGGAGGAACTTGTATCGAAATATGAGAAGGAGAATAAATTCTAGTAGTCGCAATTATTCTTAAAAATAAGTCATTTGTAATTTCAGAATTATTTTTCATAATCGTATTTTTTTTAGCTCTAAAATTTTGAAGGATGACCTCTTGAATAGCCATATTATTTTGAATCAATAAAATGAGGTTTGTTATATCATCTATCACTTCATCTTTGGTAGAAGTAAGCCCTAAAAGAAGCCCTGTTGTTACAGGGTACATTGCTTGTAAAGCATTTTCTAAAGATTCAATTCTAAGATCGATAAATTTTGTTTGAGTTTTGTAATGAGCTTGTCCCTTATCATAAATATTTTTTGAAAATGTTTCAATCATTAAACCACCAGATGGTGAATATTTTTTTAGCTCTTTTATTTCTTCAAAACTCATCAATCCAGGATTTGCATGTGGAAATAGCTTAGACGTTTCGTTTACTTTTTGCATTGAATTGATTAAGTAATCATGAGTTGAAGAAAATCCAAGTTGCTCGAGTTGAGTCAATGCAAAGTCCCATCTTAATTCAGGCTTATCCCCTAATGTAAATAAAGCCTCATAACAACCGGCTTCATCACCAGCACTTGCAATACTTAAAACTTCTTCTTCGTTTAAATATGTTCCGCCTTCATTTGGTGATTTAACAAAAGTACAATATCCACAACTATCTCTACACATTGTCGTAAGTGGTATGAATACTTTTGGACTGTAGGTTATTGTATTCCCGAAATAGTTTTTTTTTCTATCAAATGCTTTAGTAAGCAAATCTTCAGTTGGTTCAGATCCAAAAATTGAATCGTGAATATTTCTTCTTAATTCTCTCATACTTAGTGTTTTTAAGGTATATTATTAGTTGATTGTAACAACAATTAATCAATAGTTTTGTGAGGGTTAATGACAAATGTATCACTTGTTGGTTTTGGAAGAATAGGTAGAGATCTATTTAGACAGACATTGGGAGACAAAGACATTAACATAGTCTCAATATCTGATACTGCTGATAAAAAAAACTTAATTTATTTACTCAAATATGATTCTATATACGGAAAATTGAATGCTGAAATCCATGAGACAGAAACAGGTATTGTTGTAGATGGAAAAGAAATTATATTTAACTCTTGGAAAGATGGAGATGAAGCTGATTGGGTAAAAATTGGGACAGATGTTGTAGTACTTGCAACTGGTAAACCAAAAACAAAAGAAGAAGTTGATGTACATTTATCAAAAGGCTGTAAAAAAGTAATAGTTGCCTCTACACCAGAAAATTTTAAAGATATCCAAATTTTTGTACCTGGTGCAAACGATGAAAATATTGATTTTAAATCAAATGTGTTTTCTCTAGGATCAAATACTGCAAATGCTGTTGCACCAATACTAAAAGCTTTAAATAAAGACGTAGGCGTAGAAAGAGCTTTTTTGACAACTGTGCATGGATATTCGAACTCAAACAGATTAGCTGATGTAGCTGGTGAAGGTTTTAGACTAAATAGGGCCGCTGGCGAAAATATAATACCTAGTATTACTAAATCATCAGAAGTAATTGTAAATGTACTTCCTTTTTTAAAAAATAAAATAGCATCCTCATCAATGACAGTTCCAATTCCTGATGGAAGTACAGTAGACCTAACAATAGATATTAAAAAAGAAACGACTATTGAAGAAATTAACAATCTGCTAAAAAACTATTCAGAAAATGATTTAAAAAATATAATCGGAATTACATACGACCCAATTGTTTCGTCTGATGTAGTCAGAAGCACATTTTCTGGACTGATAGATGGTCTTGCTACAATGGGTATTAATAATAAGAAAATAAAATTAATAATTTGGTTTGATAACGGCTGGGGTTACGCTGCAAGAATAATAGACACTATCAAACGATTGGGACAGGAACTTTAAATGGGTAACGTTGCTATAAATGGTTTTGGAAGAATTGGTAGATCAATTCTAAGGATTATTGTAGAAAATGATTCTGATATAAATGTTGTGGCAATAAATGATTTAGGGAACTATGAAAATCTTGCATATCTGCTTAAACATGACTCAGTAATGGGAATATTAGATAGAAAGGTAAGCGTTGCTGGGGACAAATTAATTGTAGATGATAGAACTATACAATTAACTTCAATTAAAGACCCTGCGGAGCTTCCTTGGAAAGAAATGGATGTTGATGTTGTTGTTGAATCAACTGGAATATTTAGAGATAGTGAATCATTAAATAAGCATCTTGATGCTGGAGCTAAAAAAGTATTACTAACTGTACCTCCAAAAGACGATATAGATGCGACTATAGTCCTCGGTGTCAATGATGGTGATCTTAAGCCTGAAGATAAAATAGTATCAAATGCATCTTGCACTACAAACTGTTTAGCTCCTATAGCAAAAGTTTTAGATGATAACTTTGGAATTATATCCGGATTGATGACAACTGTACATGCATATACTAATGATCAAGCATTAGCTGAAACTACCCATAGTGACTTTAGACGAGGACGTAGTGCAACTCAAAATATTATCCCTACATCAACAGGTGCAGCAAAAGCTGTTGGTATGGTTCTTCCAGAACTTAATGGTAAATTAGATGGAATGGCTATGAGAGTACCAGTTCCTGATGGAAGCGTAGTTGATCTTGTCGTTGAATTAGAAAAAAAAGTCTCTATAGATGATATCAATAAGGCAGTTAAGAATGCTGCAGAAAATGAGTTAAATGGAATATTAGAGTATTCAGAAGTTCCTCTTGTATCTACTGATATTTTGAACAATCCGCATTCAAGTATATACGATGCTTCGTCTACTCAGTTACTAGAAGGAAATCATGTAAAAGTAGTTTGCTGGTACGACAATGAGTGGGGATATTCAAATAGAGTTGTAGATTTAATTGGAAACTTACTAGATAATGGATAAAGAATTACCAGTTGCACCATCGGCTATTGGAAATTATGTAACATATAAAAAAGTTGGAAATTACATATATACATCTGGCCACGTTCCATTTACTGAAAAGAAAAAATATCAAGGAAAGATACCTTCTGAGGTATCAATAGAAGATGGTTATGAGGCTGCTTCCCTATGTGCTGAATTAACTATATCTACACTTTTAGCAAATGGTGAAATTGAAAATCTACAGCCTGTAAATGTATTGGGATTCGTAAATGCTGATAATGATTTTCAAGATCACGCAAAAGTATTGAATGGTTTTACGGATAAGCTTGCAGAATATTTTGACGAAAAGTCAACACGGTCTGCTGTTGGAGTTTCCAGCTTACCACTGAATGTGTCAGTGGAAGTTCAATGTATTTTTGTATATGAATAAATTAATTGGAATCTCAACTGGAATAAAAGATGTTCAAATGGCACCTGGAAATATTCCATGTGTTGTAATAAACAATGATTTTATAAACTTATGTAACAAATTTGGGAATACTGCAATAGTTATTGGTCCACAAAATAATAATCTTGCAATTGATGCTTCAAAATTTGATGCTTTGATAATTTCTGGAGGTGGAGATATAAACCCAGAAAGGTATAACCAAAAAATTGATTCTAAAACAATTCGAATATCAGACAATAGAGATTTTACTGAATTAAATCTACTCAAATCTGCAGAAGAAAACAATGTTAAAACTCTTGCAATATGTAGAGGACATCAATTATTGAATGTCTATAAAAACGGTACTTTATATCAAGATCTTAATGATTCAGGTTTTAAAGAAATTGAGCACGATAAACCATTCGAAGATGCTCGATCTCACATTCATGATATTGAAGTTTATGAAGAATCAAAACTATTTGAAATAATTAAAGAAAAAAACATAATGGTAAATTCTATACATCATCAAGGTATTGATAAATTAGGTGAAGATTTAAAAATAACTGCAAAATCAAATGATGGTGTGATTGAAGGAATTGAAACTACTAATGAATGGAATGCTATTGGTATTCAATGGCATCCAGAAAATATGGTAAAAGATAAATATAGTAATTTAATTTTTGACTGGTTAAACAGTTAGGTTGTCATTAATTAAAATAAGTTGATTATTCTGATATGAAAAAAACTTATCATTATAAGGAATTGGAAAATCAGTTAAATTAGAAACTTCGCAAAATGTAAAGTTTTGAGAAAAATTAAACCCAAGTAAAACTAAATCTGATTTACCTAAGTTTTTATTTATAAAAAAACCAGGCCAAGGTAATTTACTATCATTTAGAAAATCATTTTTATATTTATCTGAAATAGAGACAACCTCATCCCTTAATCTCTCAATTGACTCAATAGTATCAAAATCTTTAAATTTAATTAGATTTCTATCTTTTAAGTGGGTTTTAAAATTCTCAACTATTAATTCTTCATTACCAACTTGCATTGATATATTGCTTAAGTCAAACCTTCTAAAAAAATTGTCTATGTTTATATATTGAAATCCCCTAAGTGAGTGAGGTTTACCTAATTTAGCAACTTGATATAAATTATTATTAGTCAATAAATTCTACGCTAGATTGAAGACCTTCTTCATCTGCTGCTGCTTGAGCTACTGTACGAATCGCTCTAGCAACTCTTCCTCTTTTACCAATAACTCTTCCCATATCATCTGGAGAAGTTCTAACTTCAATTGTTACATTTTCATCGTCTGAATCTGCAATGTCGACTTTCACAGACTTTGTGTCCTCCACAATTTGCGTAACAATATATTCAACTACGTTTTTTACAATTGAACCTGCGGCCATAAATTATTCCTCTTCTGTATCTTCTGAAGATTCTTCAGAAGTTTCTTCTTGAGTAGCTTCTTCTTTCTTTTTATTTGCCTTTGAACTGCTTTTAACTTTTTCTGCAGGAGCAGTAGGAATAGAAACAACTTCTCCTTTTGATGATCTCCACTGAGCCCATGCCCCAGAAATTTCTAATAATTTTTGTGCACGCTCTGATGGCTGAGCTCCCTTGTCTAACCATGACACAGCTTTATCAACATTAATTTCGACTTTTGAAGGGTTATGATGTGGATCATAGTAACCCAAGTCCTCAATAAACTTTCCATCTCTTGGTGAGCGAGAATCGGCAACAACTACTCTGTATGTTCTATTCTTTTTCTTACCTCTTTGTGCAAGTCTTATCTTTACAGGCATTAATTTCCTTTTTTAAATAGCAATACATTATATTACATTAAGTAGAGCATAAAATGTACTTTTATTAGATTAACTTCTTATCAAAAATAACTAGAAAAGATTTAATGTTTTGCTAACCTAATTTTTAATGCAAGTAATTGAATTATCTCATCCACTTAAAAGTCACTATTTAACAATACTCAGAAACGAAAATACCAACAGTGAAGAATTTAGAGCATACGCAACCAAGCTTTCATATTTACTTTTTATTGAAGGTACTAAAAATATTTCATTAAAAGAAAAAAATATAACTACACCATTAGTAGATACTAAGGGTTATGAAGTAGAAAACGACAGTGTTGCTATTTCCGTACTAAGAGCTGGACTAGGTTTAATGGATGGAGTTAAAGAGCTTTTACCAAATGTTTCATTTGGGTATATTGGTGTTCAAAGAAATGAAGAAACTGCAGAACCTGAATATTATTATGAAAATTTACCTGATTTAAATAACAAAAACATTTTTATATTAGAACCTATGCTTGCTACTGGAGGTTCTCTATCTTTTGCCATTGATAAAGTAAAGGAACAAAAACCAAAAGAAATTATTGCTCTAACTGTTATTTCTGCCCCTGAGGGTATTGAACGGTTAGAAAAAGAGCATCCAGATATTACATTGATAACAGGTAATATAGACGAAAAACTTAACGAAAGTTGGTATATAGTTCCAGGCCTTGGAGATATGGGAGATAGGCTTTTTGGTACAACTTAATGAAAAGATGTTTTCTTGTCGTTATTGATTCTTTAGGTGTTGGTGAAGCACCTGATGCGGATAAATATGGTGATTTAGGAACAAATACTCTTTCAAATGTTGCGAATGCTGTAGGTGGTGTCAATTTACCAACTATGGAAAAGTTAGGTTTTGGAAAAATTACTGAAGTAAAAAATATGGATACTAACCATATTGCTACTGTTGGCAGACTTTCAGAAAAGTCAATTGGAAATGATTCTACTACTGGACATTGGGAGCTCGCAGGTTTAATAACTGAACAAGATTTTTCAACTTATCCTCAAGGATTCCCTCAGGAGTTAATTCACTCAATTCAAAAAGAAGCAAATATTGAATTCATAGGCAACAAACATGCATCAGGTACTGAAATATTAAAAGAATTGGGAAGAGAGCATCTATCATCGGGAAAATTAATTTTATATACTTCTGGAGATTCAGTTTTTCAAATTGCCGCTCACGAAAATGTTTGTTCTGTTGAGGAACTTTACAAAATATGCGAGATTTCAAGAAAATATTGTGATGAATACAATATTGGACGAGTAATAGCGAGACCATTTATTGGAGAATATGACAATTTTGTTAGAACTTATGATAGAAAAGATTTTGGCATGAATCCTCCAGGCGAAACAATTTTAAGTTATTTATATAAAAATAATCTATCTACATATGGAATAGGTAAGATTAGCGATTTATTTGGAGAAATGTTTTTGACAACTGCTGTACATACTGAGGGTGACTCAAATGGACTTGAATACCTACATAATGAAGCCAAAAATGGTAACCATGATTTTATTTTTGTTAATTTAGTTGATTTAGATATGCTGTATGGCCACAGAGAAGATCCACAAGGATATTATGAAGGATTAAAACTTATTGATAGGAAAATTCAAGGAATTTTAGATATCATGAGTGAAAACGACCTAATAATTTTTACAGGTGATCATGGTACAGATCCAACAGATGGTAAAACAGATCATTCAAGAGAATATGTTCCGATGGTTGCTTATAAAAAAAATGGTAAAGCAGAATATATTGGTGATCTTGAAGGTTTCTATAATGTAGCTTCAACAATCTGTGATTTTTTTGAGTTAAATAATATATTTCCAGGTAAAAGCTTTTTAAATCGAATTTAACTTATTAACCTAATATCAAATGATCGAAAAAATAACAGAGTCTAAAGCCTTTATCTCAGAAATCATTGAAGGAAAAACTATAGAATCTGTAATTGTATTAGGATCTGGTATGAGTGGTTTTGAAGAGAACTACAAACCCTTATATCAATTAAATTATTCTGAAATACCCAATTTTTTACAGCCTTCTATCGAAGGTCATTCTGGGAAATTAAGTATTGTAAATATTGAGGGAAAAATAACTGCAATTCTGTCTGGTCGTGCTCATTTTTATGAAGGTTACCCTATTCAAGAATTAGTTATCCCAATAAGAACATTTATAATGCTAGGTGCAAAAACTCTAATACTTACAAATGCCGCTGGAGGGATTTCTTCAGAGTATATCCCTGGTGATATTGTTGCGATTACTGACCATATTAATTTAACTGGTGATAATCCATTAATTGGTAAAAACTTAGAAGAATTTGGACCAAGATTTCCAGATATGTCTGAAGTGTACAATTCTGAATTGTTGACGTTAGCAGAAAAAGTAGCGAAAAATCATTTTGAGTTTAAAACTGGTGTATATGCCTGGTTTACTGGTCCTTCTTATGAAACACCTGCAGAGGTAAATTTTGCTAAAAATATAGGAGCTGATCTTGTTGGAATGTCAACAGTTCCTGAAGCAATTGTAGCCAAGCATGCAGGTATAAAAACTGTAGCTTTTTCATTAGTTACTAATTTAGCCGCTGGAATAAGCCAGAATCCATTAGATCATAATGAAGTAATTGAAATTGCTGAGAAATCTAAAGTAAAACTTCAAAACTTTATGAAAGAATTTTTGTCTGAAATAAATATCGGTAATAATTAATTCTAATTAATATAAAATCTATGAACATCACTGTATGCGCTAAACAGATTCCGGATCCAGCAAACGAAACATCATATGACAATGGGATAATCGTCAGGCCTGAAGAACAAGTTTTAGACGATACTGACAGGTATGGTATTGAAATAGCACTTCAGTTAAAAGAAAAGTATGATGCTGAAGTTACGATTATTTCTATGGGTCCCGCAGGAACTATGAAAGGCTTACAACAAGCATTACAGATGGGTGCAGATAAAGCCTTATATGTAGATGATGACTCTTTAAAAGGCGCTAATTCTTTAATGACAGCTAATGTTTTAAGTGAACTCGCAAAAACAACCAACGCAGATATTGTTATTTTTGGTACCGAATCTACTGATGGTTATTCAGGAACGGTACCACAACAAGTTTCAAGATTTTTGAACTTAGATTGTATATCTTATGTTAAAGCTATAGAAATTGGTGAAGATGTATCACTTACTAGGCAAACATCAGAGGGATCCGAAAAAGTAAAAATGCCACAAAATTGTGTTATATCAGTAACTGCTGGAGGTGTAGAACCTAGATATCCAAATTTTAAAGATATTATGGCTGCAAAGTCGAAACCAATAGAAAAAGTCGAATTAAGCACGCTAAACATCACAACAGATCAAAACTTAGAATTTATCAGCATTGAAGCACTTGAAAATTCAAAAAATGGTGAAAAAATTATTGATGAAGGAGAAGCTTTCCAAGTTATTGTAGACAAACTTAAGGAACTTAAGGTTATATGAAAACATTAATATTAGGTGAAATTTTAAATGGAACGCTTAGCAGTGGAACATTAGAGATAATTAAAAAAGCACAAGATGAAAGTCTCGATTATCAAGTTGTAACAATAGGAAGTGACGATGACCCAACAATTGGTTCTGAATCTTTTAAACAAACCTATATCAAAAGAAGCAGTGAATCTTTACAATTCAGTAAAGTTACAGATTTGATTACAAAAATTGTGAATGATGAAGGTATTAACTTGATCTTAGGGTCATCCACATACCTTTGTAGAGATCTGATTTCTTTTATCTCTGTAGACTTAAATTCAAGTCCTGTATCAAATGTTATCGATTTTGAAATTAATGGAGATGCGGTTTCAACAATCAATTCCATAAATGGCGGTGAAAGTTTATATAAATCAAAGATTGCATCTAATCATTCGCTTTTATTAGTAAGACCGAAATCTTTTGAACCCGCTGATGTTGAATTAAATAATAATTTTGAAACTATTGAAGTTGAAAATTCTGACGTTGCCATTTTTGACATTTATAAAGAAGAAAAAACTGGACCACAATTGGAAGATTCAAAAGTGGTGATTTCAGCTGGAAGAGGAATGGTAGATAAAGAAAATTTAGTTATTGTTGAAGAATTAGCAGCAAAATTGAACGCAGCTATTGGCGGAACTAGAGCAATTGTAGATGCAGGATGGATGCCATATTCTCAGCAGGTAGGTCAAACAGGTAAAACAGTGAAACCAGATGTTTATATTGCCTGTGGAATATCTGGAGCTACGCAACACCAGGTTGGCATGAAAGATTCAAAATTCATTATTGCAATTAATAAAGATGAAGAGGCACCAATATTTCAATTAGCTGATTTAGGTATTGTTGGCGATACTTTAAGTGTTATTCCAAAAATTAATCAAAATCTTTAAAATTTAAAATTATAAGGAAGTATTTCGTCAAAGGTATATTCTTTGTAACCGTCTTTCTCAACAACAATCACTTTCTTTGTATCAAATTCAGCTAATCTCTGACGAGAAATTCCACATGGAAATATTGCAGTGTCTGATTCAGCATCAATACATGCAACCGCAATTGTGTCAATACTCTTTTCACCTTCTGATATAGCCTTAACAACTGCAACATCTTCCGCACAAACTGTTGCTGGATATGATGCGTTTTCAATATTGCAACCAGTATATATATTTCCAGAATCAGTAATCAGTGCTGCACCAACTCTAAAATTTGAATATGGTGCATATGCTTTTTCAGCAATATTTCTAGCTAAATCAGCTAAGTCGCTATTTTTCATTAGTACCTATTAAACTTTCAAAATCTTCTTTTGTCTTTGTGAACACTCTAGATCCAGAACCTGGCTCCATAGTTACACCATATAACACATCTCCAGCATGCATGGTTTGTTGTTGATGTGTAACAATTATGTATTGTGCATCTTCTTTTATTTTATCGAGCAAATTAATCATTCTATGAAGATTTGCATCATCAAGAGCTGCTTCAACTTCATCTAAAATATAAAATGGACTCGGAAAAGATTTAAATATTGAAAATAGAAATGCAATTGCAGCCAATGATCTCTCTCCACCAGATAATAATGAAAGTTTTTTGACTTTCTTGCCTCTTGGTTGTACTGATATCTCTATGCCAGTCTCTAAAATATTTGTTTTATCAGTGAAGGAAAGTGATCCTTTACCCCCTGGAAATAATGTTTCAAATATTTCAGAAAAATGTACAGATATAGAATTAAATGATGATTCTATTCTGAATTCTATTTCAGTTTCTACTTCTTTAATGTTTAACAACAACTCTTTTTTTGAAAGCTGTAAATCATCAATGGTAGACTGTATTTCTTCATATCTGAGATTTAAAGAATCAAAGTCTTCTTTTGCTAGGTAATTGACAGTACCTATCTCTTCTAACTTGTTTTCAAGAAGTTTAATTTCATTTTCTAATTCACTTTGATTTGCAGCAATAATTCCATATTGATTAATTTGATCAATATTCAAACCATATATATTTACTAAATTAGAGTAATGATTGCTCTTAGAACTCTCCATTTCAGATTTTTTGATTGCTACGTTAGTTAACATATCTTTTGTATTGAAAAGCTCATTATTTAAATTTTCAATTTGTTCATCTATTCTTTCAATTTTCTTATTAGAATTTCCATATTTTTGGTCAAATTTTTCAGATTCTATTTCTAATTTATTAGAAGTTGAGTTTGTAAACTCTATAAAAGTTTTTGCAGAATTGATTATTTCAGATAACTGTGACTTCTGATGTAATCTATCAATTCCCTCAAGATTCTTTTTTACAATATTTAATTCAGTATTCTGATTAGAAAGATTTTTTATTCTTTCTTGAGATGTAATAAGTTGATTGCTAATAAGACTTATATCTTGTTCTAATTGTTTAAGTTTATTTTCTAATTCATCTTTTTGTTTGTTTATATCAGATTTAAATTCTTCTTTATGAAAAATATTTGAGAGGAGCTCTTCTTTCTTAAGAAGTTCAGAATTTAAATTTTCAGAATCAAAATTAATTTTTAGAATATTATTTTTATTAATGTCTAATTCTCTTCGTATTATTTTTTTTGTATGAGCCGGAAATTCTTCAACTAAATCTTTTGGAATTTGATACGATTCTAATTTTATGTTTAAATCATTTAACAAAGATTCTGAAATTTGTAGATCTTCTTCCCACTTTGAAAATTCCTTTTCAAAAAGTTGTAAATCTTTATTTGTAATATCAATTGATTGTCTAATTTGTTTGATTTCACTTTCTAAAACTGCTTCATTTACCTCTGTAGAAGCAGATAGTTTTTTAATAATCTCTTCAATTTGATACTTAATGTCTACACTTTGATTTTCTAAATTAGTTAGGCTTTGCTTTTTATCCATCAACTGAGAGGTGAGCATTGATATTTGATTATTATTTTCATTTATTTTATTAATAGTTTTATTTAGCTCTTCGGAAGCTTTAATTTCTTCACGTTCTAGATTATCTTTTCTCTCATATGCAACTTGAGCTAAAGACCTAAGTTGCTCAGATAGATTTAAAAATTTTCCAGAGTAATCTTTAAATGTTGAACCTATTGAGTATCCATCACCAAGTTCATTATTTATCTGACCTTTTTGATCTTTTAATGTATTTAATTTTTTATCAATATCTTCTAAGTTTTGATCTAAGGAATTTTCTTCAATTACAAAACTTTTATATTTATCATCAAATTTTCTGAACATCATGACATTCAGTTCAATAACTTTACTCTTTAGGAGCTTTGTACTCTCTTCATGTATTTTTGCTTTTTCTGCTTGATCTTGCAGAGGTTTAAGTTGTTTTTTAATCTCACGAAGAACATCTTTTGCTCTCTTAATTTCTTTCTCGCCAGATTCAATTCTTTTTAATGATTTTTCTTTCTTAACTCTAAGTGGAAGAATTCCGGCTGCCTCTTCAATGGTTGTTCTGTGATCTTCAGGTTTAGAATTCAAAATTTCAGCTATTTGCCCCTGTGAAATAATGATATGTTGCTGCTTTCCAATCCCAACATCATTTAAAAATTCTTGAATATCTAACAAACGGCAATTTAATCCGTTCATAAAATATTCTGATGTACCATCCCTAAACAATTTTCTCCCAATAGATATTTCAGAATTTCCATTGAATAATTTTTCATCCACTTCAAAATTCAAGTAAACTTCTGCAAAACCTTTTTGAGACAACTTTTCAGTACCAGCAAATATAACATCTTCCATCTTATTAGTTCTTAAGGTTGCTGGACTTTGAGTACCTAATACCCAAGAAATTGCATCAACGACATTGGATTTACCAGAACCATTCGGTCCAACTATTACATTGACTTTATTAGAAAAGTCAACAGAAGTTTTTTCATAGAATGACTTAAAGCCATTAATATCTAAAGATTTTAAATACATTATTTACCCTGTTGTTAACTTAATAATAGTAAAAAATAGAATAATTTGCTTTAAATTGAAAAAATTTAAGAAACAGTTATCGTGACTGCCTTAGTGTTTTGAGTATTTAAACTATAAAGATTGCTTAAATATTGAAAGGGTTTTTCATTAACCATTCCTATTTTGTTTAAGTATTTAGTTGCAGCTAAATCTACTCCCCTTTTACTTCCATCAATACATTTAAACAAATATGATTCATCGTTATTCGTAACAAATAGAACACCTTCTGCACCAGATTTAGCTAAAACTGTTTTGCTTGAATTGAGAATGATATTTGTATCTGTTCGATTTTCACCGCCAATAAGTAATGGGTTTGTATGGTAAGAATTAAACATATCAGACCAATTATTAGAGTATTCTGTAGTTTTTATCTTATTAACCGCTTTTAAAAAACTATCAGTTCGTAAATGTATCGCTGGAAGACCACATCCGTCTGTGCCAAAACCAATATCATTATCAGTGAAAATAAATTGAAAGAACTCTTTAACTATCGATTGTGTTTTACTTTTAAAGGTATGATAAATTTTGTTATCCTCGTTAAGAATTTTTGAAAATAAAAGCATGGCAAGGTGCTTTCCTGAGCAGTTATGGTGTAATTTTGTATATTCTTTATTATTTTGTAGTAATTTATCAGCGGTAGGTTCATGAAAAGGTCTTTGTTTTCCACAAACTAATCTTTCAAGATCTAAATCATATTTTTTTGCAATTGTTTTAATTAATTCTGTATGAATTTCTTGACCAGAATGAGAAGATGAAAATATAGCTATTTCTTCACTTGTTAATAATATATTTTGATTTTGGGCTTCATAAAGAAGAGGGATAAGTTGAAAAGGTTTAACAGCTGATCTTGGAAAAAAATAATCATATTCATTTTGGTCATTTTTATATACGTTAACAAAGTGAGTCGATTCAAGAGAACCGTCTCTATTTAGTTGAACTTTTAATTTTTTAATTTTTGACATTTCCTACAAAAATATGTAGCTCTTTGGTTAATGTATATTTTATCAATTATATGTCCACAATTAAAACAATTTGTTTTGCTATATATTTTTAAAAAATTCTGATTTGAACCAAATTCACCATAAGGCAAAAAATAAGTCATATCACTTAAAGTTGTTCCATTGTTTTTAATTGCTAACCGCATAATTTTTTTGGTGTTATTAAATAAATCTTCCCAATTATTGCTACTTAAAGCATTTACTTTTGTTTCAGGGTGAATTCTTGAGGCAAACAATATTTCGTTTGCATAAATGTTACCTACTCCACTCATGTATTTTTGGTTAAGTATAAAATCTTTTATCAATGATTTTGATTTCTTACTTTTATCAATAATTATTCTTGATTGTTTTGTACTAATCTCCAACACATCTGGACCAATTTTATTCAAATAATCAATTTTAAATTCCGCTTTTATGATATTAATAAATCCAAATCTTCTAATATCATCAAAATTTACTGTATCTTTGTCAAAATAAAAACGGGCTCTTGTATGTTTATTTTTTTTATCGTTTACTTGGATTCTTCCGCTCATTCCTAAATGAAAAATGATCGAATAATGTTCAAAATCAAAAATTAAAAGTTTACCTTTTCTTGATATTCCTGATAAAGATTCTTTAATCGTTGGTTTTTTAGTATTATATCTATTTGTTCTATGATCATAGATTTTATAATTCTCTAGTTTCTGACCAACAATATTTGAAGATAACGAACGTTTAATTGACTCTACTTCAGGCAGTTCAGGCATTTATTTTTTCTAATGCTTGTTTCGCGGCTTCTTGTTGTGAACTTTTCTTTGACTTGCCTTCTCCAACTCCGATAATTTCTTTATCCAAAAAAACTTGTGTTTGAAATTTTTTATCATGATCCGGACCAGTAGATGAATCCATATAATTTACTTTTTTCCCAACTTTCGCATAATACTCTTGAAGTCTTGTTTTATAATCTTTCTGTCCAGGATTTTCAGAAAGCTCTTTTATGCTCGGATATATGTATTTAGAAACAAAGCCATTTACTGCGGTTAATCCCCCGTCAAAATATAATGCTGCAATTAAAGCTTCTACTGCATCTTCAATTATGGATGATTTGTTCCTACCTCCGGTAGAATCCTCTGCTTTACTTAAAAACATAAAAGATCCAATATTTATTTCATTACCTAATTTCACTAAATTCGTCTGATTAACAGCACTTGATCTTATCTTTGTAAGACTTCCTTCATCTAAATCTGGAAAATGTTTAAAAAGGTATTCAGTTAAATCAAAATCCAAAATAGTATCTCCAAAGAACTCATAGCGCTGATTTGATATTAGATCTGGGTTTTCGTCTAAATAAGATTTATGAGTTAAAGCAATTTTTAAAAGTTTTTTTTCTTTAAAGCTATACCCTATTGTTTTCTCGAAATCTTCTATGCTTTTCATAATTCACTTAATGCGGAGGAAAACTTACTGATTAAATCTTTTTTTACAGCAGTTTCTGTATATATAATTGCATTTTTGACTGCTTCAGAATTAGAAGAACCATGACCTATTGTGACTACTCCGTTTACACCTAGTAAGTATGAAGCACCAGATTTATCTGGATTAAGCTGATCTTTAACAGGTTGCAAAGCTTTTTTTACGGGAATTAACAAAGGTTTAAATAAATTATCTAACAGTGCTGAAGAAATTAGATTTTGCTGTAACTTTGCAGTGCCTTCTAATGTTTTTAATACTACATTTCCAGTAAATCCGTCAGTAACAAACACATCAGCTTTTTTTGTTGAAAAATCTCTTCCTTCTATATTTCCAACAAAGTTTAAATTACTATTCTTTAATAATTTATATGCTGCTTTTTCTACATCTCGACCTTTAGTTTCCTCTTCTCCGTTATTTAGAAGACCTACTTTAGGATTGTCGATATCCATTATTACTTCAGCTAATTTTGCTCCCATTATTCCATATTGAAAAAGAACTTTTGGCTTTACATCTAAACTAGCTCCTGAATCAAGAAGAATTGTATTACCACTTAACGAAGGCAACACAGAAGCTATGACAGGCCTAATAACTCCCTTATGTTTTCCAAGAATTGAAATTGCACTTATTAATGTTGCGCCTGTAGAACCTGCAGAAAATACAGCCTGTACTTTTTTGTCTTTAAGTAATTGCATGCATCCAACTATTGATGCATTCTTTTTATTTCTTATAGCTTTTAATGGATCTTCATCCATAGAAATAACTTGGGGAAAATCAAAAACAGGTATTTCATGATTTTCTAAATATGGATTAATTAAATTTTTATCACCACATAAAACAACATCGACACCCTGATCTTTCGCTTTAATAGCTCCTTTAACGATATCGATTGGAGCAGAGTCTCCACCCATTGCATCAACAGCAATAGTATTCATAGCAAACTTAACTTACTTCAGGTTCTTTTACTTGACGACCGTTATAAGTACCATCAGCAGGATTTACTCTATGAGATTGTTTTGCTACACCTGTTTCAGGATCTACTACAAAATGAGGTTTAGATATTTTATGCGTAGCTTTTCTGCGTCTAGTTCTTGATTTAGACATCTTCTTCTTTGGTACTGCCATTGCTATATTCCTTTCAAACTACAAATCTAGCTGACTTAGGGAAGAAAATGGACTTTCTTTTAAGTTTTTTTCTTCACAATTACACTTAATTTTATTCATATTGTTACCGCAAATACCGCATAAACCTTTACATTTATTACTGCATATATAAAGTCTATCTAAATTATCGATTATTATTTCTGAAATAAATGGCTCTATATCTACATATTCTCTATCAAAATTAATTTCATAATCATTTTCTACATCGATATTTAGCTTAAATAATCTTGAATTTTTCATCTTATTTGCCTTTTTAGAGAGACATCTTGCGCATTCTGATTTATAAGAAAGTTCTAAATTGATATCAATATTTAATATTGAATCATCAATATAAAGTTCCGAAATTAAATTCACTAAATCTTGATCTTCTGTGAAATGATTTGCATAAGAAATTTCAAATTTCCCTGAAAGATTAACAACTAAAGGAACAGGAGAATTAACTATATCAATGGTTTTTATCTTTGAATTGAGCTTCATTAATTTTCTGGGTTTTCTATGTTTCTGGGCTCACGTAGTTTATTTTTTTCATTTTCTAAAAAATTAGAAAGTTGATCAATTTTATTCTGAATGTCATCTATTCTCTGATCAATTGTATCTTCTATATTTGTTCTATATGTTTGCATCTCAACTTCAGCTTGTTTTATTATTGCATTTGCTTCAATTACAGCTTCCTGAATAACATATGAATTTGCAATCAATTTTTCAGATTCTGCCTTGGCATCATCTAAAAGAGCTTTCGATTCAATTTTGGCTTGATTGATAAAACTTTCTTGTTCTCTAACAATCCATCTTGCAGTGCGCATCTCAACTGGCATAGAGTCAATTATTTCATCAATACTCTTTAATATATCTTTTTTATTAATTCTCCCCTTAAGAGTATTTGAATTTAATTGATTTCTTAAATTTTCTAATTTGTCTACTATTTCGATTTTACTTTCACCTTTAAAAACATCCTCAAAGTTTGTTTCAGAATTATTCATTGTTTAGCCTTTTTAAAACCTCTGGTGGAACTAAAGAAGAAACATCCCCACCAAAAGAATGTATTTCTTTAACCATTGAACTGGATAAATAACCAAATTCTGGTGAAGAAGGAATGAATATGGTCTCAAATCCAGCAAGTGTAGAATTTGCCTGAGCCATTTGAAACTCGTAATCAAAATCTGTCATTGCTCTTAATCCTTTAACAATTGCATCTACAGAATTTTTTGAGGCAAAGTCAACTAAAAGACCTTCAAAACTCATAACTTTTATATTTTTGTAGTCTTTAAATATTTCCTCAAGCATTGATGATCTCTCTTCACGTGAAAATAATGATTCTTTTGAAGGATTAACTACAACACCAACAAGGATTTCAGTAAAGATTTTGGAACATCTTTTTATTACATCTATATGGCCATTTGTTGGTGGATCAAAAGAGCCTGGAATTAAAATTTTCATAATTTCCTCAATATAAGAATATTACTTTGACCATAGTTTTTTTCTTTATGAATTTTATAATTTTTTAAAGTATCAAGTTCTTTTGATGCTGTATGGCGGTGTATTACAACAAATCCATCAGTATTTAATATATTATAAATTTTCATGACCTCGGTTTTAACAACATCCGTTTCTATTTTGAAAGGAGGGTCATAAAAAACAATATCGTATGTACTCAAGGATGTTTCTAAAAACTTATCTACACTAGATTTAGTGATTTTATAATTATTTTCAAATTCTTTTAAATTTTGCTTCAAAATAGTTATGCAATCATCTGAATTTTCAATAAAAGTTACAAAATTCGCACCTCTACTCAAAGATTCAATTCCTAAGCTTCCTGAACCGGCATAAAGATCTAAAATATCTTTATTTTCAATGTTGAATTGTAGAGAATTAAATATTGATTCCCTTACTTTGCTCATCATAGGTCTGGTTAATGGATCATTAATTGTTCGAATTAATTTTGACTTATATCTTCCAGCAAGAACTCTCATGTAGTTCCACTTGCTTTAAAATAATTTGGAAATAGAATTTGCGCTTCCTCGAACAGTAGTTTTTTAATATCTTCAGATTCAATTTTATCAAATATATTTTTTGATTCTAAAAGCAGTTCATAATCGAATCTCAAATCGGCTATCTTTAAATCAGATTGCCCAGATTGGCTTGTACCAGTAACTTTACCTTCACCTCTAATCTCTAAATCAATTTCTGATAATTTAAAGCCATCTTTTATATTTACAATCGCTTCTAATCTTCTCTTTCCATCTTCACTGATTGTATTTAATGTTTTTTTCTTAGAAACATGAAAAATACATTCTGATTGTTTGTCACTTCTCCCAACCCTACCTCTTAATTGGTGTAGTTGGTTTAATCCAAATCTTTCAGCGCTTTCAATAATCATTAATGTTGCATTCGGTATATCTATTCCAACTTCAATAACGACTGTAGAAACTAGGATATCTACTTTACCATTCTTCATATCTTGCATTATTTGGTCTTTTTCATCAAAAGACATCTTTCCATGAAGAATCGAAACATTGTAATCTTTAAACTTTTCTTTATACTCAATGAAAACATTTTCAGCAGCTTGAATATCCACCAATTCACTTTCTTCAATAAATGGGCAGACTACAAATATTTGTGATTTTTTCTGGAGATGAAACTCACAAATATCATAAATAGTTTCGTTATCTTTTTTTGATCCTTCTATTAGATGTGAAGTGATGTCTTTTCTCCCAGGTGGTAATTCATTAATCGAAGAAATTTCTAAATCTCCATAAATTGACAATGCTGTAGTTCTTGGAATTGGTGTAGCAGTCATAACTAACTGGTCAGGAATATCTCCAGTTTCATTTATTAGCTTTTTTCTTTGCTCTACACCAAATCTCTGTTGTTCATCAATAATAGCAAATCCAAGATTTGAAAATTTAATACTTTCCTGAATTAGTGCGTGAGTACCAATATATAGGGCTGGTTTACCATTATTTAAGTTGTCTAAAATGTTTTCTCTATCTTTAATTGATGAAGTAAGTAGGTATATGTCACATTGATCTTTATTCATAAATTGATTAATTGAGGCAAAGTGTTGCTCAGCTAAAACCTCTGTTGGAGCCATTAATGCAACCTGATAGCCTGATTTAATTGCAGCATAAGATGCGATAGTAGCCACGACTGTTTTTCCTGAACCAACATCGCCTTGCAGCAGTCTTTTCATAGGATAATTTTTTCTAAAATCCTCTAAAATTTCGTTTACAGCTTTTAATTGTGATTGTGTTAACTGAAATGGGAGTTGGTCTATAAATTCATCTATGTCTGAATTAGAAAATGTGTAAACTAATCCTTTATTTTCATTCTTATATTTTGACTTTAGATTTTCAAATATTGACCTTAAATAAATAAACTCATCTAAAACTAATCTCCGTCTTGCATTTTTATAATCAACTTCGTTTTTTGGAAAATGAATCTTTTTTACACTTTGTAATCTATTTTCAAGAGAATGTTCTTTTATGATTTCAGAAGGTAAGACATCAAATAATCCAGGTGTAAAATCATCTTTTGTCGACTCTAATATAGCGATAATTTCCTTTAACCCTTTTCTAATGCTTGCACTTGTCATGCCTTCTACTTTTTTGTAAATAGGAATAAAAGAACCCGTCTCATTTAATTCTTCAATATCTGTAAATTTTTCAATAGCTGGATTTTTAAAATCAACACTTCCAGTTTTTTTAACTTCAGGCTTTCCTGATACAGCAACTACTTCGCCTTCTTTAAATCTAGACTCTATATATTGAGGACCAAACCATTTGGCTTTTAAACTTCCTGATTCATCAGAAATACTAAGTGTTGCAATTCTTAATCTTGTCTTAGTAGTAAAAACGGATACTTTATCAATAGTTCCAAAGATAGTTACTTCATTATTTTCATCATTTTTATCGATTTCAGATATTAACTTAACCTTAGATCTATCAATATGTGTTCTTGGAAAATAGCGAATTAAATCAGCAACAGTTTTTAATTTACTTTTTTTTAAACTTGCAAACTTTTTTTCGCCTATTCCCCTAACAAAACTAAGTTCTATTTCATCTAAATATTTAAAGCTTCTTTCAACCACAATCAAACATTACCTAAAAAGTTTTAAAATGAAAGTACCTACAAATTAATAAATTAGTTATAGTTAGAATTGTATTTTGGAGGAAATATTATGGCAAATAGATGTCAAGTTACAGGAAGAGAACCACGCTCTGGGAAGAACGTTACCTTTTCTCATAAACGAAATCCTCGATGGTTTAAACCAAATATTCAAACAAAAAAATATTGGCTTGCTAGCGAAAATAGATGGGTAAAACTTAAAGTTAGTACAAGAGGAAACAAAATTATTGATAAGCGTGGAATAGAGTCAGTTGTTAAGGAAATTAGACAAAGAGGCGAAAAAGTTTAATGGCACAAGGTGTTGTTAAATCGTATGACCCAAATACCGGAAACGGGATTATTTTATTAGATACCGACAAATCAGAAGTTTTTATTATTCCAGGTTCACTTAAAGGATCTATTTTTAGAACATTAAGACAGGGCCAGAGAATAAATTTCGAAATTGAAGCACAAGATGACGTAAATGTTGTCAAAAATATCCGAATTGGACAAGATAAGTACTAAACAACTTAATGTCCTTAATTAATTTAGACTTATCCAACGAAGAAATAATTAACAAATATTTTAATGATTTATGCTGCGATAAGTACATAGAACCTTCAATAAAAGGGGGTCAATCCAATGCAGATAATGCTTTAAACACACTAGATATTAAAAATTATGCAAAAACAAGAAATAATGTATTTCCAATTGAAAAAAGAGGTTCGTCTTATTTATCTGCTTATATACGACATGGTTTAATTTCGTTACCCGAAGTATGGAATTTTGTAGAAAAATTTGAATACCAAGATAAAACAAAATTCAGAGATGAGCTGTTATGGCAAGAGTTTTCGAGGCATTTATACGCAATTGTAGGTAAAAATTCAAATGATTATTTAAATTATGCAATCAAATCAAATAAAAATATTGAAAAAAACTATCAAAACATGAATTGTATTAATTCAATTAAAACAGAGCTTGAAAGTACTGGATACATGGTTAATCAAACAAGAATGTGGTTTGCATCCCATTTTTCATTGCGAACTGGAGATAACTGGAGAAATTATGAAGATTACATGTTTAAACATCTAGTTGATGGATCAAGATTTGCAAATAGATTAGGTTGGCATTGGGTTATGGGCTCTCAAACTGGAAAAGTGTATGGTTTTTCAAAATTCCAAGTAGACAAAAGAGCGAAAAGTTTTTGTGACAACTGTGAGGTCAAATACAATTGTCCTATACAAAATTGGCCTGAAGAAATCAACATAACTAAAAAAACAATAGATGTTGATTTGAATCTTGAAACTAATTTTGGACCTGAAAGTATAAAAAATAATATTGATTCAAAACCTGAATTTGTTTGGATGACTGCTGAGTCACTAGGAGACAATGATCCAGCATTGAATTATCATTCAAATCTTCCAGCTGTTTTTATTTTTGACAAGCCTTTATTAAATTATTTACAACTTTCAACTAAAAGAATTATATTTTTATTGGATTGTCTAAGAGAATTATCTAATAAGAGAAGTACTCAAGTGTACTTAGATAATCCAATTGAATATCTTAAAAATAAAAATTTTGCATGCACATTTGCGGCAGTCCCAAAATACAAAAAAATAACTCGAGTAAATATTCCAACTTCCGAATTCCCATCTGTTAGATTAGTAAAGCCTATTAATTTTTATCCATCGAGTTATAGTTCTTGGAAAAAAAGAATAGAATTGAATATATGAAAAGATATTTATTATTTTTATTTCTTTTCTTTCATAACTATATTTATATTTACTCAAACGGAAGAATCGGTAAATTTTTAAATAACCGTCCTTGTTTAATACTTCATACAACTGGGGCAAAAACAAATCTGGAAAGAAAAAATGTTTTAGTTTTTCTTAAAGAGGATAATGAAATTTGCATTGTAGCCTCAAAAGGTGGAAGTGATACTAATCCAGGCTGGTATCACAATTTAAAAAAATATCCTGAGTGTGAAGTCCAAATTGGAAGAGAAAAATTTAAAGCAGTATCTAGAGAAATATTTGAAGATGAAAAAAATGAGTGGTGGAACAAAATGGATTATATGAATAACGGTGGCTACTCTGCTTATCAAAGAAGAACGGAAAGAAAAATTCCTGTATTAATACTAAATATTTCTTAGTCACATTATGCGCCTAAGAAAGTTTTGTAATTTATTTTAAAAATATCCCCTGTTTATAGACTTTTTAAAATCTGATTTATTATTTCTATATCTAACATTTCAACTATTTGATCTGCTTCACTCAGTTGTTCTTTAGAAAACATACCTCTGTCTATAGCTAAAACATAAGAGCCTGAAGCTTTACCAGATGAAATGCCAGTCGGACTATCTTCGATAACTAAATTATTAGAAGTTCCCAATTGTTCTATCGCCTTATTGTAAATGTCTGGATATGGTTTGTTTCTACTAACCTGATCTCCTCCAATAACAAAATCAAAATAAGAATCAACCTTGAACTTTTGAAGTTTTTTACTTAATAACTCATATGGACTTGCAGATACACAGGCCTGTTTATGCTCTAGTTGCGATAATTGATAAAGGAGTTGTTTTGAATCTTGAAATATTATTCTTTCATCTAGAGAGTTTTCAATTATTGAACCTAGCTTTGACATCGTTTGATCGAAATTTTCTAGATTTACCTGATCCGAATAAAACGAATGCACTATCCTGTCGTCAACTCCAATGAATTGTTTTATTTCATCTTCAGGGATACTTAATCCAAATGCTTTTAAATGTGTCTGCCATGCATAGGCATAGAGTCGCTCAGTATCCATGATTGTTCCATCACAGTCCCAATGTATACCGAGCATTAACCTAACTTACTTTTAATATCTTTTGCTGATTTCAATGCAGTCCCATCAGATCCTTCTGTGGACCAAGATGACAAAGAATTTCTGGCTTCAGAAATCATATCATTCATTAACTCAAATTTACTAAACCCTTTTGACTCCCATAAGTAAAGTGCATGGCTACCGGGTATTGTATTAACTTCATTTATATATAATTCTTGATCTTTCAATAGAAAATCTACCCTTGCTATTCCCCTAATATCAATAATTGACATAAATAAATCTAAAATTCGATTAATTTCATCTTTAATTTCTTTCGATATATTTGCTGGCAGTTCTCTTTTTGAACCTTCTAATCCACCATTTTCAAGATATTTGTCAGTGTATGAAAACAATTCAAAATTGTTTGATCTAATTGGCTTTTCAATATCTGAATAATCAATTTGAGGAAACGATCTTACAGCAACCAACAAATCCGAGGATTTTTCAAGATACTTTTCAATGGTTGCACCTTGGTTATACAAATCTGAATTTGAAGAAATGGTTATTGCGGTTTTATAATCGTCTACAACTTCTACACCAATTGAAGATCCTCCAAATCTAGGTTTTAGAATATATGGTCCCTCAAATTTTGGAAGAACTTTTTCTGATACTAAATGTTTTTCCAGAACTGGTATGTTATTACTATTCATTAAGGCAAAAAAAGCATACTTATCCATACATAATTGAGATGTGGTCAATGAAGGACCAGTAAAATCTAACCCTAATAAAGCTAATAAACTCTGTAATGTTCCGTCTTCACCTGGACCACCATGACATGAATTTACGATTAAATCTATTTCTATTTTTTTCTTTTTAATGTAAAAACCAGGATTTGAATCGTACTTAATTGTTATCTCTTTCTTAAAAATATTTTTATTTTCAATGAAATCCTTAGATTCAAGATCATTATCAACTAAAAACCATCTGTTGTCACGAGACCAATAGATGTTCAAAACTTCATATTTTGAAGACAATATTTTTGCAGCTTGTAAGCCAGTCAATATTGAAATGTCGTGTTCTGGAGATGGACCTCCATAAATGACTGCTAATTTGTTACTCATAATTTAAGGGTGATGGTCAGGTAAATCATTTTCAAATAATACAACATCATTATCTTTCACCACAGAGTTTAGATAAGAAACAGCTAAATCTCTATTTTTAAAAAATTTAACTGGAACATTGTTATCTTCAAAAGCCAGTGTAAGTGATGTTTTGTTTGTAAATCCTACTACAAGAGCTTCGTCTATAATCTCACTTGCATTAAAAGCAAACTCATAATTATATGAAAACTGTTCGGAACCTAGTTCTACCATTCCTGGGGTAATTAAATATTTTTTACCATTAGTTTCATATGAATGCAATAGTTCTAAACTTGTTAGATTTGAAATTGGGTTTGAATTAAAAGAATTATCAATAATAGTTTGGCCCATGTTGCCTTTTAATACATTCTGACGATGAGAGGTTTTCTCTAAATTTTCAATCTTTTGAAAATATTCTATTATGTCCATCTCTAAAGCTATTAATACACCAACCGTCAATGCAATAGAGAGTTGTAATATTTTAGAACCTTTTACAGAGGTTATGAATTTACCTGATATGTAAATTGAATGTAGTGAATTTTCATAATCAACAAAGACAGCAGCATTTTTTGATGTTACTGAACAATCGATCACCATTTTTTGTGCAGTCCATAATCTAGCTTGATTAAGTAGCAACTCATCATCTCCGTTAATTATGACTGTACCTGTAAGATCAACAATCTCTGATTTTGCATCAAGAATATTTTCTAGTGATTTCATTCTTTCTAAGTGAACAGGTGCTATACCAGTTATAACTGAAATATGAGGCTTAACCCATGCACACATTTCACGTATTTCCCCAAATCCATAAGTTCCCATTTCAAAGACAGCAATTTCATGTGAAGAATTTAAATCTTCATTAATTGATTTAGATATTCCAAGTCGATTATTAAAACTTTCTGGTGTAGCAAACACATTGCTTTTGGTTGAGATTACTTGAGAAATAGTATTTTTAGTCGTTGTCTTAGAATATGAACCAGTAATTGCAATTATTGGGCCGTTGAATGTTGATAGCTTCTTTTCTGCTTCATCAACATAAATTTGAGATTTATTTTTTTCATAACCTTTTGTGATTCTAAGAGCTTGATCAAATACATAATGTGAGAAAACATTTGCAATAAGTGCAAGAAAATAACCAAATCCTGAGTTTATTGATATGACTGATATGGAAATAATTAAAATATAGTAAATAATATTTAAACGTTTTAATCTTTCAGTAAATTCAACCTTTGAAGATCTGTCTTTAAATAATAGGCCCCTTGGTAGGAAAAGATTTATTATGGCTAGGCCAATTGCGGTGTATGGAGTCCAGAGGCTTAAAAAAGCTAATATGATGCAAGACAAATAATAAAGATTGTTAAAAGGTACTAATCTAACCCATCTAAAGTAAAACTTTGTTACATACCCAGGGATATAATGTTCTCTCTGAGCAATCCTACCCCATCTTAAAGAATTTACGCATGAACTTAATGTGAGTAAAATTAAAACAGTTGTATAAAGAATATTCATTTTTTAATTACTTCAATTATAATCTCTGAGCTACTCATTAATACATTGTGGCCACCACCAGGGATTATCGTTAATTCAGAATTAGGAATTATATCATTTGAGTCCAAACCTACTTGAAGGGGTACTTCTAAGTCTTCTTCTCCCCACACAAGTTCGACTTTAGTGTCTATATATGGAAGAATGCCTTTCAAGTCATCATTGACTGCCATTACTAGTGTATCTTTTAAATGCTTTTTTGCATTTTTATAATCTTCAGAACCATATTTATTTTTCATCTGATCCAACTTTTCATTACCAACTAATTTATATTTATTCATTAACTTATAAAGGTTAAAGGCAGAAAATGATTTTTTAGTATTTTGTTTTCTTATTAATGGTGTACCAATTAACACTATCTTCTTGTAATTTTTTATCTGTGATAAGTGAACTGCTATTCTTCCACCAAATGAATGTCCAACTAAAATCTCAACAGTACTTGGAATTATATCAGCTAGATATTCAGCATATTTTTTTGGAGATAGGCTTTGTGGAAATGGAACAGATTTCCCAAAGCCAGGAATGTCTAAGGAGATAGATTCAAATTCATTTTCTATATTCATAAAATCTTTAGAGCTTCTGCCCCATCCATGAAGAAAGCAGACTTTTGGTTTATCAGAATTAATATTTGCGAGAGTCAAATTATCATCAAGAACTTTATATCCCATTAATTAAGTCCTAATCCTAAAGTTTGAATAGCCCTAATTTCCATTCCCATCAAAAAGAATAAAGCAAAAGACCAGTATAAATAATAATTTAATCTCATCTCATTTCGGTAAATATATAGAAATGTTAAAACGAATAAATTTACAATATTATAGAACATGCTGAAAGAGCCAATTTCATTACTTTGGGAATAATATACAACTATCAAGACTTGTAGTAATACAGTTGCAAGAGAAAATGTTATTAAATAATTGGTGATAGTAATACTTACTTCTAATTTGCTGAATTTTATAAATAATAAAACAAGACCCACTAATGCACATATAACAATACTTATATATGAAGGTAATTCCATATAGTAAAAATCCATGTTTCTATTTTAGTGGCTACAGAATTGAGTATTAATAATTAATCAGTTACAGTATTCATTAATGGTTAATCTAATGAACAATGCTATCACTCAAAATGTGCCGAGTGCATGGTATAGCACTCTAGAAAATTTCATTGTAAAAGGAAAAAATGCAGAAATCTGGGATTCTGAAGATAATAGATATCTAGATTTTGTTGGTGGTTACGCAGTGCTTAATACCGGCCATCTTCATCCAACAGTAGTCGAAAAAGTAAAAAATCAACTTAATGATTTTTCACATTCCTGTTTTGCATTTGCACCTCATGAAAATGCTGTAAAGCTATCGGAAGAGTTAAATAAAAGATATCCAATAACTTCAGATACAAAAACATTTATGGTTAATAGTGGAGCTGAAGCAGTTGAAAATGCTGTAAAAATAGCGAGATATTATACAAATAAAAAATCAATCATCTCATTTAAAGGTGGTTTTCACGGAAGAACATATCTAGCGATGGGTTTAACAGGCAAAGATAAGCCATATAAAGAGGGGTTTGGCCCATTCCCAGAATTCGTAAAACATGCATTGTACCCATATTCTTATCGGGATATATCTGATGACGATGCATTGGCAAGTATTAAAGATTTATTTAAAAAAACACTCAATCCTGATGATACCGCTGCTGTTGTTGTTGAGATACAACTCGGAGAAGGTGGCTATATTCCTGCTTCGAATTATTTCTTAAAAAGCTTGAGAGAAATTTGTGACTATCACAATATTTTGCTTATTTTTGATGAAGTACAAACTGGTTACGGACGAACTGGTGAAATGTTTGGCGCAGAAACTGTAGGAGTTAATCCAGATTTAGTTACATTAGCAAAAGGTATAGCTGGAGGATTTCCATTAGCCGCTGTATTAGGCAAAGCAGAAATAATGGATACTATTCATGATGCAGGAATAGGAAGTACTTTTGGTGCTTCGCCAATCTCATGCGCTGCTGCTTTAGGTGTATTAGAAGCTTTTGATAATGAAAATATATTAGGAAATGCTTCAAAACAATCTGAAATGATGAATTCTTTTTTGAAAAATTTGATGAATGAAAATGAATCTATCGGTGATGTAAGAGGCTATGGTCCAATGATCGGTGTTGAGATCGTAGAAAATAAAGATTCAAAAACGCCCAGCAAAGAAAAAGCTCAAGAAATAATCAATAATTGTAGAGATAATGGTCTTCTTTTAGTAACTTGTGGAGAAAATGGAAACGTTATTAGATTTATGGGACCTCTTACTACACCACTAAACCATGTTGAAGAGGCTTTAGGAATATTTAAAGAATCTCTAATCTAATTACTATCTTTATGTGTAAGCTCATGAAGTTTTGATAATACATCGCCGTCTTTAACGGGTTTAAATGGTGCTTTCATTAACCAAGCAGAAACCAAATCGAGTGACTCTAAATCATTTTGCTCTTTAAAAAATTTCATATACCTAACTGCATCAATGGTCACACCTGCGCTGTTTGGAGAATCCCATACTTCTAGTTGAACCTCTATATTTAATGGCGCACCACCAAAAGCTTTTCCTTCAAGTCTAATAAAAGCTTTTTTTCTATCTTCTAACCACTTAACGTAATCCGATGGGCCTATTCTCACATTATCAGCCGAAATGCCTGTACCTTTGTTAGCAACAGAAGTCACAGATGAAGTTTTACTTGTTCTTTTAGTTTCTAGTCTATCTTCTTCTAGCATATTAAGAAAATCCATATTTCCACCAACGTTTAATTGATAGGTGTTTTCAAGCTTGACGCCACGGTCAGAGAATAACTGTGCAAGAGCTCTATGGACAATAGTTGCTCCAACTTGGCTTTTAATATCATCACCAATTAATGGAACCGAAGCATCTTTAAATTTTTGATACCATTCTTCATCTCGAGCAATAAAAACAGGTATGCAGTTAATAAAACCGACATTGGAATTTATTGCAGCTTGTGCATAATATTTCACTGCTTCGTCAGATCCAACTGGTAGAAGGTTAATCAATATTTCTGCTCCTGATTCCCTAAGAGAATCTTCAAAATTGTCTGAATCAGGAGTAGTGTTGATAATATCTTTGACAAATTTACCAACTCCATCATTTATGACACCTGGTTGAACAGTGACTCCTGTTTTTGGAACATCGCAAAACTTCATAGTATTATTTGGTTCAGCAAAGATTGCTTCACTTAAATCTTTTCCGACTTTTAATGAGTTTATGTCGTAGGCTGCAACTACTTCAATGTCAGAAACTTTATATCCGCCAATTACATCTGATATTAAGCCATCTTCATTGTCGGTATTGCTATAGTGTTCAATACCTTGTACAAATGAACTTGCACAATTTCCAACGCCAAGAATGGCTACTTTGATTTTGTCATTGCTCATTCATATAACTTTAGCAACAATAAGATTTATCAAAAATATAGTGTTAATTGAAAAGGTAATTAAACCAGCTAAAAGAGTTATACAAAATACCAATAACAAAATACAAGATAAATGTAGCAATGCCTACGATTTGTAAAACTTTAAGAAAACTGTTCACTATTACATTTTACAAATATTCGAAATAATATAGATATAATTTACATATGATAAAAAATTTATCTCCTTCAAGAGCGTCTCAATTTAAAACCTGTCCCAAGCAATTTAAATTTGCAAATGTTGATAAATTAAAAGAACCTACAAATGAAGTCCAAGCAAAAGGTACTACTGTACATCAAGCACTAGAAGATTTGTTTGATTTGCCAAAAGAAGATAGAAGTATTGAAAAACTACATAATTTATTTCGAGATGCTTGGACAAAAGTTAGAGGAAATGATGAACATCATAATTTATTTTCCAATGTAGAAGAAGAGAGAGAATGGGGTGTTGATGGACTTAAATTGCTTAATAATTATATGGAAATAGAGGACCCAACAAGTTTTGAACCTTTAGAGCGCGAGCGTTGGGTTAAAGGCTCAATTAATGACTTGAACTTAAGAGGAATCTTGGACAGGATGGATAGAAATCAAAATGGTGATTTAATCATCGTGGACTACAAGAGTGGAAAAGCTCCTATGGCTAAATATAAAGAACCTAGATTTTTTGCTTTAAAATTATATGCGCTGCTAATCAAAGAAGAACTCGGTGAGATGCCAGTTGAGCTAAAGTTAATTTACCTGAAAAATTCAACTATTCACACATTGAAAATAACCGAAGAAGATTTATCAAATGCAAAAAATGAAATTTTAGAAATTTGGGAAAATATAAAAAAAGCATATGAAGAAAATGAGTTTCCTGCAATTAAAAATACATTGTGTGACTGGTGTTACTACAAACCAATCTGTCCAGTATTCAATGAAAATGCTCCAAATACCGAAAATCTCAGAATTATAAATGAATCAATAGCTGAATTAGAAGAAGAAATTGAAGTTTTAGACATGTTTAAAGATCATGATAAAATTCCAGTAGATAGTCCGATTGGAAACACTAACAGAACAGATATTGAATCAAAAATTTCTGAATTAGAAAATCAAAAAAATGAAATTCAAACTGAAATCGAAAAGCTTTTAAGGGAACAGTCCTCTAGTTAATTTGGCAGCAGCTACTCTTTTAATTCCTTTTATTAATGCTGCAGTTCGCAAATCACAGTTTTGCTTTTGCGAAATAGTCCAAACTTCTTCAAATGAAGTAATCATTACATCGATAAGTTTTTCATGTAATTCAGATTCTTTCCATAGGTAATTTTGAGTATTTTGTACCCATTCAAAATAACTCGCAGTAATTCCTCCAGCATTAGCTAATATGTCTGGAATAATCATTACTCCATTTTCTCTTAAAATCTTGTCAGCATTTAAAGTTGTTGGCGAATTTGCACCTTCAATAAGTACGTTTGTTTTAATTTTCTCTGCGTTACTTGAAGTAATTACACCTCCAACAGCTGCAGGTATTAAAACATCACATTCTATTTCTAAAATTTCACCTTCATAATCTTCGCCACCTTCAAAACCTTTGACAGATGGGTTTTTTGCAATATGTTTAAAAAGTTCTGGAATATTTAATCCATCTTTGTTAAATACAGCGCCGCCTAGATCGTTAACTGCAATTACTTTAGCCCCTCTTTCATAAGAATCTAAAGCAGCATACCTTCCAACATTTCCAAATCCTTGAATTACAATACGTGAATCCTTATAATTTTTGCCTATTTTTTCCATCGCTGCTTGCCCGACAGCAACAGCTCCTCTTCCGGTTGATTCTCGTCTTGTTATAGAGCCTCCAAGAGACACGGGTTTTCCTGTGACTATTCCTGGCTGAGGAGAACCAACAAAGTTACTGTAGGTATCCATAATCCATGCCATTGTTTGCTCATCCGTGCCTAAATCTGGAGCGGGTATGTCTTTATCAACTCCTATAATCGGTAGTAACTCTGCTGTATACCTTCTAGTAACTCTTTGCTTTTCAGCTCTTGTTAAAGGATTGGGATCAATTGCTACTCCTCCCTTGGCTCCACCATAAGGTAATCCAACAATTGCAGATTTCCAAGACATCAATATAGCTAAAGCTGTAACTTCACCTAGATTTACATCTGGAGCATATCTTATACCACCTTTAGTAGGTCCCATCGACAATACATGCTGGACACGATACCCTATAACTGTCTCTACATCATCGTATTCATCTCTTCTAAAAGGAAAAGTGACGACTAAAGACCTTTGGGGTAATTTAAGCCTTTCTCTTATATTGGAATCAAGATTTATTAAATCAGAGACTTCATCATACTGTTTGATGACTTCTTTATACATATGTGAGTCAAAGAGATTATTTTCAACTATCACTAGCTCATCATATATAGGTTTCGTTAGAAAGGTTGTTATTTTATTTTTTTTGTCTCACTGCATTTCTAAATTAATAGATATGAAAGATAAAGAAATAATTAAATTACTTGAATCATCCGGGATCAAAGCAAATTTTATTTGCATAGACCACAATGACAGGTGCAATTGTCATAGAATATATGATGAAGCAGCATAAATTAGGAGAATAAATGAAAGATTTGATCTGGGATATTGCCAAAAGTGGAGAGGAAGCTTTAGAAAACACAGAACTACAAACAATTGAAGAACCTAAAGAATTGTTTGTAGCAAGAGGAGTTTCTATAGAAGCAAAAGATAGTACTTATAAAATCAATAAATTTGTAGATAATAAAATTGCACTCGATGTTCAAGAAAAAGGAGCGATAAAAATATCTGATACTGTCTTTAATTACTCTAAAAGTTACAAGTCAAAAACTCTAGATTTAAATAAATTAATCGATTGGGCTACAAACAAGAAGCTGTCAGATGATGAGATTGAAAACTTAATAGCACTTTGTGGAAATACTTTTGTGCCAAAATTAAGGGGCCTAGATGCAGTTGCAGAAAAAAAAGGAATGGATAAACAATTAGCAAGAGATACTTTTATAGAAAAAATTTGGGATGAGGAACCTAAATTACAGGTTATTAAAACAAGCAATGATACTGCTCCAGTATGGGCAAAAGATTTGAAAGAAATGGAGAGAAGAAAATGAAACAATTGTATGAGCTATCAAGAAAATTTCCAAAAGATTGGATAAAAAAAGCACCTAAGGGCAAGTTTGGAAATTACGTTCCACATCCAGTAATTACACAACGTCTTTTAGAAGTTTGTGGACCTTTTGACTGGGAAGTTGTTGAGTTGGTCAGACAGGAAACAACAGGAGCAGTGGTAGGTTGCTTTGGAAAATTAACTGTTGAAATTGATGGGAAATTAGTCACTGTAACATCTATCGGTGATGTAGAGCACGATCAAAAAAATGATGGCAGTAATGCAAAACACGCAGAATCAGATTCTTTTAAGAGATGTGCAATGAAACTTGGACTTGGATTACATTTATGGGCTGGAGAAGAATATTATCTTGATAAACAACTTGATAAAAAAGAAATTGGAAAAAAAACTAAACTTCAATCTGCTTGATCAATTAATTCACCATTTCTAGCCGTCAATACAAAAGTTGCTGGACCATCGTTGATTAAACCCACGTCCATCATGGCACCAAAGCTACCAGTTTTTACAGTTACATGTTTAGAAAAAGCCTGAACAATTTTTGAAATCATCTCTTCAGCTATTTCTGGAGATTTTGCTTTAACAAACGAAGGCCTGTTCCCTTTTAGAAATTTTCCAGCTAATGTGAACTGACTAACAATTAGTATTTCCCCAGAAATATCTATTATCGATTTATTCATTTTTAAATTTTCATCTGAAAAAACTCTGAAATTTAAAATTTTATTTATGAGAATTTCACTTTCAACTTCAGAATCAGCTTCTTCAATCCCCCATAAAAGTAAATATCCATGATTAATTTCTGAAATAATACTTGAATCAACTTTTACGTAAGCACTTTTAACTCTCTGCAAAACAACTTTCATAAACTATAATTTAACAGATGAGATTAGACAATAAAACAATTCAAATGGCATCTGGCCCAAATTATGCAACGTTAACAACTTTATTTAAAGATGGTGTTCCCCAAACACATGTAATGTGGGTTGACACAGATGGCGAAAATATTTTAATCAATACTGAGATACACAGATTCAAATACAAGAATATTTTAAAAGATCCCAGAGTCACAGTTATGATTTGGAAACACGACAATCCTTTTAAATTTGTTGAAATAAGAGGTGAAGTAATCGGAGAAATTTCTGGACAAGAAGCAAGAGACAATATTGATAAATTATCTCATAAATATTGGGACAAACCTTATCCATTCCCTATACAAAGCGAAAGAATTGTACTTGTTATAAAACCAAACAAGGAAGTGATGTTTAATCTAAAAGACGAAGATTTTGAATAATTTAGTCTTTTTTATATTCGTAAAAGCCTTTACCGGTTTTTACCCCTAAATCACCGTTCATAACTTTTTCTTCTAAAAACTTTTTTGGTTCATCTTTTGGGTCGCCAGATTCTTCAAATTTTTTCAATTTAGCATAGTAATGTATATCTAATCCTGAATAATCTGAAAGTTCAAACGGGCCCAAAGGATGATTTAGTCCTTTTTTAATAGCAAGATCTATATCTTCAAAATCAGCAATTCCCTCATCATAGAGTTCATAAGCTTCATCTACCAGAGCTGCCAGCATCCTATTTACAATAAATCCAGGGGTTTCCTTTTTTAGTACAACCACTGATCTACCCATTTTTTCACTTACAGTTTTAGTACGTTCTAATACTTCTTTCGATACATTAGCTGGATATGAAATTTCAATTAAATCCATGCGTATTGGTGGATAGAAAAAGTGCATATTTATGAACCTTTCAGGATGTTCACAATGTTTTGAGATTTCAGAAGCTTGAATGAAAGAACTATTAGTTGCCATTACAACCTCTTCATTCATCAATTTAGATATTTGATTAAAAATTTCAAGCTTTACATCAAATCTTTCAACTACTGCTTCTATTACAAATGTTTTTTCTTCAATTACGTCTTCAAGTGAATAAGTGAGTTCTAAATTTTCTTTATAGGAATCTAATTTATCTTTAGAATATATTTTTTTGTCTATTAAATTTTTGATGTTTTCTTCTACAAATTTATATCTATATTCCAAATTGTCTTTATTCTCGTCATAAATATTTGTTTTATAACCAGCCATGGCAGCTAAAGCTGCAATTTGGCTTCCCATTTGCCCCCCGCCAATTACTGCAATTTTTTCGTTCATGAGTGTTTGTTTATTTCACGTCTTGCAATAGATCTTAGGTGTACTTCGTCCGGTCCATCGGCAATCCTTAAAGTTCTGACACCAGCTGACATTTTTGCTAATGGGGTATCTTGTGAAACTCCCATGGCTCCATGTGCTTGAATGGCTTTATCAATTACATACGAAGCAGCTTCAATAACTCCAACTTTTATCGCAGATATTTCAATTTTGGCTTGTTCTTTACCCACATTGTCAATCAACCATGCCGTTTTTAAAGTAAGTAGTCTAGCCTCTTCAATTTTAATTCTTGACCTTGCAATCCAATCCTGTACAACACCATGATCAGATATTTTTGTACCAAAAGTTTCTCTAGACAAAGCTCTCTTTATCATTAATTCAAGTGCTCTCTCAGCCATTCCTATTGTTCTCATGCAGTGATGTATTCTTCCGGGACCTAACCTCGCTTGGGCAATTTTAAAGCCCATACCTTCCCCACCTATAATATTTGATTTTGGTACGACAACATTTTCAAAATTTAATTCTGGATGGCCAGTGTACCCGTCATCATAGCCATAAACATGCATCGGTCTAACTATAGTTATCCCTTCTGAATCCATAGGGACAAGTACTTGACTTTGTCTTGTGTGTGGAGGATTTTCAGGATTTGTTATTCCCATAAAAATACATATCTTGGCGCGTGGATTGATTGCATTTGAAGTCCACCATTTTCTTCCATTGATAATATAATTATCTCCATCAGAAACTATTGAACTTGAAATATTAGTTGCATCAGATGAAGCAACATCCGGTTCGGTCATAGCAAAACAAGAGCGGATATCTCCATTAAGTAACGGATTTAACCATTGGTCTTTTTGTTCTTGTGTTCCAAATTCTGCAAGTATTTCCATATTTCCAGTATCTGGTGCAGAACAATTAAATACCTCAGGAGCCCACCAAACCTGACCTGTTATTTCTGCTAATGGCGCATAGTCAACATTTGTTAGTCCAGCACCGTATTCAGTATCAGGTAAAAATAAGTTCCATAAATCTTCTTTTCTTGCTTTATCTTTTAATTCATCAAGTAATTCAGGAATGTGTAAAGGGTCTCCTGAATCTAATATTGCTTTTTCGTAGGCTTCTTCATTAGGAAAAATATGTTCTTCAAAAAATTTATTCATCTTTTCTTGAAGATCTAATGACTTTTGAGAAAATTTAAAATCCATTGCTTTATTCTATCAATTAACTTGAGACCAAGAGAATTAAATCATAAGATATTTGTTAATGGAATTTTTTAATGAAAAAATAAGAAACTATATAGCTTCCAATCTTGACTTGGATAACCAATTTAAATTTGAAAAATTTAAAGTAGGTAGATCAAACATTACTTTTAAAATTTTTGACGATATGCACAGTTATGTTCTAAGAAGACCTCCGTTTGGAGATAAATTAGAGTCTGCACATAATATGCAACGTGAATACAGAATTATTAGTGAACTGAGTAAAAATAATATAAAAGTTCCAAAACCTATTCTTTTATGCACCGATAGAACAGTTTCAGACGATGATTTTTACATTATGGAATATATTGAAGGGGTAACTATTGCAGATAATGTAATAGCTGAAAATTATTCGAAAAATGATAAAGAAGAAATTACCAATTCATTTATTTCAACACTTGCTGAATTGCATACTTTCGATGTAAAAAATTCTAAATTAAATGATTTAGGAAAACATGAAGACTATGTCTTAAGACAGTTAAACAGATGGACAAAACAATTTAATGCGCAAAAAGTAAGAGATATTACCGATTTAGATATTGCTACAAAATTATTATTCGATACTATCCCCACACAACAAAAAGTAAGTATTGTTCATGGTGATTATAGATTAGATAATGTAAGGGTAAATAATAACTTAGTTGCAGCAATTGTTGATTGGGAACTCTGTACATTAGGTGATCCATTAGCTGATCTAGGAACTGTGATTGCTTCTTGGTCAAATAAGAATGAAACTGATACTCCGTTTATATATTCACCATCATTGAGCGATGGATTTCCAAGTAGGCAAGAAATAATTAATCTATATGAATCTAAATCAGACCTCGATTTAAACAATATTGAATTCTATGTACGACTTTCGTTTTGGAAACATGCAATGATAATGGAAGGAGTCTATGTAAGGTATTCTCTTGGTTATTATGGTAATGTTGATAAGAAAGATGTAGATGCATTTGGTCAAAGCACATTAAGTTTTGCAAAAAAAGCATCCAATAAGAATCTACTTAAGGAGATATTTTGAAAGTTATTCCCGCTACTGAATTTGAAAATTATGTTGGTCAAGAAACTGGAGTTTCTGAATGGCTAGAAATTACCCAAGAACGAATTAACCAATTTGCTGACGCCACAAATGATCATCAATTTATACATGTAGATCCCGAAATGGCTAAAGCAACTCCATGGGGTACCACAATTGCACATGGTTTTTTAACTTTAAGCCTTCTGTCTTATATGTCAGCCCAAAATGGTTTTATGCCTGAGGGGATGCAAATGGCTATCAATTACGGTGCTGACAAAGTTAGATTTATGGAAGCTGTTCCAGTAGATAGTAAAATTAGAGGACGGTTTGTTTTATCAGAAGTCAATTATAAGAAAAACGGTAGATGGTTAGTTAAATTTACTGTAACAATTGAAATTGAAGGTAAAGAAAAGCCTGCTGCAGTTGTAGAGGCTTTAACTTTATATGTTGTAAACGAATAGATTTAGGAGAAAAAAATGAGAGAAGCAGTAATAGTATCAGCAGCTAGAACGCCAATTGGCAAAGCTTATAGGGGGGCATTTAATAATACAGCTGCCCCAACCCTAGCCTCTTACTCTATAAAAGAAGCTGTAGAAAGAGCTGGCATAGATCCTAAAGAGGTTGAAGATGTTGTTTTAGGGTGTGCACAGCAACAAGGCTCACAAGCTATAAATATAGGAAGATTAGCTGGTATAGCAGCTGGACTTCCTGATAATGTTCCAGGCATGACAATAGACAGACAATGTTCATCTGGGATGATGGCAATTGCGACCGCATCAAAACAAGTTGTAACAGACAATATGGATGTTGTTGTAGCTGGAGGAGTTGAGTCTATTTCACTTGTACAAACTGCAGAATTTAGAGTAGATATTGATCCTAATGTTACTGCTCATGCACAACATGCGTATATGCCAATGATTGAAACTGCTGATCATGTTGCCGAAAAATATAATGTAACAAGAGAAAGTCAAGACGAATACTCATTACAAAGTCAGCAAAGAACAGCAGCAGCTCAAGAAGCTGGTATTTACAAAGATGAAATCTTTTCAACTACTACCACTAAGTTAGTAAAGGACAAAGAATCCGGTGAAATTTCTGAACAGGAAGCTATATTAGAAAAAGATGAAGGCAACAGACCAGAAACAAATTTAGAAGGTCTGTCATCATTAGTCCCAGTTTATGGAGAAGGAAAGTTCATAACTGCAGGAAATGCGTCCCAGTTATCTGATGGATCTGCATCTGTAGTTGTAATGGAATCAAAGGTTGCTGAAAACAAGGGCCTTACTCCCCTTGGCTATTACAGAGGAATGGCAGTTGCAGGTTTAGCACCAGAAGAAATGGGAATTGGGCCAATATATGCTGTTCCTAAATTGCTTGAAAAATATAACTTAAGTGTTGATGATATAGGCTTATGGGAACTGAATGAAGCATTTGCTGTACAAGCTTTGTATTGCAGGGATTATTTAGGTATTGATAATGAAATTTACAATGTCAATGGTGGCTCAATATCAATAGGACATCCATATGGAATGACTGGTGCAAGAATGACAATGCATGCGCTTATGGAAGGTAAACGAAGAGGTGCAAAATATGTTGTTGTCACAATGTGTGTTGGTGGTGGAATGGGTGCCGCTGGATTATTTGAAGTCATATAAATTTACAAGTATTTAAAAGACTTGGCATAAAATCTAAACGTATAATTAAATATGAATAAAATTACTGACAAAAACAGTTATTTAGATTCAATTAAAAATAGAAATTTAAAAATTTATCTTATGGGTGAACTCATAAAGGAACCTTTAGATCATCCAATTATTAGACCTAGTATTGAAGCGATGGCGGAAACATATGAGCTAGCATTCAGAGAACCTGAATTAGCATCAGCAATATCTCCATACACTGGTGAAAGTATAAATAGATTTTTACACATCGCAGAAAGTAATGAGGATTTATTTTTGCAAAATAAAATGCAAAGAAAGCTTGGTCAACTAACTGGTACCTGCTTTCAAAGATGCGTAGGCATGGACGCGTTCAATGCTCTTCATTCTGTAACATTTGAAATTGATGAAAAGCACAATACTGAATACCACAAGAATTTTATTAATTTTCTAACTGAAATGCATAAAAATAATTTGGTAATTGGTGGTGCAATGACAGACGTGAAAGGTGATAGGTCAAAATTACCACACGAACAAGAAGATGAAGATGTGTATTTAAGAATTGTAAAAAGAACAGAAGATGGTGTTTATGTCAAGGGTGCAAAGGCGCATCAGACTGGCTGTATAAATTCACACTGGATGGTTGTAATGCCTACCTTGAGGTTATCTGATAAAGATAGAGACTATGCAATAGTTGGTGCAATCCCAGTTGATGCAGAAGGAATAACCTATATTTATGGTAGACAGTCATGTGACACAAGAAGTATGGAACCTGGCGAATATGATGTTGGAAATAAATATTTTGCTGGCCAAGAAGCAATGGTGATTTTTGATAATGTTTTTATACCAAATGAATACATTTTTATGAATGGTGAATATGATTTTGCATCAATGTTAGTTGAGAGATTTACAACATACCATAGGAGATCTTATGTTTGTAAATCAGGAGTTGGTGATGTACTTATTGGAGCTGCAGCTACTATTGCGGAGTACAACGGTGTAGAAGAAGCATCGCATATTAAAGATAAGCTTGTTGAAATGAATAAGCTCAATGAAACAATATATGCAACAGGTATCGCTTCGTCACTTCAAGGTTCAAGCACTAAGTCAGGAAACTTCATTAATGATGATCTTTTGGCAAATGTGTGTAAGCAACATGTAACAAAAGAAACATACGAGATTGGTCGAATTGCACAAGATCTTGCGGGTGGTCTAGTAGGATCTATGCCTTCAGGAATTGATTTTAATGAGGGGACAATGTCTGAAGATTTAAAAAAATATTTAAAAGGTAAAAAAGATATTAACTCAGAAGATCGAGTAAAAATTCTAAGGTTGATTGAAAATATGACATTAGGTAGAAATGCCGTTGCTTATTTAACTGAATCTTTACATGGTGCGGGCTCACCACAAGCACAGAGAGTACAGATTAGAAGGAAAGTAGATATTGAAGAAAAAAAAGATTTTGCTAAAAAATTATCGGGAATTACAGAGAGGGAATAATGAAAGCAGTTGTATGTACAAAACTAGGTGAGCCAAATTTATTAGAGATAAAAGAAGTTGATAAGCCAACGATTAATAAAGATGAAGTCTTAATTAAAGTTGAAGTCGCTGGAGTTAATTTTCCAGATGCACTTCTTGTTCAAGGAAAGTACCAAATTGTAATTGATCCACCATTTATTCCAGGCAATGAAGTTTGTGGAATCATTGAAGACAAAGGTGAAAATGTTGATATCCCTTTGGGAACAAAGGTAATTGGGATTCCACCAATTGGAGGGTTTGCTGAATTCGTTACAATAAATAAAAATTTGGTAATTCCGGTAAATATGAACTTTGACTCTTTGGCTGGAGCAAGCTTACCTATTAATTACGGCACTTCATATTACGCTCTAAAAAGAAGAGCAAATGCTCAAAGTGGAGAAAGTCTTTTAGTCCTTGGTGCCTCTGGTGGCATTGGAACTGCAACTATTCAATTAGCAAAAGTTATGGGACTGAAAACAATTTGTGCTGTCGGTTCTGATGATAAAGCAGAATATGTAAAAAGTTTAGGTGGAGATGAAATAGTAAGATATGATCAAGTTGACTTAAAAGAAACGGTGAAAGAACTTACTGATGGAAAAGGTGTAGATATAGTTATTGATCCTGTTGGTGGTGCAGTTTCTGAACAAGCATTAAGAGCTACAGCATTTAATGGCAGACTATTAGTTATTGGCTTTGCTAATGGGGAGATACCTAAAATTTCACTTAACTTAACACTTGTTAAGGGGGTGTCTATTGTTGGTGTTTGGTGGGGTCGATGGACTAATACTTCTCCTCATGAAACAGCAGAAGATTTTAGTGAATTAGTTTCTTTTGTTGAAAGTGGAAAATTAAATATTGTTCCAAAAAATAATTACAAAATTGAAAATACTTCAATAGCATTAGAAAACTTTTTAAATAGGAAAAATATAGGTAAAACAGTTATTAGCGTCTAGTGAGAGGCAAAATATGGATTCTCGCCAGCTGCATGATCAGTAGCATCTATAATGTTTCCTATTTCAGGAACAGCTTCACGTAGAGATGCTTCAATACCTTGAGTGAGTGTGACTTGTGCCATACCACATCCTTGGCAACCACCACCGAGTCTTAAATAAATGTCATTTCCTTCGACACCAATTAGTTGAGCAGCGCCTCCATGGGAAGCGATTGCTGGATTTATTTGATTTTCTAAAACTGCTTGAACTTTTTCAGCTAGTTCACCCTTTAATTCTGGTAAATCTGCTGGATTTCCGATCATCGCAGGGCTTGGTGTATTTGGATTATCCATAGTAAGTCCTGGTGCTTGATCATCGTCTGACATATCTAAACTTGCACCATCGAATTTATCAATATCTTTTGAAGCAATGACAACAGCTAAATCTCCAAAATCTACTCTCTTATCATCTGATCTAGTTTGTTCAATGTCTAAGAAACTTAAGTCATAGGTAAATTGATTTCCATGAACACCGTCAATCTGAAGAAATAAAGCATACTGCTTGTCACCAGGCTCTTGATCTCTTAACTCAATAATAGTTTTTACTGCTTCATCACCAATTTTAAATGTAAATTCGTTACTCATATTATTAATGATACAAGATTTGAGATATGTGAGAAATTTTTTAACATTAAACTAAGAAAATATGAAAAATTACCTAATTTCAATTGGTGGAAATTCAACAAGTAATGTATTAAGTATTGAAAGTAACTTTGAAGAAATAATTGCTGTTGACTCGGGAATAGAACATTTACACAATCTTTCCTTAGATCCAAATACTTTAATAGGAGATTTAGATTCAATATCAAAAAAATCATTAGACGAGGTCAAAAAGAATGGAGTTAAAATTTTGGCTTTTAACAGTAATAAAGACCAAACTGACTTTGAACTTGCACTGAATTATCTTGAGGAAACCGAAAAATCAAAAGTTTATATTATTGGTGGAGAATCAGGTGAGATTGATCATTTAATTTCGATTTTTTTATTAATTCCTTCAAAATCATTTTTTGAAAATATCATATGGCTTTATGGAGATAAAAGGATAATCTTTCGACAAAAACTTGAATTAAATATTAAAAAGTTAACCAAATTTAGCGTAATTCCACTTACAGATTTAACGAATCTTTCAATAGATGGTGCAGAGTGGAATTTAGATAATAAAGATATTCAATTTGGAGAAACTTTAACTTTAAGAAATAACACTAATGAAGAACAACTTAATATTAGATGCGATAAAGGAGTTTTCGCTCTTATTTATTAAGACCTAGGAATATCTTTCCAAGCTTTATCTTTATCCAATTTGGGTTCGCTAGGTAGTCCAAGGACTCTCTCAGCAATTATATTTCTCATAATTTCTGATGTACCACCTTCAATTGAATTTGCTCTTGATCTCAGAAACAAGCTTTGTGTATCAGTAAATCCAAAAGTTTCATTTTCAAAATTTAGCTCAGGTTGAGTTAATGCATAACCCCTTGGAAACAAAAGGCCATCATTACCCAACATATCCATACCAAATTCGTATGAGGCTTTGTTGATTTCGGCTTCATATAATTTACTTGTTGATCCTTCTGGACCAGGAGTGCCTTTTTCTCTATTTTCAACAGCTCTCATGTTAGTTAATCTTACAGCTTCTTGCTCAATCCATAGTTTTATGAGTTTGTCTCGAGTGACTGGATCTTGAAGGTTTTTTTCTTTCCAAAGCTGGACAAGATGACCAGGGGCGCCGCTACCTCTTTCTCTAACATTTCCTCCTATTGCAACTCTTTCATTCATCAAAATTGTTAATGAAACTCTCCAGCCTTCACCTAAAGAGCCTAAAATATTTTCTTTAGGAATTTTTACATCAGTAAAGTACACTTCATTAAATTCAGCTTCGCCTGTAATTTGTCTGAGTGGTCTTACGTCAACTCCCTCGGATTCCATATCAACTATGAAGAATGTGAGGCCTCTGTGTTTTGGAACATTAGGATCTGTTCTTGTAACTATTAATCCCCATTTTGCTAAATGCCCCAGAGTTGTCCAAACTTTCTGTCCATTAACGATATATCCGTCCCCATCATCAACAGCTTTTGTTGATAGGCTTGCTAAGTCTGACCCTGAACCAGGTTCTGAAAATAGTTGGCACCAGATTTCTTCTGTGGTGAACATAGGCCTTAAATATTTAGATATTTGCTCTTCTGTGCCGTATTCAATGATTGTAGGTGCTCCCATTCCAATTCCCAGAATGTTCGCTACCCTATTTTGTTGAGAGATACCTTCATTTCTAAGAGTTTCAATTACCATCAGTTGGTATTTAGGGTTTAATCCAAGACCACCTGCTCCTTCAGGAAATTGAACCCAAGCTAAACCTAGATCAAATTGTTTTCCCCAAAATTCCTTAATGTCATTATTTTCTTTTCTAAAATCAATTAGTTCTTGCAGCTTACTTTTAACTAACTCTTCAGAGTCTAAGGGTTTGGTTTCGATTTTTGTCATAGAAAATTATACATCAAAATTATTAGAAAACTAATTTCCTTGAATTGCTTTTTGAATTATGACTAGTTCATCTTCATTACTAAAAGGATACGTTCCATCAACAATTGTTCTAATTTCATCAATATTGCTGGCAATATCCTCTGCAGACGCACTTGTGTTGACATAGCCTTTATGAGTAATAATTCCAATACGAGCAAATCTTCCTGCTGCAACACCAAATATTTCATGGGATGGTTCACAAGCTTCAGAAGCTAAGTAAGTTACCATTGGAGTCACTAACTCTGGTCCAAATAACTTACCGACATCTTCTGGAAGTAATGCTTCTGTCATGCGTGTGTAAGCGGTCGGTGCAATTACATTGACTTTTATATTGTATTTAGCACCTTCAATTGCCAAAACATTTGTAAGACCTACAATTCCCATTTTTGCCGCACCGTAATTTGATTGCCCAAAGTTGCCAAATAAACCAGAAGGTGATGCTACATTGACAATTCTGCCATAATTTTTCTCTTTCATAACTGTGAATGCTGGTTGAGAGACAAAAAATGTACCTTTCAAATGAACATCAATAATTAATGAGAGTTCTTCTTCCGTCATTTTTGCAAAACTTTTATCACGTAAAATTCCTGCATTGTTAATTACTGCATCTACAGTACCAAAACTATCTATAGCTGTTTGTACAATTGCCTCACCACCGTCTTTGGTAGCAACTGAGTCATAATTTGCAACAGCTTCGCCACCATTAGCAATAATCTCATTAACAACTTCGTCAGCTGGAGTACTACCAGAACCTGAACCGTCAACTGAACCACCTAGATCGTTGACAACAACTTTTGCACCTCTGTTACCTAGTTCAATGGCGTATGCTTTTCCTAATCCATTTCCAGCACCAGTGACAATTACCGTTCTATCTTCAAAAGATATATCTGACATTTACTTACCCTTCCTCATACATTGATTCAATTTCATCATTATACATTTCAGCAATAACATTGCGCTTTAATTTCAAAGTGGGAGTTAACTCACCACTTGAATCAGTCCACTCTTTTTCTAAAACTACAAATTTTTTAATTTGTTGAACTTGTGCAACTTGAGAGTTAGCCTCATCTACTTGCTTTTGTATTGCATCAATAACCGATTGATCTTTGGACATAGCTGCAATAGAATACTCAACATTATTTTCTGAGGCCCATGCTTCTGCACCTCCATCTCCATCTAAAACGATCAAAGCTGTGAGATATTTCTTTCCATCACCAACAACACAGACTTGACCAATCAATTGATGTGGTTTTATTAAATCTTCAACTTCAACAGGAGCAATGTTTTTTCCAGCTGAAGTTATGAGGATTTCTTTTTTTCTTCCAATTATCTTTACATAACCTTCATCATCAATTTCTGCTAAATCACCAGTATGTAGCCATCCATCTGCATCAAATGTTTCTTTGGTTTGCTCTTCAGACTTGAAATATCCCTGAGCAACGTGATTGCCTTTAATACATAGTTCTCCATCTTCCATAACTTTTACTTCTGTTCCAGGAATAGGAATGCCTACTTTTCCAATTGGATTTAAAACACTTGGAACTTTAATTGAATCTACTTTTAATCTTTTTTCAAAAGATTCAACTGCGTTACCAGGCACGCCTATTGTTGCAGGACCAGTATCCTCAGTCATTCCGTAAATTTCTGTAACGTCTATGCCAATAGCATGAAACCACCTGTGAACGTCTTTATTCATTGGAGCTGCAGCAGTCACAAAATATTCCGTATCAACTATTCCTAATCCTTCTTTAAATTTTGAAAAGACTAATTTTGCAAAGATTTTATCTTTAAGGCCAACCATAAATGGAACCGATTCACCTTTTTGCTCGTAATCAACCTTCTCAAGTCCATTTTGAATAGCTTTAGCTATTAGGTCTTTTTTTGGATTTTCCTCAATTCTTGCTTCGAGTCCTGCCTTAAACTTTTCCCAAACTCTTGGAACAGCAAGAAACACTGATGGCTTAATTGTAGGGAGTGCATCTCTCATATCTTCAAGTACTGGAACTGGAAATATTTGACCAATTCTGTAAATTGCTTGATAATGATCCCCTGCACGGGCTGCTATGTGAGCCATTGGTAGGTAAGAAACTATTCTTGGAAATTTTGTTGCAGGAATCATCTGACCAAACAAACTTTCAATAGTCCATAGTACATTTTTATGCGATATCATCACACCCTTTGGCTTACCAGTTGTACCAGAAGTGAAAATAAGACAAGCTAAGGAGTCTGGTGTTACTGTAGCGATAGCAGAATCAAGTTTTGAACTGTCCTCGCTATTTATGCTTTTACCTTTTTCAATTAATTCGTGATAACTGTAGACATAATCAAGATCTTTCTTCTCTTCATATCCATCAATTAGAACAATTGCGTTTAAATTGATACAATCTTTTTTTGCTTTGTTTACTTCTTCGAATAACTCAAGATCTCCAACAACTGCAACTTTAGCTTCCATTAAATTTGCCACATATTCAATTTGGGAATATTTAAGTTGCTTATACAAAGTTGATGGTGTGGCGCCTGAGTACACGATTCCTAGATCAGCAATATTATGTTCTTTTGTATTGTTTGACATAATAAAAGCTGTATCTCCTGGACCCAAACCTAAAGTCATTAGCCCAGATGCTAAATTTTTTGATGTCTCTCTATATTCAGACCATGATATAGAATCCCATGCAGAGTATTCTGCGTTTGCAGGGGAATTAAGTGCAGGATGGTCAGGATACTCATTAGCATTTCGATCTATAAAGTCTAATAAAGTTTTTCCTTCAACTGCAGATGTGATTAAGCTCTCTTGATTTTTTAAATACTCGTGTAAATTTGACAAATTTCCTCCCATAAAGTGCTACTTAAATTTTAATATTTTAAAGACAAATTCTCTAATCTAAAGTGTTTTTTTAATTAACCCTTTACAGATCCAGCAGTTAGGCCACCTGTAATTTGTTTTTGGAAAAATATGAATAAAACAGCAATAGGCGTAGCTGCTATGACTGATGATGCTGCTATCACCCCCCAATCAGCATTAAAATCATCAACAAATACTGTATTAATTCCAACCGCTACTGTCCATAAGTTTTTATCCTTTAAAAATATTGCTGCAAGAATAAAATCTGAATAAATTCCAATAAAAGTTATCACAAAAATGACCACTAGAATTGGCCTTGAAAGTGGAGCGATTATTTTACTAAAAATTTGGTACTCTGAAGCGCCATCTACTTTTGCAGCTTCGTCTAAGGATGGTGAAATTGTGTCCATAAATCCTTTAATTAGCCATGAATTAAATCCTATAGATCCGCCTAGGTAAACCAAAATAAGACCAAAGTGGGTACCCAATCCCATAAATGGTGCAACATCACTAATCTGAAAAAACAACAAATAGATAGCAACGAATGCCAAGAAAGAAGGAAACATTTGAACAATTACTAAAGTAAGCAAGCCTGCTCTCCTACCTCTAAATTGTAATCTTGAAAATGCAAATGCTGCTAATGTACCCAGAAACACATTGAATAATGCAGCTAAAAATGCAACCTTATAAGTGTTATATAGCCATTGAAAATATGGCACTAAAGGATCTCCTGACAAAAGTTTGTAATGTTTAAGTGTCAATGAATTTGGTATCAACTTTGAATTTGTTAAATTAGCAAAATCAGCAAAAGAGTTTGTAAGAACAAAAAGTATTGGATAGATTGCAAAAGTTACAAACATCAAACCTACAAGATGTCTCCAGCCATACTCTTTAAACCAGTTAGTAAATTTAGATATTTCCATATATTCTCTCTAGACGTTTAGTGTACCTAAATGAAAGTGCAGAAATTAATAATACAATACCAAAAACAACAATCGTAACAGTAGAAGCTAATCCAAACATATTTCCTCTACCTCCAGATATTGCCAGTTTATATGTAAAGGAAATCAGTATATCAGTCCATCCAACAGCAACCTCGCTACCAATAACTGGCGGACCTCCTCCAGATAATAAGAAAATCAAAGTGAAATTGTTAAAATTGAATGCAAATGAACCTATTAGTAGTGGTGATATAGATACCATTAATAACGGAAATGTAATCCTCCAAAAAGATTGTATTCCAGATGCACCATCAACCTTTGCAGCTTCAATCAACTCTTTTGGAATAGATTGTAAAGCACCTGTTGTAATTAGGAACATATATGGAAAACCAAGCCAAGTATTTACCAATAAAACTGCTGCACGAGCACTTTCTTTAGTTTTAAGCCATTTAATAGGTTCAATTTCTAGAATTTCATAAATCGGCGCAAACCAATTATTAATTACACCATAATCTGGATTCAATAGTCCTTTCCAAACTAAAACAGATACAAATGCTGGAATTGCATACGGAAGTATAAAAAGTGAACGATATATTCGTTGAAACTTCAAATTGTCTTTGTTAAGTATCATAGAAAGAAGTAACCCAACAAAAAAAGAAAATATGACTGTTAGGATTGCAAACTGAAATGTCCACTTTGTAACAATATTAAGAGGGCCTCTTATACGTTGATTTGAAAATAAATTTTCATAATTTTCAGAACCAACATATATCCGCCAACCAGGATCAATTTCTTTTCCATTACATTCAAAGTTATCATCAACCGCTGGACATATAGTATTTGTAGAATTATTTATCAAGGCATCATTAGTGCTGTCATATGTATAAAGTTGTGAGGTTGAAGATAAGCTCCCGGTTGATGCACCAAATACCGAAATTTTAAATAATTTTGCCCTCGTTTTTGAGTCAATAACTAGTGATAAATCCTGAAGAGCATCGGCATTTGCAATTTGTTCTTTGCCAGAAAGTAAATAAAAACCATCGGGTATACTAAGTTCGCCATTTTTTTTCAAAGAAGGTTCATGAGTTGCAAAACTGGCAGTAATAATATCTTCATCAGTAACAGCTTTGCCAAAAAACATATTATTTTCATCTAAATCTGCGAAGAAATAAAACTGTAAATTTTGATCTTGAAGAACATATAAATCAAATAGTATATCTTTTTGATCTTCAGGTGTGAAAGTTCTATCCTCCAAAACTTTTATAGCCTGTGTTTTGTTAAGGATATGACCAGTAGACCAATTAGTAAAAGATACATAAGTATTGTAAATTGCAGGGAAAACAACAAAAGAAATCATAAAAATCATACCTGGAAGAATCCATTTCATTGGTTTAAATCTGTCAGTTAGATAAACAATATTGACTAAAAAAGCATTAAGAATAATTAAACTTAATAAAAACCAAGCTTCAAATGCTATTGATAATGGTATCGCATAAAAAACTCCAGCATTAAATACTGCAAGTAATATGTATCTAAAGATTGTTGAAGTTTTCATAATATTAGTTTAGTAAAAAAAAATTGGGGCTCATATTGAGCCCCAATTATAAAAGATATTATCTTTTTATCCTCCAGCAATAGCAGTTCTTACTTGTTCAGCTGCTAATTTCATAGCATCTGAAGCGGAATTAACTGTTACTCCTGTTTCTTCATTAGTACCATAAGCTTGGTCTCTAATGATTAATAATGCATCACCAAATGGACCCCATACACTTCCCATTTCTGGAATATTTGGCATTGGAATACCATTTGCTGCACTAGCTGCAAATTGCGCTGCGATTGGATCTGCAGCTTCAACAATTGCAAATAATGATTTTGTTGCTGGTAAACGAGGATCAGAATTATACATTGCTTCTTGAACTTCTACAGTTACAAAGAAATCTAGTATAAAGCTTTCTGCTAACAATCTCTTTTCGCTGAATGAGGATACCATTGCACCTCTTACTCCAACGAATGGAGTTGCAGGACTATCACCAAATGCAGGAATTAATCCTACACCGTAATTAACAGCACTTGCATCATTTCTTGCCCATGGGCCAGTCATCCAGAACAATGACCTACCTTCTTGGAATGCTGACATAGAGCCACCATAATCAGTTGATGCAACAACACCTTCTTTTACTAATGTATCAAGATACTCTGCAGATGCTAAGGCACCTTCATTATCTAGACCAACGTCATTAGGGTCGAATCCGCCTTCAACTTTAAAGACGTATCCGCCTGCTGATGCTACGAATGGATGGTTGTGGTAAGCATCTGCTCCACCACCACCACCTGGTGCGCCTACACATAGTTCTGTGCCAGCAGCTTCACAAGCAGCTTTGACATCATCCCAGGAAGCAGGGACTCCATCTACTAAATCAGCGTTGTAGTACATTGCTATTGCTTCAGTTGCATAAGGTACTCCGTAAGTCATACCACCATAACTAAAGCCTGCAATACCTACATCAAAAAGGTCAGAAGCAATAGAACCAATATTTACAGGTGCTAAAACTCCGTTCGCTGCTAATTCTCCAACCCAGTCATGCGCTCCTAGAAATACATCAGGACCTTCTCCAGCCGGACCGGCTGTTTGAACGTCTGTTCTAATAGCACCAAAGTCATACACAACAACTTCTACGTCCACTCCAGCTGCTGCTTCATAAGCACCAACTAATGGTTCCAAAGCTACGGCGACTTTTTCTTCAGCCCACACAACAATTACTTCCGGTGGTGGAGCTGTGGTTGCAGGAGCAGCTAATGTTTCTTGAGGCGCTTCGGTTGTAGCAGGTGCTTCCTCTGCTTCTTCAGCAGTTCCACCTCCACAAGCAACAGCGACCATAGAAAGCATTAATAAAAATACGATAAATCGTAGTTTATTAGTTTTCATATACTCCCTTTCGTATATACGTATATTCACTCAATAAAGAATGTCAGGCTAAATATAATATTTAATTAGATAAATTTCTAATTAAATGAAAAAAAGATTTCACAAGCGAACATAACTATTGTTCATGAAGAATAATCCCAATATTACCGTCATTATTTGTTATTCGAATCATTCCTTGATCAAGATTAGCTGCACAATCACCATGAATTACATTTACACTGTGTGCGTTAGAAATAATATTAAAGTCATCATTAGACTTTGATCTGTTGATAATGCACAGCATAGATTCATCTTTCAATATTCTTCTAAATGCAACAAACTGTTCATTATCATCTAAAAGTTCGAATCTGCCATATTTGAATATGGAACTTGATTTTTTTATGTTCATAAGTTTTTTTGTGTAGTCTAAAATTGTAGAATTCCAAGATTCCTCACTGTGCCACGGGAAAGGTTCTCTATTGAAAGGATCATCGGCACCACCAAGTCCAATTTCATCTCCATAATAGATACCTGCAATTCCTGGGAAAGTAGCTTGTAAAAATATAGCACCTAAAATCCCATCTTCCTCATTGCCACATCTATTTAGAAATCTTTTAACATCATGGGAGCTTAAAAGATTTTGACAAGATGACAGTGCCTCAAAAGAGTACATAGAATACAGATTTGCCAGTGAATCCGCAAACTCTTTGTTGTTAATTCTCTTAGTAGCAAAATAATCCGTCATAGCCTCTCTGAATGAGTAATTCATTGTCCCATCGAACCTATCACCTTGGAGCCATTGTGAAGTGTCACCGAATATTTCTGAGATTAATAATGTATCTTTATTAGCTTTATGAGCAATATCTCTAAATTCTTTCCAAAAAGAGAAATCTAATTCCTTAGCGACATCCATTCTCCAGCCGTCTATATCAAAATTTTCTATCCAATGTTTTGTAACATCAAGAGCCCACTGTCTGGCTTCTTTACTCTCAAAATTTACTTTTGGCATATCAGGTACGCCCCACCATGCTTTATATGATGGTTCAACAATTGGACCATCATCATCTCTAACTTCTACAGGTACTTTTGTCTCATCAAAAGTCTTTTCAAGATATCTTTTGTATTCTTCTTCATTACCGTCCCATCCCACTTTGTATGTATTTGCATAAAGATGAGGTCGGTGTATCAATCGAACAGGATAATCAAAAATAGTAAACCAGTTTTTATATTCTGAATTTTCTCCATTTTTAACTATATCTTGAAATGCGAAGTGTCTTGGGTGTACGTGATTCAGAGAACAGTCTAGGATAACTTTAATATTTCTATCATGACAATTTGATATTAAATCTCTTAAACCATCATCTCCACCTAGTGTTGGATCAACTTTAAAGTGGTCCCAAGAATCATATTTATGGGTACTACCGGATAAAAAAATTGGGTTCAGATATAAAATATTTACACCCAAGCTCTCTATATGATCTAATTTATCAATTACACCATAAAGATCCCCTCCTTGGAAATCTAGCCTTGTCGGAACACTGCCCCATTCAACTGTATTTTCTGGGTTTATTTCTGATCTTCCGTTAGCAAATCTTTCTGGAAAGACCTGATACATTACTGAACCGTATACCCAGTCTGGAATACTATGTCTTTGATAAATAGAAGAATCATAAATCCACTTTTCAGATGGTGATATGAAGTTTGCTATGCCGCTTGTGCCTAAATATAAATTTAAATTGTCTTCAGTGGTTGCAGCAAAACTAAATTTAGCTACGTTTGCTCTAAATTCAACTTGTACTCCCCAAAACACAAACCTGTCAGTTTCAGCATATTTTCTTAATTCGACAGGTCTAAAATCTTCATCTTCAAGCAAAAGCCACAATTTAGAGATATTTTTTTCAGTATGTACTCTAAATCTGCCTGTTCCGTCTTGAGAAATAGAAAAATGTTTTTTGTCATTAAAATCAAATCTAAAATCATAATAACCTAGATGAACGTCACCTTCAAAAAAATCAATTTTTTGACGCTCTCCTGCGTCTATAAACTCCGGACTGTGTTCTTCAACCATAAATAATTAATAACCTAAAAATTTATTATATACTCTATTTTGAAGAGTAATGGATATAAAAAAAAGTAGTGGGTTAATTCTCCATCCATCTTCTCTGCCTGGAGAATATGGCATAGGAGACTTAGGTTTAAATAGTTTTAATTTTGTTGATTTACTAAAATCTTCAAAAACTAAAATCTGGCAAGTTTTACCTTTAGGTATAACTGATGAGGTTGAGTACTCGCCTTACTCGAGTAAATCATCAATACTGGGAAATCCATATTTGATTTCCATAAATGATATAGAAAACAATATGTTTGATAAAGATAATTTGAATAATTTGAAAGAGTTGTCGACTTATGAAGTTGAATTTAAAAAAGTTTACTCATATAAACAATCACTATTTCAATCTGTATCAAAAAGAATTGATTTAAATGATTCAATTTATTCTGATTTTTTAAACAAAAATGAGCTAATTAAAAAACACCTCACTTTTGTGACATTAAGTGAAGTGCACGGTAATAACTGGGTTGAATGGGATAAAGATTATTTAAATTATTCTGAAGATACTTTCCAAAAAGTTATAGAAAAATTTAAAGATACTTTTGCAAAAAATGTTTTTTTACAATATGAATTTAATTCTCAATGGAAAAAACTAAAAAATTATGCAAATTTAAATAATGTTTCCATACTTGGAGATATTCCAATATATGTTAACCATAATTCTGCAGATGTTTGGTTGAATAAAGATTTATTCGATCTTGATGAGAATAATCAAATGGGATATGTCTCTGGTGCAGTGCCTGATGATTTTACAGTGGAAGGTCAAATATGGAATACAGCATTATACGATTGGAACAATCACAATGAAACTGATTACTCATACTGGATAGAAAAATTAAATGAAAATTTAAAAAATTTTGACTATTTAAGAATTGATCATTTTATTGGTTTTTTCAAATTTTGGGCAATACCTTTTGGAAAACCAGCTTTAGACGGTCATTGGAGAGATGGACCGTGGGAAACATTTTTTGAAAAAATTTCAAACAAAGTTAATTTCGATAAATTATTAGCTGAAGATCTAGGAGTTGTACTAGATACAACTGCTCAAATATTAGAAAAATATGGAATTCCAGGTATGAAGGTATTGCAACAAAGAATACCTGATAAAAAAGATCATGATGAAATAAACCCTAAAAATTGGAGTGAAAGTGTTGTAGCTTATACAGGTACTCATGATAGTCCAACAATACGTCAATGGTTTGATGAAACTAGTGGTGAGCAGATTAAATTTTTCAATCAATATAAAAAAGAATTAAACAATAAATTTGAATCTGATGTTTGGAATTTTATATCAATGACTTGGGAGTCTCCTTGTAAAGTAGCAATTACAACAATACAGGACTTACTTGAATTAGGTGCTGAAGGTAGATTCAATTTACCTGGTACTCAAAAAGGTAACTGGAAATGGAGAATAGAAGACTTAGATCAGTTATCAGAGCCATTAGAAAAATTAAAGTTATTGAATCAAGCTTGTGAGAGAGTTACCACTTAGATTTTATATAATCAATAACTAATTGAACCTCATTATCTGTTAATCTTTGTGCTGGCATTGACCCTTTGCCCATCGTAATTGTTTGTACCCAATATGAATCTGGCATGCTAGCAGATGAACTATCAGCATCTAACGCAGGGCCTACTCTACCCTCGAGATCTGCACCATGACAAGCAGAGCATCTTGCTTCATAAACTTCTTCTCCAGTTGATAATTCTGTGACAGTTTCACTTCCACATGCAGCAAAAGCCAAAGAAAATATGATTAATTTAGCTAGTAATGCTTTATTCTTCTTCAAGTGCAGATTTGAATTCTTTTGTTGATTTACCGAGTGATTTTGCAAGCCCAGGAAGTCTTTTAGCTCCAAACAGCAATAACAATATCGACAAAATAATTAATAATTCTGGTAATCCTAATCTCATACTTCTATTTTACTAGCTTAATTAGATTTACTAATTCCTATAAACTTCTTTTCTAAAACCCACATCATAAAAATTCCAATTAATGAAAAGAGAGTAAAGTAAACAATCTCTGATAACAATTCTGTTGTAGGAAACACAGGGGTTGTATAGATAGGATTGTTGTTTAAATCATACTCAACAACTTCATAAAATGGCCATATTTTAATTAACGATCCTAATAAAAATCCTATAAGTGTGCTTATAACAATATCATTGAAATTTTTAAATAAATACGACAACAATCTACTAAACGTTATCAATCCAAAAATACAACCAAAAATAAATACACTCAATATATTTATGTCAAAACTATTAAGTGCGTTTAATATAAACTCATATTTTGACAAAAAAACAAGAATAAAAGAACCACTAATCCCTGGCAAAATCATTGCTGAAATAGCAACTGCACCAGATAAGAAAATAAAAAAACTTGAGTTTGGACTTGATGATGGTGCTACTAAGGAAATATAGCCCGAAACAACTAGTCCTAGAAACAACCAACAATAATTTTGAAAATTAAAATCACTTATACTTTTTGAAATGAGAAATGCAGATGAAATTATTAGACCAAAAAAGAATCCCCATATTTGAAAATTGTAATTATTTAAAAGAAATGTAATTAATCTTGATAGCAACAATATTGATGTAATCATTCCAATTAATAAAGTTAATAGAAAACTTCCATTTATATTTGTCCAAAATTTTTTAAACTGAAATTTAGTCAAAACCCTAATTGATTCAATATTTATTGATTTTATTGAGTTGATGAGTTCTTGATAGATACCTGTTATAAAAGCTAATGTACCACCAGAAACACCAGGTATTATCTCTGCTATACCCATTAACATTCCCTTAAAAAATAAAGAAATTTTGAAATTCATTAATTAGCTTTACTTCTAAAAATTCTAAATAGTATTGGTGAGAAAGTAGCAGTAATTACAGCTAAAAGAATTATCTGCTGCTCTAGCTCAACTGATATTAAATCTAAATGTACTCCTATTTCTGCCATTGCAATAATTAAGCTAAATCTTGCTGAAAGTAAAAAACCACCAGCAATAATATCTCTAAATTTGATTTTTGAAAATATTAATAATACTGATGGTAAGAATTTCACACCTACAGCTATTAAAAAAAGATATCCTACATCTACAAAAAATTGAGTGTTTGAAAATACGCTAATATCATAATTCAGACCAATATTGATAAAAAATATTGGTATGAGAAATCCATAAGAAAATCCCTTCAAACTACTTTCTAATGTACCTCGGTTAGAAAAAATGAACGCAAATATAGTACCAGCAAGAAAAGCTCCAAGAATTGGTTCAATATCAAAAATTACTGAAACCCCAACTAAAGTTAACATAAGAGCTAGTGAGCTTCTTATTCCAAGTTCATCAGGATCGTTACCGTCAAACATTCTAGAAAATAGTTGAGGATTCCACCAAGCAACTCTTCTTATAATTCTTAGAATTAAAATAACAACTACAAAATATAGGACCACATTTAAGTTTGAAATAGAAAGGCCTCCAGCTCTTATAAAGGATGCATAAACTGTAGCTGCTAAGAGAGTGAGTATATCAGCAAGCAATGCAACCATAAATAAAGTCTGCCCATAAGCTGTCTTAATTGTGTCGTCGCTTCGTAAAATTGTAATAACTATATCTACACTTGTTGTACACAAAACTAGTGCGAGAAATATTGGATATCCAAGATTTGATATAAGATAAAAAGAAGTTGCAACTGTCAATAGATATATTGACATAGGAAGTGCTAGTGTTTTTACTCCCTTTTCACGAAATGTATCTAGTTCAATCTCAAATCCAGATAAAAACATTAGCAAAAGAAATCCTAAAATCGCTAAACCAGATATGAATTCAGAAGTTTCAACAATCCCTAAAATCGGACCAACAGTAATTCCATAAGCAATTTCAAGAACTATTCCTGGTATCTTTATCCTCTGAGCAACAAGAGGCAAAATAAATGCTCCTAAAGATATAATTACTAACGATTCAGCTTGAAATTCTTCCATATTTACCTTGGTATATAAAGAACAGATGAATTAGAGTTTGTAGATACAAATTCAATAACTTTTCTATCCTGCCAAGATTGTGAAGAATTTGAACCGATTATTGAAAGATCATAACTTGATGTTTGATCAGTAAATATTTTTGCTTCATTGCCTTCAAAATTTTCAAAGTCAAGTTGAACTTCATGTGAAAGTGCTAGATCTTGAAGTTTTTGAACTGTATCAGATACTTTTTGTTCACCATCTGATTGCAAAAAAGTTGGTTGATTAATGATAACTCCAACTAACTTGGCTGACATTGTTGAAGATAAATCAAATGCAATTGCATTTGAACTATTTTCATCAAAATTATCATTGATCAATAATCCAATAGTCTTGTATGGATAGGTTGATCTTGAAAATAGAACAGGAATTTTTGATTTGTTAGCAATGCTAATCAGTGACTTTATTTTTGATTTTGAAATACTGTCTTCAACTGGATAAAAAATTGTTCCAATTGAATTTTCATTAATAAAATTCTCTAAATCCTTATTGGAAATTTTATTTTTATATGTAATGTCAAATTCTTGATCTTTCAGAACAGCCTTTAAAGTCTCTTCAGTAGATTCTAAATTATTATCGAACAAATCTTCCTTTGTAATTAACTTAAGTGAAGTTGCCTTTGTATTTCTTATGAAAAATTCAGACTCAGATAAGTTTTTTAAATTCTTTTCATTATCTAGAACGACAACAATATCTTTTCCAAATTCTAGAGGAAAGCGAGATTCTGAACCTGAGAAAAGATTAATCACATTAGAAAATGCACCTGATTGTAGAACTATAGTAACAAGGTCTCCAGTTTCAATTTCTGTATCACCATGAGGAATAATCACTTTGCCTTTTCTTAATAATGCACCAACAATATAATAATCTGAACCAATTTCTCTTAGTTTTTTTCCTCTAACTGGACTATCTGAACTGATTTCGATTTCAAGCGCTTCAGCTCTTCCACCTGCAAAAGCTTGGGATACAACTCTTCTAGGTTCAAGAATATGTTCAAATCTTCTTGCTAGTAGAATATCTGGCTCAACTAATTCAACATCTAATTCTTTAAATTTATCAATATGAGATGAGTCATTAATAATTGAAGAAAGTCTTAATATATTATTTTGTTTAGCAATTTTCAAAATTTCCAAATTAACTTCATCACTTAATGTCAAGGTTACTATTGCAGTGGCTTCATCAAGTCCAGCTTTTTTTAGCACCAATGAGGATGTAGCATCACCTTGAATTTTGTCTATTTGTCTATTTGTTGTGAAATTTCTTAATTTTTCTTGGTCTAAATCAATTACGGAAATAGACCATCCGGAACTAACCCTATTGATCAGCTCTTTTGCTTCTCCGTGTGCTCCTACAATTATTACTTTCACGTGCTTATTATGCTACATATTCATTTTAGTTAAAGAACAACTTTGAAAATCTTATTTGGATTAAATATATAGTAGCTAATAGAAACACTACAATTTTATGTTATAAGTTAAATAAAAAATGCATTACATCTCCATCTTTGACTATGTAATCTTTGCCTTCTGTTCTTAATTTGCCAGCATCTTTTGAACCTTTTTCACCTTTGTATTCTATAAAATCATTAAACGAAATAGTTTCAGCACGTATAAAGCCCTTTTCGAAATCAGTATGGATTTTACCTGCAGCTACTGGAGCAGTATCTCCTACATTTATTGTCCATGCTTTTACTTCTTTCTCTCCAGCTGTGAAGTAGGTTTGTAGACCAAGTAAGTTATAGCCCGCTTTAATTAATCTATCTAAACCTGATTCACTCTGTCCCATTTCTAACAAAAATTCTTCCTTTTCTTCAGTATTTAATTCGCAGATTTCTGCTTCTATTTCAGCACATATTGGAACAACTTTAGAATTTTCTTCTTTTGCATAATCTAGAATTGAACTCAAATATGGATTATTTTCAAATCCATTCTCGTTTACATTTGCAACATAAAGTACAGGCTTTAACGTTAAAAGTTGGAAGCTTTTAAGTAAGACTAACTCTTCTTCACCAAAAGTGAGCTTTCTTACACTTATTCCCTCCTTAAGTGCAGACAAAATTTTTTCTAGCAATTCTTTCATTGGCATTCCCTCTTTTTGTCCCGACTTAGTGTTTTTTTTTGCTTTTTGATATAACTTTTCGACAACGCTCAAGTCAGACAATATTAACTCTGTGTTAATAATTTCAATATCATCTATTGGTGATACTTTTCCAGAAACATGTACAATATCATCATTTTCAAAAGCTCTTACTACATGTACAATTGCATCTGTTTCTCGAATGTTTGATAAGAATTGATTTCCTAAACCTTCTCCTGTTGAAGCACCTTCAACTAAACCGGCAATATCTACAAATTCCATTACAGTAGGTATAGTTTTTTTAGGATTTACGATTTCTGAGAGTTCATTTAGTCTCGAATCATTAACAGTAACTACTCCAACATTTGGCTCTATTGTACAAAATGGATAATTCTCAGACTCTATATCTGCTTGAGTTAAAGCATTAAATAATGTTGATTTTCCAACATTTGGCAATCCTACAATTCCACATTTAAAACCCATTTACATAACCTTTATAATTAAAAACATTTATAAATATAGCGGGTACTTTAATTAAAAATAACTTTCTTTTCTTCATCTGATAAATATTTTGATTAAAGTCATTATTAAGGGGGATTATGAACGAAAAAAATAATAAAAGAACAATATTTGGCTGGTCGATGTACGATTGGGCAAAATCTGCTTATGAAACAACTATTCTAGGTGCTGTACTGCCTGTTTATTTTGTAAGTGTAATTGTTCCTGAAGAAGGTTTTGAATTCAGAGGAAATGTATATACAGGTGCAGAAGTTTGGGGATTTGCAATTGGTTCAGCCTTATTTATTTTCTTTTTAATAATGCCAACAATAGGAGCAATCGCAGATATGTCTGGAAATAGAATGCGGTTCTTTAAAATTTTTGCATTCGGAGGTGCAATATTTGCTTCAACTTTTTATTTTGCTAATTCTGGTGATGTACTTTTCACTCTTGGAATTTATTTCTTAGCACAATTAGGTGCGACTGGATCTAATGTTTTTTATGACAGTGTATTAAAAGATATAACAACTGATGACACAATTGATTCAGTTTCTGCAAGAGGCTACGCCCTCGGTTACTTAGGAGGTGGTACAGATTTAATTCTGTCTTTTGTAATAATTCTCTTAGGACCAGACATGTTAGGAATTGATACTGCTCTTGCTTCCAAAATTGCAATATCAAAATCTGGATTATGGTGGTTAATATTTTCTGTATTCAGTTTTTCAAGGATGAATATTGTAGAAACAAAATCTGGTAAAGTTTCTATTGCAAATGCTTACAGTAGAAATTTCACAACTCTAAAAAAGATAAGAAAATTTCCATTTTTACTTTATTTCTTAATCTCATACATTTTTTTCTGGGATGGTTTACAAACTTTAATAAATATGTCAGCTGCGTTCTTTACAGAAGTATTATTGTTAGATCAAACTCAAGTACTAATAGTGTTTTTAGTTGTTCAGTTTGTTGCTTATTTTGGAGCAAAATTAGCCGGTAATTTAGCTACAAAAATTGGACAAAAGAAAGTGCTCTATTACACCATGTTTCTTCTATTTCTTGTGGGCAATGCCGCATATTTCGTACCTGAAAAACAATTAATACCAGTTATCGTAATGGGAATAGTGACGGCAATGGGTATGGGAGGTTTACAATCTGTAAGCAGGAGTGTTTATGCGGCTATGCTACCTAAAGGTGCTGAAGGTGAATTTATGGGTTTCTTTTCAGTGCTATCAAGGTTTTCAGCAATATGGGGTCCACTCATTTATGCATACGTCAGTGCATCGACAGGAAATCCAAGATTATCTCTACCAGTTATAACTTCTTTCTTTCTAATTGGCTATCTGATATTGAGAAATGTAGATATGGATAAAAGAATTAGCGAAGAAGAGTGGAACGCTAGTTAGTTTTTACTAGCCTAGACAAATTAAAAAATAAAGCTGAGACAGTTATTGGCCCTACTCCACCAGGAAATGGAGATCGGTAACTCGCTACTTCACTTATATTTTGAGTGTCAATATCGCCATAAGTTTTTCCATCAACAGATGATATTCCTATATCGATGATGGTCGCACCTTGTTTAAAGTAGGAAGAATCATAAAGCTTTGCAGAACCTACTGCTGATATAAAAATATCAGCTTGTGTTATAAATTGTTTTTGATTGGATGTCTTGCTGTGAATGACTGTTACATTAGCGTTGTAACTCTTTGAAGATAGTATCTTAGCTAAAGGCGAACTCACTAATCTTGAACGACCAGCAATAACAATAGCTTTGTCTTCGGTCTTGATTTGGTAGAAATTTAATAATTCAAGTACAGCTAATGATGTAGCAGGAATTAATTTATATTCATTTGAAAACAAGCTTCCTAAATTATAAGAGGTAAGACCATCGACATCTACATGTGGGGGAATACAGTTTATTACATCTTCAGAACTTAAATGATCTGGTAAAGGTAACTGGATAATCAAACCATCTGTATTTTTTGATTCAGTTTCAACTAGTTCTTTAAGTTTTTCTTGACTCGTATTTTTATCAAGTTTTATCCAATTAAATTCAACTCCTAATTCCTCAGCTTTTTCTTTTTTTCTTGAAACATAAAGTAGAGAAGCTGGATTGTCACCAACAGTAATAGCAGTCATATGTGGAGATTTATTATTCGATTTGACTTCCTGAAATATTTTTAAACTTATTTCGTCAAGCTGTTTTGCTACAGGAGCACCATATAATATTTGTTCCATTTTTTATAGTTTAATATTTATGAAACGTATTTAATGAATAACTTTATTAAAATAATTCTGAAAGATTAAGTTATGGATATATCAAAATTAGATAATAAAATTAATCCTTCGGGAACTATGGCAATTTCAAATAAAGCCCGAGAATTAAAAAAAGAAGGTAAGCCAGTTATAGGTTTCGGAGCTGGTGAACCGGACTTTGCATCACCAGACTATGTAGTTGATGAAGTAAAAATTGCTGCCGATGATCCAAAAAATCACAAATACTCCCCTGTTGCGGGACTTGAATCTTTAAGAAAAGAAATATCAAGAACAACGTTTGAATATTCGGGTGTAGATATCACTGAAAATCATGTTGTTGTATCTAATGGTGGAAAGCAAGCTATTGTTACAGCGCTAATGTCAATCTTAGATTCTGGCGATGAAGTAATAATTCCTGCACCTTATTGGACAACTTATCCTGAAGCTGTAAAACTTGCAGGTGGTGAACCGGTTTTTATTAAACCTGACAAAAAAGATAATTTTAAAATTTCAGTTTCGGATCTTGAAAAGGCAAAAAATTCAAAAACAAAATTATTAGTTTGGTGTTCTCCATCAAATCCTACGGGTGTGGTCTATTCAAAAGAGGAATCAGAGGAAATATATAATTGGGTATTTGAAAACGATATTTGGATTTTATCTGATGAGTTATATGAGCACTTAGTATATGAAGGTAAGACATCACCTTCACCAGGACAATATGACAAAGAATTAAAAAATACAATAATTATAAATGGTGTTTCTAAAGCATATGCTATGACCGGTTGGAGAGTTGGGTGGTTGGTTGCTAACTCAAATGTCATAGGATTAGCTAAAAAAATACAATCTCAAATATCATCTAATGTTTCAAATATATCTCAGATAGCTGCAGAGACTGCATTAAAAAATGGACTTGATGTGACTGAAGAAATGAAAATATCATTCAACAGAAGAAGGCTTTATGCAATTGAAAAAATTAATGAAATAAACAACATAAGCGTCGGTAACCCTACTGGTGCATTCTATTTATTTGTTGATGTTAGCCATTACTGCAATGGAAATTATGAAGGTATAAATTCATCCATAGATTTTTGTAATTGGCTACTCGATAAATATTTTATTGCATTTGTTCCAGGAGAAGTATTTGGTGCACCCGGGTATATGAGATTATCCTATGCCCTTAGCGATGATGAATTAAGTGAGGGTCTTGAACGTCTCAATAAGGCAGTTGAAGAACTAAATGGATAAAGTAAAGTCAAAAAGTTTAATTTCTTGGTTACTTTTTGATCTTGCAAACACGGTTTATGCTTTTGTAATACCAGGTTTGTATTTTTCAGTTTGGTTAGTAAGTGAAAAAGGATGGACTGACCAACAGCTTGGATTTGCTACTTCAAGTGCAATGATAATAGTCGCAATTCTCGGTCCATGGGTTGGTAGGAAGTCAGACGGATCAGAGGGAAAAAAGAGGCTTCTTTTATTAATGACAATAATGTGTATCATCTCTACATTTTTATTGGGAACATTTACAGTACAAATTTCTGTTCTGTTGTTTGTTATTTCACTTATTGGTTTCAATCTAGGATCAGTTGTTTACGATGCACTTCTCATTTCTGTAAGCACGGAAGAAAACAGAGGAAAAATTTCAGGAATGGGTGTTGCTTTTGGATACATAGGTTCTTTGATAGGTTTTGGTGTTGCCACAGTTTTGCAAAATTTTGGATATAGCTATGTAGAAATATTTAGATCGGTTGCAATATTGTTTTTAATATTTTCTCTACCAGCATTTATTTTTATAGAAGAAAAATTTGTGAGTGCAGAAAAAGTAAAAATAAGTATTTTGAATTCATTAAATGTTGTTATAAAGTCGTGGAAGCATTCTAGGCAATATAAGGGTCTCACCAGATTTCTTGTAGGAAGATTTTTCTATGCTGATGCAATCAATACTCTCATCAGTGGTTTACTAGCAGTATATTTAGTCGAAGAAGCTGGGCTAACTCCTGCAGACAGCCAGAACATTCTTGCATTAGCAATAGTGATTTCCATTATTGGTGGATATATCTTTGGAAAAGCTGCTGATAAATATGGACCTAGAAAATTAATCTTAATCAGTATATTTTGCTGGATTATTTCACTTTCACTAGCAATTGTTGCAACTGAATTTGATCAAATGTGGTTGATATATGTGACTGGAGTTTTAGGGGGGTTTAATATTGGTGGAATTTTTGCAGTTGATAGAGTATTTATGACTCGACTCTCACCAGAGAAACATCTTGGAGAGTTTTATGGGTTGTACTCAACGATTGGAAGGTTTGCGACAATACTAGGTCCATTACTTTGGGGTTTTATAGTTGATGGACTCAATTTAGGCAGAAATGTCGCAATGGGGTCACTAATTATATTGTTGGTAATATCTTTTTATATTATTTCTGGAGTTTCAGATAATAAGAACTATTAAAAAAAGAAAAACCTTTTTTTCTTGTTAACTTGATCTAGCTGTTCTCTAGTATTTTTTAATTTTTCTCTAAGAAATTCTGCTTCTGCTTCTGCTTTTGCTGCTCTCTCTCTTGCTTCAGCCATCTGCTGACTGGCCTCATGTAAATTTCCAAGTTGATTCAGAACAGTATTCCATGCATCTAATGGGACAAGAAGGCTATCTTCTTGGCCTTCTACATCAATAACTTCGTCATTTGAAACTTGCTCATCATGTTCTGTATTTTTGTTAGTGACTTCTGAGGATGTGTTTTTATCTTTTTTTAGAAAATTGTATTTTTCTGCCATTCTCTCTTCGTAGCTTTTACTCATCTCTCAAAGCCTTTGCATAATCTTCAATAACTGGATACTCAAAACTAAATCCTTCTTTTAACAATTTTTCAGGAATTATTCTAAGACTACAGAAGATCAATCCATGCGCCAATTCAGAACCCATAAGTAAATTTATTGCAATTTGTGGTGCTGGTAATACCGAGAATTTTTTAAATACTTTCGCAAATCTATTTGAAAACTCTTTTTGTGTAATTGGCACTGGAGAAACAAAATTGACAGGTCCAGAAATGTCACTATTTTCCAAACAAAATTTATACGCATTTATAACATCCTCTATTGAAATCCATGACCAATATTGATCTCCTTTTCCTAAAGGTCCAGATAAATTAAGCTTTGTTGTTAAAGTAATTAGTTGTGTTGCAATGTTGCCTTTTCCTAAAATGAATCCATTTCTGGCTTTAACAATACGAACATCTTTATGTTTTATACTCGAAAGTGGTGATTCCCATGCTTCTTCAGCTACTAATTGGTCAAAGGTACCTCTATTAAACTTAGTTGTGGATTCTGTAATAACTTCATCACCATGATCCCCATAAATAGTTGTTCCAGAAGCTGTAATAAATATTTTCGGATAGGTTTCGCTTTCATTATAAGTTTTTACAAATAAGTCGGATGCCCATTTTCTAGACCAATATATTCTTGACTTCTTTTCCTTATTCCATCTTCCTCCACTCAAAGGTAAGAAACCAAAGATATCTTTAGGAGCTAAAGATTCGCCTGCCAAATGAATAACTGCATCAAGAGTTTGAAATTTTTCTATATCAATTTCCTGTTTTGATGGGCTCCAGAATATTTCATTTTCATTTTGAACATCTCTTCTGACAAATTTAAATACTTCAAAACCATCTTCTTCAAGTTTTTTTACAAGTCTTTTGCCAATAAATCCAGAAGCCCCAGTAATACCAATTTTCATTCTTCTTCACCGTAAAAAATAAAAAAGTTCTGTAATGTGTTTTCTACATGTGAAGTATCATTTCCAATGTTTCTTTGAAAATTAATTGTTACCATGTTTGATTGAATAAAAATTGTATCTATATCATCAATTTGTTGAAAAAGCTTTAAAGCTAATTGTCCACTTACGTCAGGAATTAAAGAAGCCTCAGAAATATTATTAAAAGTCATGCCTTCTTGACCAGATACTGACCTGTTTAAATCAAAAATTAATGTTTTATTGACCTTAGTAGTTTTTACTTCAATAATCTGACCCACTATACATCTCCTAAATTATGTACTCTGATTAAATTTGTTGCTGCTTCCACATTCGGAGGTGTACCAGCAACAACAATAACTTTATCACCTTTATTATATTTTTTTTCTTTTACAAGGAAATCATTTGCAGATTTAAGCATTTCAGAAAATGTTTCCTTTTTCTCTATTGGGAATTGCTCAACTCCCCAAAGTAAATTCAATTGTTTAAGTGTTTTATCTTTTGTTGAAAAAGTTATAATTTCAGCCTTAGGTCTGAAATTTGAAATAAGAAGCGGAGTCTTTCCAGTCTCTGTAAACGCCACAATTGCTCTTGCATCTATATCGTCAGCAATTTGAACAGCTGCTCTTGCTAAAGTAGTCGTGAATGAATCTTCTTTAGAATCTTCTTTAGAAAGCAAAGATGAAGTGTCGTTCCTAGAATCTACTTCTTTACATATATTAGACATCACTTCTATAACTCTATTAGGATTATCGCCTATTGACGTTTCAGCAGATAACATCACAGCATCTGAACCTTCTAGTATTGCATTTGTAATATCTGTTACTTCTGCTCTTGTAGGTCTATATGAAGATTTCATAGATTGAAGCATTTCTGTAGCAGTTATTGAAATCTTTCCTTTCCTATTTGCTGCATCTAAAATTTGTTTTTGAACAAATGGTACCTTCTCGATTGGGAGTTGCACTCCAAGGTCACCTCTTGCAACCATAACTCCATCTGAAACATTAAGAATCTCATCTATATTTTCTAGAGCAGTTTTTAACTCTATCTTTGCAATAATCTTTATATCCTTAGGGATAATGTCTCTTACAGCTTGTATATCATCGCTATTTCTAACAAAAGATACTGCAACAAAATCTACATCTTGTTCTGTTCCAAATTTCAAATGTTCAATATCTTGTTCAGTGATTGCAGGTACAGATAATTTTGAATCTGGAAACGCAACACCCTGATTATCTCTGAGTTCGCCTCCAATTAGAATTAAAGCTTTTAATTTATTCTTTTGTTTTTCAGTAATTTTGAGGATTATCTGACCATCATCAATAAAAACCCTGTCATTAACACTTATATCTTTATATAAATTTTTATAATTAATAAAAATAATTTCATCAGATGATTCCACTTCTTTGTTGGTTAAGTTTATCTCTTGGCTTTTTTGTAATATCGTATTTTTATTAACCTGGCCGGTTCTAATTTTTGGACCCTGAATATCTTGCATTATCGCTACTTGATTCTTAGATGATCTTGCCCAATCTATGAATTGTTTGTGCTCATCTAGTGTCCCATGAGAAAAATTAATCCTAAAGACATTTACTCCTGAATTTATAGCACTATGAATTTTTTCTTTACTGGCTAAGCTTGGGCCAACAGTTGCAATAATTTTTGTTTTTCTATCCATATTGATTAAATACTTTAATAGCATGGTATAACAAATTTAATAATATGAATAGCAATATATTAATTGGAATACCTATCAAAAGTCTAGAAAATCCAATGTCTAGACTATCAAAATCAATATCTCTAGCTGAAAGAAAAGAATTGCAATTAAATCTAATTAAGAACACAGTAAATTCGTTTAAAAATGAATTTGTTCAAATTTATTTTATTTCTAAAGATTTGGAAATAAAAGAATTAGCTAAACAAATTGGAGTTAGCACATTTAACTCAAAATCAAATGGTTTAAGTAATGAAGTTACTGAATTTATAGAACTATCGAATAGCTTTTCTTCTTGGGCTATTTGCCATGCTGATTTGCCTTACCTTAATAAATACAACATTTCAGTTTATCTTCAAGAAATTGCAATTAACGAAATTGTGATTTCAAAAAGTTCAGACAACGGCACCCCTTTGGTTGGTGGATGTGCCTTTTTTGAAAATTTCAGATATGGAGAGAATAGTTTCAAAAAACATGTTGTAGAGTTTGAAAAATTGAATTTAAGTTATAAACAAGTATTTAATAAAGAGCTATATTTTGAGCTAGACAATGAAAACGATTATCTTGAGTTTTTAAAAAACAAACCTCGTTGGTATAAAAAAATATCAGATTAGCAGCCCCGACCGGATTTGAACCGGCGTTTCTGCCTTGAGAGGGCAGCGTCCTAGGCCTCTAGACGACGGGGCCTCTGCTCGGGGAGAAGGACTTGAACCCTCAACGATGGGACCAGAACCCATTGTGTTGCCAATTACACCATCCCCGAAAGATTGCAGCCCCGACCGGATTCGAACCGGCGTTTCTGGGTTGAAAACCCAGCGTCCTAGGCCTCTGGACGACGGGGCCGTATAAATATTAAGAATAAAGTATTTTAATTATTAGTTGTTATAATTTTTCAATACTTTCAGCTAATCGAGCAATTACTGCTTCTCTACCTAAAGCAAGTATTGATTCAAAAAGTGGAGGACTAATTTTTGTTCCGGTGATTGATACACGTGCTGCTTGAAATCCAATTTTTGTTTTTACATTGATTTCTTCAAGTGTTTTTCTCATAACAATTTCTATTGAATCTAGAGAAAAATTATCTAGGTTAATAAACTCTTCCCTTAATAGAAACAGGTACTTCTGTGCTTCTTCGTTGTTTACATCTTGCCAATCTAATTCATCAACTACAAATGGCTCATCTATCAAAAACATAACCTGTTGAGTTAGATCTGCTAAAGTTTCAATTCGTTCCTGAACTGAAGGAAATATTTTCAATAATCTGCTTTTTTCCTCATCAAATAGGCTTCTTTGTATATCATTTTCAATTTGTGACAATGCAGTAGATTGAAAATCTTCTATATCAGTAGAACGGATATAGAGACCGTTTAACCACAACAATTTTTTCTCATCGAAAATTGCGGAATTTGGCAGAACATTTTTAAGATCAAATTTGCTTATTGCTGTGTTGATATCAAATTGTTCGAGATCATTACCTGGCGACCATCCAAGCAAACATAGATAATTAAACATAGCTTCACTTAAAATACCTTTGTTTTTAAAAGCTTCTACTGAAGTGTCGCCATGTCTTTTACTTAATTTTTTTCCGTCTGGACCAAACAATAAAGGAAGATGGCAAAAATCAGGTAAAGAAGCATCCATTGCTTTCATTAACATAATGTGTTTTGGAGTTGAAGAAAGAATATCTTCTCCTCTAGCAATAATGGTTATTCCATAATCTATATCATCAACAGTTGATGCTAGATGATATGTAGGAGATTTGTCAGAGCGTAGAATAACAAAATCCTCAACATCTGAAAGATTAAATAACATATCACCTCTTATGTAATCTTTAAATTCTATTGAACCATCATTAGGTACCTTAAACCTTATCGCACCATCATCTTCATAAGCTAAATTTCTACTTAAGAGATTTTCTGCAACTTCCTGATAGCGATCAAATCTTGATGATTGTTTATAAGAATCATGAGAGCCGCCTACTTCAATGCCTTCATCCCAGTGCAAACCTAGCCATTTAAGATTTTCAGTTATATCTTTTTGAAATTCTTTAGTACTTCTTTCTGTGTCTGTGTCATCAATTCGAACAAGAAAAGTGCCATTATTTGCTTTTGCATACAACCAATTAAATAAAGCCGTTCTTGCATTTCCAATATGTAACTGTCCTGTGGGTGATGGTGCAATTCTTAATTTCATCTACTTAATAGTATTAATTAAAGTCCCTATTGTCTCAATTTCAATTTTAATTTCATCACCAGGTCCCACTTTAGATACACCTTCTGGAGTACCTGTAAGAATCACATCACCTGGAAGAAGAGTCATTATTGACGAAACAAAACATAAAATATCTCCGATACTAAAAATCATATCTCTAGTATTTCCGTCCTGTTTCAATTCATTATTAACAAAACACTTAATACCCAATTCTGGATTTTTTTCAAAATTTGTTTGAATAAAGGGACCTAGTGGACAAAAAGTATCGAAACTTTTTGCTCTTGTAAAGTTACCGTTAAAAGTTCCATCTTGGCCCTGAAGTACTCTTTCAGATAAATCGTTAGCTATTGTAAAACCAAGTACATGTTCCATCCAGTTATCATGAGTTAGGTTTTTACTGAGCTTTCCAATAACAACTGCTAATTCTGCTTCATGGTCAACATGTTGAGCAATTTTTGGATAAATAATATTCTCTCCTGTACCAATTACTGAAGTTGAAGGTTTATTAAAAAAGACTGGATTGCTTGGTGCGGTGTAGTCATGTACTCCCAACTCAACAGCATGTTTTTCATAATTTTTAGCTACTGCTGTTACTTTACTAGGAAGAACTGGAGCAAGAAGTTGTATTTCTTCAAGAGAATATTTTTCTTCAGTTGGTTCCCAAATTACTAAAGGTGATCCTTCATATCTTAAAACTTCACCTTCGTGCAATTCACCATAAAATATTTCGCCCTGATATTTAGCCCTTACAATCTTCATTACACAAGTGTATAGCTATTATTTTTTTTCTTCTTGATTAGCATCAAATAATTTAGAGAGGTGTAATCCTTGAATGCTTTCCAAACTACATTGTTTTAAAGTTGCTGTATCTAAAACTCCAGCATCTGAATCTTTTATTTTTAATGTATCTATTACATTAATGACATCACTTTTTGTAGGAGCTCTACCAATTTTTGAAGCCTGAAAGATTACTAAATTTGTTACAACTTTTGTTATTAACTTATGTTTATGGTTATCTTTCCACATTGCGGTAAATGGTTTAATAAGTTTCAAAGCATAACCGCTATCTGGACTAGGAATTGAGAAAACTTCTTCATCTGGAGACCTAAGTGAATTGGGTAGAGTATCTTTTCCTTGACTTCTAGGTACTGGAAGATCTGAATCTTCTATATTCTTTTTTGATTCTATTTGTATATTTGGCTGTTGACTCATTTAACTAAAGTAAGATAATGTAGAAAGTCTTCATTTTCTCCGTTTACAATTTCTAAATATTTTTGCCTAATATTACCTGTGATTTCTCCAGGTTTTCCGCCTGTTATGTCTTCACCATCGACTGACACTACCCCAACAACTTCGGTAGCTGTACCTGTAAAAAATAATTCGTCAGCGTCTTTTAATTGTTCGGCGTTTATGTTTGTTTCCTCTGTCACTAAACCAAGATTGTTCGCAATTTCTATTACTGTTTTTCTTGTAATACCTCCTAAAGCACCTGTCTCAATAGGTGGTGTATAAATTTTTCCATTTTTAATTAAAAATAGATTTTGACCGCTCCCTTCAGCAACTACATCATTATCACCAAGCATAATTGCATCGTCATATCCATTTTCTACAGCATCAACTTTTGCAAGAGTGGAGTTCATATAACCTCCTACACCTTTTGCTGTTGGCTTAAAGCTTTGTGGACTAATTCTTTTCCATTTTGATATACATACCCTTACACCTTGATTCCCCGCATCATCTCCTAAATATGCACCCCAATTCCAAGCTGCTACAGAAACATAAACTGGAACACTTTTTGGTAGTAGCCCCATCTCGCCTTCTCCAAAAAATACTAAGGGTCTTATGTATGCAGATGATAGATTGTTCAAATGGACTGAATCTTTTATTGCATTAGTAATAACTTCTTTGTCGAAAGGTATTTTTAAATTATAAGCTTCAGCTGAATCAAATAATCTATCAACATGATCCGGCAATCTAAAAATAGTTGTGCCAATTTTTGAATCTCTAGCTCTTATGCCTTCAAAGACTCCAGTTCCATAATGAAGAGTGTGAGACATTACACTGATGTTTGCATCTTCCCAGTTTACAAATTCGCCATTTAGCCATATAAGATTTGATTTTTCCATTATTAATAACAAATACTACACCTTTTTGTAAATCAAGCCATAAAAAATACTATTATTCAAATGTGAAGAGATTTCTAGCTTCAGGTTTTGGTGTTGGGCTTTTTTGGAAGACCTATTTTGGTGATAAAAAAGGAGGTGGCACTTTAGCTTCTTTTTTATTTGCTTTGATTACATATGTTTTTAATTTAAATGTTCTTGAGTTATCTATTTTATTTATAATTTTAGTTCTGACATATCTTTTTTCAGTTGATGATAACGAAGCAAATGATGATCCGAGTTGGATTACTTTAGATGAAATAGTTGGAATGAGTCTTGTTACAATTGCTTCTCCATCAAGATTATTGCCACTGTTGGCAGGATTTCTAGTTTTTCGATTAAGCGATATTATGAAACAACCAAAATTTGTTGCAGAGCTTGAAAAACATCCTGGCAAGCTTGGTGTGCTTTATGATGATTTAGGTGCCGGCTTAATGGGATTATTGTCTGCAACAGTTGTTAATCAGATTATAAATTTAACTCTTTAGATAATATTTCTTTTGCTATTCCTGGATTTATACTTCCGCCTGAGCTTTTAATTATTTGACCGACCATAAAACCTACTAATTTTTCTTCTCCATTTTTTATTCTTTCCACGATATCTTGATTGTTCTTAATAACCTCTTCTACTATTTCTGAAATAGCGCTTTCATCATTTTCTTGATACAAATCTAGTTTTTTTGCTACATCATCTGGAGTTGTGTCCTTTTGGATTAGTTCCTCTAAAATAACTTTTCCTGAAGTGAAAGAGATTTTATTTTCATCAATTAATTTAATAACATCTGATAAAAAATTTGGTGAAAACCATTCTGGTAGTGACTTAATCTCTAATTTACGCATTTGGCCCTGCAGTTCCCCAGTTATCCAATTAAATGTTGCTTTTGAGTCTTTAGTATTGTCAAATACTTCAAAATAAAGTTCAAGAATCCATTTTTCGCTCTTGCTTAAAACGTTTGAATCAGATAGATCAAGACCTGTTTCTACAAGTTTATTTCTATTTTCATGAGGCAATGAAGGAAGACTCTCTTTTACTTGGTTTACAAATTCATCGGGCAAAACCATATTAGGAAGGTCTGGATCAGAAAAATAACGATAATCAGCACTACCCTCTTTTGATCTCATTGAAGTTGTAGTTTCTTTACTTTCATCCCAGTGTCTTGTTTCCTGAATTATTGATTCACCGTTTTCTATGGCTGATGACTGTCGTTTAATTTCATAATCTATAGCTCTTTCAAGAGATCGAAGTGAATTCATATTTTTGATTTCTACTTTTGTACCCAACTCATCACTATCTGATGGAGCTACAGAAATATTTGCATCAAATCTTAAATTACCTTTTTCTAATTTTCCTTCTGATATGTCTAAATCAATCGCAAGTTGTCTAAGTTCTTCAATATACGCCACTGCCACTTTAGAAGATTGAATAACAGGCTTAGTAACAATTTCTACAAGAGGAACACCTGATCTGTTGAAATCAAGGGAGGTGCTAGTAGCAGAATCAATTCGTCCTGTCCCCTCGTGTGAAGATTTTCCAGTATCCTCTTCCATGTGAACTCTTTCAATTTCAACATAATCTTTTTCATTATCAATAACTATCTCTAATTTTCCATTTTCACCTACAGGTAAATCAAACTGAGAAATTTGATAATTTTTTGGTAAATCGGGATAAAAATAATTTTTTCTGTGAAACATACCTTTTTTAGTTATCGTACATCCAGTTGCAAGTGCTAGTAGCGTAATATAGCGTATAGCTTTTTCGTTTGGAACAGGTAAGGCTCCTGGTAAACCAATACAAGTTGGACATAAACTAATATTTGGTTCTTCTGTATCAACTACTTTGCATCTGCAAAACATTTTTGTATTTGTATTTAGTTCGATATGGGTTTCAATTCCAATAGTTGGTTTTAAATTCATTATTTAGACCAACCCTCTGGGGTTCTATTAAAATCGAGTTCTTTTTCTAACATTTCTGAGAAATTTAATAACGAATTGTCAGTCAAAGGTTTACTCATTATCTGCACACCTAAAGGTAAGTTGTTGCTACTAAGACCAGTTGGAATGCTTATTGCTGGAAGTCCAGCTAGGTTCGCAGGAATGGTGCATAAATCAGACATATACATTTCCAATGGGTTGCTTGTTTTTTCTCCAGCCTTGAATGCCTCAGTTGGTGTAGTTGGCGATATTAAATAATCACATTCTTTAAAAATACTCGAAAATTCATCAACCATTTTTTTTCTTGCTCGGAGAGCTTTCCCGTAATATTCATCATAATAACCAGCAGACAATGCGTAAGTTCCAAGGAGGATTCTGCGCTTTACTTCATCTCCAAAACCCTCAGCCCTTGTATTTTCCATCATTTCGTAACTTGTTTTTCCATCTACTCTCAATCCATACCTAACTCCGTCAAATCTAGCTAAATTTGCTGAACATTCTGCAGGAGCAATTAAGTAATAAATACTTATTGATAGTTTGATTAGTGGTAGTGAAACTTCTTTTATGTTGTATCCTTTTTGCTTTAAAATATCTATGACTTTATCGACTTCTTTTTTTGATTCCTCAGAGATTCCATCTTCCATAAGTTCTTTAACAATTCCGATTGTTGCATTTTTATCAAATGGCAAATCAATTTGTTCATCATTTATTGATGTTGAATCTAAACTATCATGACCTGAAATTGCAGAATAGATGATTCTTGCATCATCAACACTTTTTGAAATAGGACCAATTTGATCTAAAGAAGAAGCAAATGCAACTAAGCCATATCTGGAAACCGTACCATATGTTGGCTTAAAGCCTACAAGTCCACAAAAGGATGCTGGTTGCCTAATTGAGCCTCCGGTATCACTTCCTAGAGCCGCAATAGATGACCTTGAAGCAACAGATGCTGCAGAACCTCCTGATGATCCTCCTGGAACATAATCAGTATTCCAAGGATTCCTTGTAAGTCCAAAAGCCGAATTTTCAGTAGAGGAACCCATAGCAAATTCATCTAAATTAGTTTTACCGGTATAGATTGCTTGTTCAGTATCTAATTTAGAAATTACAGTCGCGTTGTACGGTGATATAAAATTTGAAAGCATTTTTGATGAACAAGTAGTTTTTTCATTTTTTATATTGATATTGTCTTTTATTGCTAAAGGTATACCGTCTAACAATCCAACATTTTCCGAATTTGAAAATCTTTCATCAGAATTTTTTGCCTTTTCTAAATTAGTTTCTTCAAAAAGGCTTAAATGAGCATGTAACGCAGCTTCTGAATTTGCTGCACGATCAAATATCTCTGAGTAAAGTTCTGAAGGTTTAGCTTTTTTGTTAACAAAAAGATTGTTAAGTTCACGAATTGATAAATTTAAAAGTTCCATAATTATTCCAGTGAAGGAGGAACTATAAATTTACCATCTGAAGCTTTAGGAGCATTACTAAGTGCCTCATCGTGAGTTAAAGATGGTTTTTCAATATCTTCATCTAGAACTAATTCTTTTTCAAGTGGATGAATATAAACGTCTTCTATATTAGTATCAAGTTCTAAATTGCTAAGTGCCTGAACATGTTCAAGAATTACACTGAGATCACTACTTAGTTTTTGTTTTTCATCATCACTTAAAGATATTGATGCGAGTTTCGCAATATTTGAAATATCAAATTTTTCACTCACTGTACTCCCCTTAAATAATTCATAAGTAATTCATATGATTCTAATAGCTGTTTCTTACTAACATGCTCATCAGCAGTATGTGCAAGAAGTGGATCTCCAGGGCCAAAATTTACTGAAGGTATTCCATGGCTATAAAATCTTGCAATATCTGTCCATGCTTGTTTTGGATTAGGAGACAAACCTGTAGAGGATATAAAATTTTTAACATTTGGATTATCTAAGTTTGGCATTGCACCTTCGGAACTTGATGTAATTTCGATTTCACCAAATTCAGAGAACATATTGTTGATAAAATTGTGAGCATCGTCATTTGACATTTCTGGAGAAAATCTAAAGTTAATATTTAAAAGTGCCTCGTCTGGAATTACGTTGTTTGCTATACCAGAAGATACTGTTGTAATTGAGAGAACTTGTTTAAACTCTAACCCCTCTATATCTAGTAAAGTTATTTCATTCTCTGATACTTTTTTTGATATATCTCCAATTTTATAGATTGGATTATCTCCAACCCAGGGTCTTGCTGAGTGTGCAGCTAAACCTTTTAATTTTATATTTGCATTAAGTGTTCCAAGACATCCGAGTTCAATCTGGCAGTTTGTAGGTTCTAGTATTATGGAGAATTCTAAATTCTTATTACCTAATATGATTGGCATCAGCTCGCCTAAACCATTCTTTTCATAAGGCCCCTCTTCAGCTGTATAGAATACTCCTACTATGTCTTGGTTTTCTTCAACTAAAGAATGGAGGATTAAAGAAATTCCTCCTTTCATATCTACAGATCCCCTACCAGGAATTGTGTCTGTGTCATCGAATTCTATTTTTTGAGTTTTAGATACCGGGACCGTATCGACATGTCCTACTAAAGCTATTTTTTGTGAGGAATTTTTAGGAATTGCAATTATTCCACCATCATTTCTTATGATCTCGCCAGAAAAATTATTTTTTGATAAGAATTCTTCAATAAAATCTAAAATTAATATTTCATCTCCTGTGACTGAATCGATATTTATTAATTTTTGAAGTGTGGTGTCAACGCTCAAACTTCAACCCCAAATGTGCGAAGTGCGTCGTTCAAAGAAGTTTTCTCATCAGTTGATTCTTTTCTTGTGCCAATGATTAATGCACATGGTGTATTAAAAACACCACTAGGAAATTCTTTCGGTCTTGAACCTGGTATGACAACAGAATTTTCTGGAACTTCACCTTTAATTTCTATAGGGTCTCGTCCGGTGACATCAATAATTGGTGTTGAAGCAGTAATAGTTACATTTGCACCAATAACTGCACCTTTTTTGACTCTAACTCCCTCAACAATAATTGATCTCGAACCAATAAATGCATTGTCTTCAATAATTACTGGCATAGCTCCTGGTGGCTCAAGAACTCCTCCAATGCCTACTCCTCCAGATAAATGTACATTGCGACCAATCTGCGCACAAGATCCAACCGTTGCCCAAGTATCGACCATAGTGCCTGAACCAACATAGGCGCCAATGTTTACAAATCCCGGCATTACAACGACGCCTGGTTCACAAAATGCACCATAACGAACTACTCCAGGTGGTACGACTCTGATGCCTAAATCTTTGTAATTCTTTTTTGGTTCTAATTTGTCATAATAAATCAAGTCATTAGCACTTATTTCTTTTAAATTTCTTATTGAAAAAAATAATAAAATAGCATCTCTAACCCACTCATTTAAAGACCATTCTCCATTTTCATTATTAACAACTCGAATATTTCCATTATCTAACTCTTTAATCGTTTGTTCTATATGTAAAATATCATCTTCGGATAGGTCGTCTAGATTAATATTTTCAATTTTTTCTTGTAAATTTTTGTATTTCACTTTGGTCTCTTTTTATTTCCTAGATAGTATTTTAATGTATGACTAAGAACACTTACAGATTTATTATTCTTTTATTAACGGTTTTGTTATTTCTTGTTATTTGGTGGGGTGTATCGTTTTCACAAAATAACAACGACGAAATAGAGCTTCCTAATGCTATTGAAAACATTTACCCACTTCCTTATGACCAAGTTCCTCAACAGGTTTCGTTAGAAATTGATTTTCCTGTAGGTTATGAACTTACTTTAATTGTTGATAACTACATTATTCCTAAAGAAGAAATCCAATATGTTGAAGCAACTGGTGTTTATATTTGGAAACCTGGTCCAAACAAAGCTTTTGAAACATGGGGTCCTGGAAAGCATAATGTAAGAATTATTTGGGATACTATTACTGGCTTACCTGACTACGGTGAATTTGAATGGGAATTTACTACTTATTAATTAATTCTTCAAAATCCTTTTCACTTATAGTTCTAACTTTTAGATTTTGAGCCTTTTCATATTTAGATCCAGGGTTTTCACCAAAAAGTAAATAATCTGTATTTTTTGACACTGAAGTTGTTACGATACCTCCCGAATCTTCAATTATTTTTGTAGCATTCTGTCTTGTGTAATTAGATAATGTACCAGTCAAAACAAATGTTTTGCCATTAAATTTTCCAGTATTCTTCTTAATCTTTTCTGAAACTCTAAAGCCTATTTCTTCTAAATTCTTAATTAGTACTTGATTAGTATTCTCTGAATACCATTCAATCAATGAACTAGAAACACTCTCAGAAATTCCATGTATATTGTTAATTTCTTCACTACTAGCACTAAAAATATTTTTAATAGAACCGAAAGTATTAATGAGTAGCTTAGAGGTTTGCTTTCCTACATATCTAATTCCAAGTGCTGGTAATAATTTCTCTATTTCAGAATTTTTAGATTTCTCTATTGCTTCTAATAGATTTTGGGTCTTTTTTTCTTTCCACTGCGGAAGGGAAATAAGCTGCTCATAAGTTAATGAATAAAAATCTTCATAGCTCTCTACAAGATTATTTGTAATTAATGTTTCGACAGTTTCTCTTCCTAATCCTTCAATATCGAGACCGGATTTTGATGCAAAATAAATTAACATTTCTTTTTTAGAAATTTTACAATCGTAACCACCAGAACACCTTGGTACTTTTTCATCTTTTATATATTCAATATCAAAATCGCCACATGGACATTTTTTATCAAGTGACCACTCTATTTCGTTACCACTTCTTCTTTCAGGTATAGATGTAACGACTTCTGGAATTACATCTCCAGCACGCCTTACAATAACATAATCATTTATTCTTAAATCTTTTCTACTTATTTCATCTGGGTTATGTAATGTTGCAAAGGAAACAAGTGCGCCACCTACATTGATTGGATCAAGAACAGCAACAGGAGTTACTGCACCCGTTCTTCCAACCTGTAATTTAATATCTATTAATTTAGTTGTTTGCTCTTCAGCAGAAAATTTATAAGCTAAAGCCCATCTTGGAGCTTTAGATGTGTAGCCTAAATTATCTTGAACTAAATTAGAATTCACTTTTAATACTGCACCGTCAATCTGATATTCATAATTATTTCTACTTTCATCTATCTGATTTAGTAGTTGGTTAATTTCGTCAATGTTATTTGCAGTTTTTACAGTATTTACATTGAATCCCAATGAATCAATTAAATTTATTTGATCGTAATAATTATCAACGGTGGATTTATCATGTTCAATTATTTGATAAGCTAAAAGCCTCAAATCTCTTTTTGCAGTTATTTCTGGATCTTTCTGTCTTAATGATCCAGCTGCTGCATTTCTCGAATTTATAAATTCAGATGTTCCTTCCGAACGAATATTTCTGATAGTCTCTTTATCATCTTCTGTTAATTTTGATTTTGCTTTTTTAGTCAAATTTTCCAAAGTTTCTTTGTCTTTTCTTTTTTGAATGTTTAATTTCTCAAAACTTTGTTTAGGCATATATATTTCGCCCCTAATTTCAATCTCACCCTCTACACTCTTAGGAAGTAACAAAGGTATATTTTTAATAGTTTTAATATTATGTGTTACGTCTTCACCTACTATGCCATCTCCTCTTGTAAGGCCACGAACTAAAAGACCGTCATTATAAAAAAGAGAAATTGCAAGACCATCAATTTTTGGCTCAACAGTAATTGGAAATATACTTAAATCTGTTATTTTTTCGATTTTCTCTATCCACTTGTTAACCTCTTCAATGTTTTCGGAATTATCAAGGCTGTACATTCTTTGTTTATGAGCTACTGCCTGAAAAGCTGTATCTGGAGTACCTGTAACCCTCTGAGTTGGCGAATAGGAAAAGATTAATTTAGAATTTTCATTTTCTATTTGCTTAAGTTCGTTGAATAACTTGTCATATTCACCATCTGACATTATCGGAGAATTTAATACGTAATATGCATGTTCCGCTTTGCTAAGTTTGTTAATTAATTTATTTACGTACTCTTCATTCATTTACATTTTCCAATATTTTAGATGATATCCTTCCTCCACCAATCAATTTGGTATCGTTGTAAATAACCCCAAACTGTCCTGGAGCAACACCTAATGTAGCTTGATCAAGTTCTATTTCATATGTAGAACTATCAATCTTTTTTAATTTACATGGAATATCATGTGAGTTATATCTAGTTTGAATCGAAAGATTTTCATACTCTTCACCATTTACAAACGAAACATCTTCAATAATAAAATTCTTCGTAGTTAGATCAGCCTTAGAACCAATGAAGACTTTGTTATTTTCAACATCAATTTTTGTGACATATTTCGGCTGTCCTTGCCCTCCTGGTATTCCCTTTCGCTGTCCAACTGTAAATTCATGAACACCTTCATGGGTTCCAATAATATTGTCGTCTTTATCAACAATATCTCCACTCGAAGAAAAATCTATTCGACTACTTACAAAATTTCTGTAATCTTTTTTTCCTACAAAACAAATATCTTGGCTATCTTTTTTGAATGCAGTTTTTAGACCAAGTGAAGCGGCTATTTGTCGCACTTCAGGTTTGGAAATAGTACCCAATGGAAAATCAATTTTTGGTAGTTTATCTGCGGTTAACATGTGAAGAACATAAGATTGATCTTTTTCAAGATAATCAGCTTTATGAAGCTCTAAAGAATTATTACTTCTTACTATTTTTGCATAATGGCCAGTAGCGACTTTTTCACAATTTAATTTTTTAGCTTGATCAATGAAATGGTCGAACTTAACTGATCTATTACATTCAACACAAGGATTGGGTGTAAGGCCTTGTGAATACATGTCTACAAAATTATCAATTACATTTTCAGAAAATGATGCCGTGTAATCTAGAACATAATAAGGAATATCAAGTTTTGCTGCTACTTTTCTGGCATCTTCTGAATCAGCTGCTGTACAGCATCCAGTCTCAGGCATTTCACCGTTTGGTCCTTCCCATAATTTCATAGTCACACCAATTACATCATGGCCTTGAGACTTTAATAATCCTGCAACTACAGATGAATCTACTCCTCCACTCATTGCTACTAGAATCCTCATAGAATTTCCTTTACCGTATTTATTACAATTTCTGATGCATATTTCCCATCACCCTCTTTAGTATTCCAGCCAAAGCTAAAACGTAGATGACTATTTACGTCAATATCAGGGACATTCATAGCAACTAATACATGGGAAGGTTTTTGAGCACCACTTGCACATGCAGAACCTCTTGAAACACCTAATCCTTTTAGATCAAGTGCAACCATTAATGTTTCTGAATTAACACTCTTAAATTGTATATTTGAAATGTGACATAATCGATTAATTTTTTCACCAACAATTTTTATTTCTAGGGCGTTTTTTAGTTCATTTTCAAATATTTCTCTTTCTTGAAGTATTCTTTTCTTTTCATTATCAAAATTGTCTTGATGTTCCTTCAGAGCAGCAGCAAGGCCAGCTACACCTGAAACGTTTACCGTTCCAGCTCTTTTCTCTAATTCTTGTTTTCCACCATGAAAATAGTTAGGAAGTTTATATTTTGAACTTAAAAACATAATTCCAATTCCTTTTGGACCACCTATTTTATGCCCTGAAACTGCTGCGCTATCAATCCCTAATTTATGAAAATCTAGTTTTTCTGAAGAAACTGCTTGAACTACATCTGAGTGAAATAAAATATCTGAATTTTTAATTTTTACCTCTTTAGCTATTTTTTCTATTTGTTGAACTACCCCAGTTTCATTGTTTGCATACATTAGAGAAGCAATAGCTGTATCTTTGTTGCATTTATCTAAAAATTCATTGATATCTACCTGCCCGTCTTTATTGCAACTAGCATAATTAACTTCCTGACCTTGGGTTTCGAGCCATTCAGCTGATGCAAGAACAGCTTCATGTTCAATTTTTGAAGTTACTAAATTTTGACTATTTTTAGAATTAATAAAAGGCGCTTTTATAACCCAGTTATCAGCTTCTGTCCCTCCACTTGTAAATGTAATTTCGCTGGGTGCAGCACCAAAATAGCTGGCTATGAAATCTCTTGATTCTTCAAGTAAGTTTTTTGCTCTTCTGGATAACTCATGACCACCTGCGGAATTTGCATATGCAAATTCTTCAGCATTTTTAAATGCCTCAAGTGCGCTCTCACGCATTGGCGTTGTAGCGGCATGATCTAAATAAAGATAATCATTTCTTTTCATATATATATTTATTTTACTTATGAACTAATATTGTTTAACAAGCAATGAGTAAAAGAATAGAAACTTCAATAATTATCAATAAACCACTAGATACAGTCTGGCAAGAAGTAAAGGTTATGGAAAACCATGTAAATTGGATGGAAGATGCCGTAAAAATTGATATTCTCTCAGAAAATAATTCTGGAATTGATACAAAAATGAATGTATTAACAAAGGTAGGTCCGATAAAGTTAACAGATATAATTACTGTTACTGAGTGGAAGGAGAAAGAATCTATTGGGGTTATTCATGAAGGAATTGTCACAGGAGAAGGTATTTTCTATTTGAAAGCACTAAATGAATCTCAGACAGAATTTAAATGGGAAGAAACTTTAAAATTTCCCATTTATCTTGGGGGTGTCATTGGAGAGTTCTTTGGTAGCTATGTTTTAAAATACATTTGGAAAAAGAATTTAAAAAACTTAAAGGAAATAATCGAATGAAAAAAATTACTTCTCTTCTTTTGTTTGCGTTATTAATTTCCTTTTGTAGCTCAACAGATACAGAAACGACTGAAACGGAATCACAAACTAACGATGTAATAATATTTACTAAAGGTTTAGGAAAATCTACATCTGAATATGTATCGAATTGGAACAAACTAATCTCGGAAATTGCAAATGATGAAGATACCGTTTTATATTTCTCTATCAATCCTGATGAAGTGAGATGGGCAAGTCCTGAACAAACAGTTCTTTTTTATCAGTTTGGTAAATTAGAACAAACACCAGTTTCTTTTGCTATAAATTTGATAGTTGAAGACGATACTGTCACAAGTGTCGAGTTCTTTTCACCAGTTGTCAGTGATGAGACCGCATCACAAAGAACAAAATTATTTTTTTTAATCCTTGTTGCTATGGCTGACGACACTCTTGATAAAGATGGAAGGGAATCAGTACTTAGTAAATTAGGTTTATATGATGAGGTTTCAACGCCTGATCAATTAGGCGGTAGCTTAACCTTAAACAAAGTTCAGTACATTATTGAGCCATTAGTTGATAAGGGTTTATTGATTGGTCTAAATTTTTACACAAGTCAGTTAGATTAATTAGGTAGCTATTACCTCAACTACACCTGGAACTTTATCTTTAAGAATTCTCTCTATTCCACTTTTTAAAGTTGCAATGGATAATGGACAACCTTGGCATGCTCCTAGCATTTCGATGTTAACAACACCGTCATTTACAGAAGCTAACTTAATATCGCCACCATCTGCCTGAACAGCGGGTCTTATGTACTCGATCGTGTCATTTAAGATGTCCATATCTATTTCAGAATTTGGATCTCTGTCTTTAACTTCTGGAAATTCTATATTTGCCATAACTTAATTATATTCAATTTCACTACCAATAGAACTTAGTAGAGAGACAATATTTTCATATCCCCTTTCAATATGGTCTATTCCCGAAATTGTTGATTCACCGTCCGCCTGTAAAGCAGCAATTATAAGGCTTGCGCCAGTTCTAATATCTGTGGAGTGAACAGGTGCTCCTGATAATTTATCTACACCTTTAATCATTGCATGTTGCCACCCTATTTGTATATCGGCACCCATTCTCTGCACTTCTGGAATCCACTGAAAACGTTGATCGTAAACATTTTCTGTGATTATTGATGTTCCATTAGCTTTTAATAGTGAGGCTCCAAATATTGGTTGCAAATCAGTAGCAATGCCTGGAAATGGAAGTGTAGAAATATCAATTGGCGATAGTTGTTTAGGTGATTCAACCTCAATAGAATCACTGCTAATTTCAAATTTTGCTCCCATCTCTGTAAACTTTTTAATTTCCATAGGTAAATGATCTGGATTAATTCCAACTATCTTACCGTTTCCATTTGTTGATAAAAAAGCACCAATATATGTTCCCGCAACTATGCGGTCTCCAATGACTTTGTGATTTGTACTCTTTAATGTACTTACTCCATTAATTACTATTTCGCTACTGCCCTCACCTGTTATATCGGCACCCATATTTTTTAACATCTTTATAAGATCTACAACTTCAGGTTCTCGTGCAGCATTTTCAATGACTGTGGTGCCCTCAGCAAGCACTGCAGCTAATAATGTATTTTCAGTAGCACCAACAGATGCATAGGGTAAATTAATTTCAACGCCCTTTAAGCCATCTGTTTTACCAATCAAAACTCCATGGTCTAATTCAAATGATGCTCCCATTTTTTCAAGTGCTTCAATATGCATTTTGACAGGCCTAGGTCCAAGCTGGTCTCCACCAGGAAAAGCAATTTTTGCTTCTCCTTTTCTAGCAAGTAACGGTCCAAGTACAATAATTGAAGCTCTCATTTTTTGCACAATTTCATATGGAGCTTCAACGGAAATATCATTAGGCGATACTATCTCAAGAGTTTTTCCTTCTAAGTTAGAAGTAATACCTAATACACCAAGTACATCTTGCATGTAAAATACATCAGCAATATTAGGAACATTTTCAATTTTGTATTGTCCTTCACAAAGTATTGGAAGAATCATCTGTTTAAGAACCGCATTCTTTGCACCAGAGATTTCTATTTCACCAGTTAATTGGTTCTTACCTTTTATTTGAATACTTTTTTCCACTAACATTGATACTACTAATTTAACAATTGTAATGGTTAACTATGTTTGATTCACTTGAGATAATAAAAGAAAACAGTCATGAAGATGCATCTTTAAGGCTTCAAGAGTTGATTGGCAAATTTATACAGGATAATGAAAAATTTAGTTTAGGGTTGTCAGGCGGAAGTACACCAAGATTTTTCTATCAAAACTTTGCAAATACTTATCAAGAAAATAGTGATATTTCTTTATGGACAATAGATGATAGACATGTTCCTATAAACGATGAAATTTCTAATCAAAGAATGATAAATGAAATATTTAGTAAAACAAAAATGAAAATTTTAGAATTACAATTTAATGAAAATCCAAACATGTCAGCAGACGAATATTCAAAATTAGTATTGTCAAATATTCAAAATTTTAATAGCGCAATTCTTGGAGTTGGTGATGATGGTCACATAGCTTCTCTATTTCCAAATACAACTGCAATGAATAATAAATCAATTGGATTTGTTGCAAATGAAGTAAATATATTAAGCAAATGGAGAATTACATCAACTTTTGAATTACTTTCTAATATTGAAAATGTATACCTCTTAGTAACTGGAGAAAATAAGTCTGATATTTTGAAAGAAATTGGTAAGGATAATGGATTACCTGTAAATCAGTTAATAAAACATCGAAAAAAAACTGTCCTTGTAACGGACCAAAAAATATAAACTCAATATAATTAAATCAGAGTCGCCTTTGTGTCAGTTTGAACCACTACACTAATCCTTCTACCCTGTTGGATGGTGGCTCTATTGTTTTTTTTAATAAGGATTTTTAATTGAAAATTGTAAATTATCTTCAAATGCTTTTAACCTCAGCACTTTGGGGATCTTCTTTTTTAATGATGAAATATGCATTAGTTGACTTAAATCCTTTTCAGATTTCCTTCTACAGAATTCTTATTGGTATGATTTTTATAAATATTATTTTTTTTAAAAAGACTCCTTTCCCAAAAAATACTCATAAGAATTTAGCATCAATTGGAATGCTTTGGATGGCTTTACCTTTTTATTTATTTGCAAAGGCTGAAGAAACTATTTCCTCTAGCTTAGCTGGTTTAATTAATGGCTCTACTCCAATATTTATTGGATTAATTGCCGTATTAATTTATAAAGAAAATATAACAAGAATGCAAAAGTTTTATTTGGGTCTAGGATTTATTGGAATTTATCTCGTTTCCTTTGGATTGAATAACTTTTTAAATGATCTGAACATCGGTGCATTGTTGGCTTTAATTGCATCAATTAGCTATGGATTTGCTGCAAATATAGTTCAACCGTTAATAAAAGATTATGGGGCAATTCCAACATTAAAAATTTCTTTAAGATATGCAACGTTGTTTTCATTTATTATGTTGTTACCTAATTCAGATATTGTATTGCCTAGTATTTCAGATTCATTATTCCCAATCTTATTATTAGGGATTGGTAGTAGCGGAATTGCTTTTGTGTCCTTTTACAATTTAATTAATGATGTGGGAGCAGTGGCAGGATCAATTACTGTTTACATAATTCCAATTTTTTCTACAATTTTTGGTTTTGTTTTTCTTAACGAGTACACAAATAATGTTCAACTTGTTGGTATCGTTATTGTCATATTGTCCGCTTACAGGTTTTCAAAAATTAAAAATTAATTTTTTGGTTGAACAAAAAGCCCCTCAGAAACTGCGGCTAATTCATCAGTATCTAAGTGAAGTTCAGCTTTATAAATCGATCCTTTTTCCGAAACTGACTCCCTCCATGCTTTTGCAGTAACATATTTATAATTTGCTGTAACAGGTCTTATGTATTTTGCTGAAAAAGATTTTGTAACTACCCTTTCTCCCAAAAGCCAACTTAAGGGGCCCATTGTTACATCCATGTATGAGTCGATAATCCCACCTAACGTTGTATCCATTGGATTAAAATATTTGGATTGAACTGGAAATTTACAAACAAGATACTCTTCTTCTTTATTAAAATCAATAAACTCTCCTTGGAGTTCAATGTATATCTTTGGTGTGGGTAATGTACCCCAAGTTTTATCTTCCATAACTTTTCTATTTTAATGAAATTAGCTACTTTGACATAATCAAAGTAGCTAATACAGGGTATGAATAATTAAATATTAAATTTTTAGTATGACAATTTTTATGTGCCTTTTGGATGCCACACAGTTTTTGTCTCTAAGAATGGCAGAATTGAAGAAATACCATCTATAGAAGGCATATTTACAATTCTTTTAACTGAACTTGAAGCATTTTCTTGAATTTTTGTAAGCATTTCATTAGGAATTTCTTTACAAATTGAAATTAAATTAATTTCAACATGTTTACTGACATCTTCAAAAACATTTTCAAATTGACCAGAAAGTATATTTAATGAACCAGCAGGAAAGTCGGAATTATTTATATCTTCAGCAAACTTAAGTGCAATAATTGATGATTCCTCAGAAAATGAAATAACAGAACATCCAACAGTTAAAGGTTGAATAATACTATTTAATAATGAACTTAATGAATTGTTGTTGCTATTTAGAGAAAAAACTACCCCAATTGGATTTTGATGTGAAATATTAAAGTATTCACCGTTTACTGGATTTAAGTTACCTGATACTTGCTCCCACTTGTCAGCTAAGCCTGCATACCAAACAATATTTTCAATTGCAGTTTCTACATCTTTCTTTGCCTGATTTTTTGTACTGCCACATAAAACTAAAAGATCAACATAGCTGTCTTTATTTCCTTCTATCATCTCAGATAAGCGATACAAAATTTGAGTCTTTGTATAAGGGCTAATCTCACTCCACTTTTCAAATCCTGCTTTAGATGAAGTTACAGCATCCCTTATATCTTTTTTTGAGGTCAATGGAACCTCAAAAGAATCATTTTTTAAATTTAAAGTAAACGTTTTGCCAGACTCAGATCTTACATATTTACCTCCAACATAATTTTTATAAGTTTTTTTTATTTCAATCATGATTCTGCCTTTAAATATGAGAGAAGACCTTGCCTACCTCCCTCTCTTCCAAATCCAGATTCCTTATATCCACCAAATGGAGATGATGGATCAAACTTGTTAAAAGTATTTGCCCAGACTACTCCAGCTTGAAGTCTGTCAGCAGTCCATAGTATTTTTGAACCTTTCTCAGTCCATACTCCAGCAGATAATCCATACTCTGTATTGTTTGCTATCTCAACTGCCTCTTGCGGAGTTCTAAATGTAAGAGTTGTGAGTACAGGACCGAATATCTCTTCCCTTGCGATTGAATATGATGGCTGGACATCTGTAAATAAAGTTGGTTTAAACCAAAATCCATTACCAGGAAGTTCACATTCAGTTTGAAAAATCTTTCCGCCGTCTGAAACTCCTTCATTTACAAGTCCCTCTATTTTATTTAATTGTTCTTTTGAATTGATAGCGCCAATATCTGTATTTTTATCAAGTGGATTACCTACTCTTAGTGTTTGCATCCTTTTTTCTAATTTTGCAACAAATTCATCATGAATTGACTCTTGAAGTAACAACCTGCTACCTGCACAACAAACATGTCCCTGGTTAAAGAATATACCATTAACAACACCTTCAACAGCTTGATCTATTGCTGCATCTTCGTACACAATATTTGCTGCTTTTCCTCCAAGCTCTAGAGTTAAACCTACATCTCGTCCTGCTAAAGATTTTTGAATTAATTTTCCAACTTGAGTTGATCCAGTAAATGCAATTTTATTAATATCTTTATGGTTTACGATCAAAGAACCTGTAGTGCCATCTCCTGTAATAATATTTACTACACCATCTGGTAAACCAGCTTGTTCGCAAAGTTCTGCAAATAATAAAGCAGTTAACGAAGTAGTTTCTGCAGGCTTTAAAACTACAGTATTGCCAGTAGCTAAAGCTGGTGCAACCTTCCATGCCAACATTAATAATGGGAAGTTCCATGGAATTATTTGCCCAACAACTCCATGTGGTTTTAAACTTTTAGCACCCCAAGATAAATCTATCTTGTCAGCCCAGCCAGCAAAGTAAAAGAAATTTGCAGCTACCTGAGGCAAATCAAAATCTCTTGATTCTTTTATAGGCTTTCCTCCGTCCATTGACTCTAAAACTGCAAACTCTCGAGATCTTTCTTGAATTAATCTCGCAAGCTTAAAAAGATGTTTTGATCTCTCATGAGGCGACGTATTTGACCACTTTTCAAAGCCTAGTTGCGCAGATTGGACAGCATTATCAACATCTTTCTCATTTGAAATTACTATTTTAGAAAGAACCTCTTCAGTTGATGGAGAGATTGTGTTTATATATTTTTTGCTATTTGGTTGTTGGAATTTTCCATTTATAAAATTTTGATATTTTTCTTTAATGTTCACAATTTCTTGTGACTCAACTGACTCTGAATATTCCCAATTTACCATATGATTTAACCCCTAGGAAAATAATAACTAGCTTGATAAGCGCCTGTCTTTAGTTTTTTAATTTGTTTAAGAACATCATCTAAAAGACTTGACGCTCCAAATCTAAATAGATCTGGAGTTAACCACTCATCTCCCATTTCCTCATTAATTAAAACTAAATACCGTATTGCATCTTTTGAATCTCTTATGCCACCTGCAACTTTGATTCCTGCAGAGACCCCTGTTAGATTTTTAAAGTCTAATACTGCTTTAGCCATCACATAACAAGCCTGTCTAGATGAACCAACTGATAATTTTCCTGTTGAAGTTTTAATAAAGTCAGATCCAGCAGCTAAAGAAATTAAGCTGGCTTTTCTTATATTTTCATAAGTTTTCAAATCTCCAACCTCAAGAATTGTTTTTAGATGAACATCCCCACAAGCTTCTTTTAAAGCAACTATTTCATCATATACTTTTCTGTAGTCACCCTCTAAAAAAGCTTTTCTGTTAATAACAATATCTATCTCATCAGCTCCAGAATCAATTGCATACTTGGTGTCTAATAACTTTGACTCCATTGGAACCTGGCCACTAGGAAAATACGAAGATACCGCCGCAACCTTGACGCCAGAATTTCCTACTTTTTCTTTTGCAATGCTGACTAAAGAAGGATAAACACAAACTGCAGCTACGTTTTTTATATCAAGATTGCTTGGATCAGGAGTAATTGCTTTTGCTACCATTTGTGATATCTTGCCTTCAGTATCTTCACCTTCAAGTGTTGTTAAATCACACATTGAAACAATCATATTTAGTGCATCTAATTTAGACTCTTTTTTAATACTTCTAGTAGCCAAAGAGTCAACTCTCTCATTCAATCCAACAGAATCAATCCTTGAATCAAATACAAGCTCTAAAATATCTTCCCATTTAATACCTAGAGCCGCTGTTTTATTATTCATAATTTTATGGTAAATGATAAGTGATGTTTTTAGTAGTAGTAATTAATCTAATGCCTTGACATGTTCTGGTTTTTGACTTACTTCACTTTCGGTTAGATCAGCCAAGCCTCCAAAAACAGCAAACATATTTGTCCAATTATCTTGTTTTTCAAGTATCTTTTTTGCAACTTTTGAATCAGTTTTTTCGATATGCAACTCTAAAATTGTTCTTAATTCCAAAATATCAATTTCGTTGAGTTTTCTATACTCAGGTGCAGCTTTAGAGACATATTCTTTAAAATTTTTCTGAGTACTTAAAACGATAGCTTTGCCACCAGTCATTCCAGCACCAAAGTTAAAACCTACTTTACCTAAGACTATTAATGTCCCTCCCGTCATATATTCAGCACCATGCGCACTGCATCCTTCAACTACACCTATTCCTCCACTGTTTCTTACTCCAAATCGTTGACCAACAGTTCCTGAAATAAACAATTGACCTCCAGTTGCCCCATATAAAATAGCATTTCCAGCAGCATGATATGCTCCTTGCATTTTTTTACCTTGAGGAATAATAGTTATACTTCCCCCAGCCATGCCTTTTCCAACATAATCATTAGCATTGCCAGTTAATTTAAGATTGATACCCTCTCTGATAAAAGCACCGAAACTTTGTCCAGCAGCACCTGACAGATTTATATATGTGGGATTTGCGATTAGCTTATCTTGGTACTTCTTTATTGATATTTCTCCAGATAATCTTGCTCCTATGCTTCTATCTTCATTAGCTATTGGATACTGCAAAAATGAACTGCTTCCACTTTCTAATAACTTTATTACTTCTGATGTAATCCTTCTAGACAATCTTCCTTCACTGTGTCGAATAAAACCTGGGTGTTTTTCTTCTATTGAGAAATTCATTAATAATCTATGAAGGCTTTTCGAGAGATCGTTATTTGAAATTTTTAACCCTAGCAAATCTGCCCTACCTCTTAAGTCTTCTAAATTATCTAAATTTAATTCATCTAAAAATGATGTAATATCATTTGCGATGAACCTAAATAATTGCACAACTTGTTCAGGTGCACCTGGAAATTTTGCTCTTAAATTTTCATCCTGCGTTGCAATTCCTACAGGACAAGTATTCTCATGACATTGACGAACCATTTTGCAACCTAAAGCCAAAAGAGGTAAAGTTCCAAAACCAAACCTATCAGCACCAAGAATAGAACCAATTATCACGTCTTTTCCTGACCTTAATCCGCCATCAACCTCAAGAAGGACCTTATGTCGCATATTGTTTTTAACTAATGCTTGATGAGTTTCACTTAAACCTAATTCCCAAGGAGATCCAGCATGCTTAATGCTTACCCATGGGCTAGCACCTGTACCACCATCACTTCCAGCAATTGTTATAATATCTGCACCTGCTTTTGCTACTCCAACAGCTATTGTTCCTACACCAGGTTCTGAAACTAATTTAACTGATACTGGGCAATCAGGATTAAAGGTTTTTAAATCATAAATTAACTGAGCTAAATCTTCGATTGAATAAATATCATGATGTGGTGGAGGTGATATTAGAGTAACACCTTCAACTGTATGTCTTAATTTAGCGATGTGGCTGTCAACTTTAAAGCCTGGTAGCTGACCACCCTCTCCTGGCTTTGACCCTTGTGCCATTTTAATCTGAAACTCCTCTGCAGAAGCCAAATAGTCTGGTGTAACACCAAATCTTCCTGAAGCAATTTGTTTTATTTTAGAGTTTTTATTTGTTCCATATCTAGATGGATCTTCACCACCTTCACCAGAACCAGATTTTCCACCAATCTCATTCATAGCTTCAGCCAAGGCTTGATGTGCTTCTTCAGACAAAGCACCCAAAGACATAGAGCTTACTGTGAACTTGCTGAATATGTCGCTTAATACTTCATCATTAAACTCTCGATTGTGTTTTAGTGTTGTTGGTAACGTAAATAAATCTCTCAATTGAACATCTGAACGATTTTCTAAAGTAGACATATACTCATTCCAATCTTCGAGATTTCCTGATCTCACAGCTTTTTGTAACTTTAAAACTGTCTTAGGGGATGTTACGTGAGTTTCAGCACCTTTTTTATGTTTGTAAAACCCACCAACACCATCTTCTTCTGTGTTGCTTTCACCATATACTTTTAATTCGTCATTAAAAAACTTAAAACCCAAACCCTCTGTTCTTGTTTTAGTAAATTTAAATATGTTATCTACTATTTCTTTATTTAAACCAATTACCTCATAAAGTTCTGATCCTCTGTATGAAGAGATAGTACATATACCCATTTTTGACATTATCTTTAACAAACCCTTATTTAGTGCCTTGCTATAGTTTTCTTGAGCTTCTTCTGGTGATAAATTTAAATCTTGCGCAAGAAGTGACAATTGACGAACTCTTTCAAGTGCTAGATAAGGCCAAACTGCAGATGCACCATAAGCAATATGACAAGCTAGATCGTGGGAATCTCTTATTTCTCCTGATACTACAACTAATGAAGCTTTCAATCGTATACCCTCATCAATTAAAAAGTGATGAACTTTTGCTAGTGCCATAAGTGAAGGAATTGCTGTTTCTCCTTCTTTTATTGTTCGATCGGACAAAATAATTACTGATTTTTTATGTTCCACAATCTCTTTTTTAATTTCTTCACACAATTTAATTAAAGAGTTTTCCAGAGATGTTTTATTTTTAATATATGTTGTTGAAAATACTGCAGTCTTATTTTTTAATATCTTATCATTAGTTAAAGCGTCATAAGAGCTACCACTCAATATTGGAGAATTTAGAGTTATTAAATTGGCTTGTTGAGAAGTCTCTTTTAGAATTGACCCTCTTTTACCTAAATATGTCTTAGTGGACATAACAAATCTCTCTCGAATTGGATCTATTGGTGGATTTGTGACTTGAGCAAACATTTGATGAAAATAGCGACTCAAACGGGGATTATTTTTGCTCATTACTGCAAGTGAAGTATCATTGCCCATTGATCCAGTTGGAATATCTCCTTTGAGCATTGGAGATAAAATTAATCTGTCTTCTTCAGGTGTATAAGCGTAATACTCAGATAACATTTCTAAATCAATTGCAACGTCTTCTTTATCGCTGTATTTTTGATCTACTATTAAAGGTCTTGAGTTTACCCAGTCTTCGTATGGATTTTTATCACTTAGTTTCTGAATTACTTCACTTTCATCTAAAAGCTCATCAGTTTCTAGTCTGTATCTGATTGTTTGACCTGGTTCAAGTTGTGCAGTTTTAAATGCACCAGCCTCAACAGAAGGACAAATGCCTACTTCAGAAGCTGCTAAGACATATCTGTCTGATATCATCCAACGCAAAGGCCTTAATCCACTTCTATCTAGACCAGCAATTATATCTTTACCATCTGATGCAACAATTGCCGCAGGTCCATCCCAAGGTTCTGTGAGAAATGCATGATATTGATAAAATGCTTTCTCTTTGTTGGTAAATCTTGGATTATTTTCCCATGCAGATGGTATTAACATCTCCTGAGAATGAGCAAGAGTTCTACCAGATCTAACTAATAGCTCTATTGCATTATCTAATTGACCAGAATCAGAAATTCCATCATCAATAAATGGTTTTAATTTTTCAATATCGTCTTTCCAAAATGAAGAAGAAGCATCAACTTCCCTTGCTTTCATCCATGACAGATTAGATTGTATCGTATTGATCTCGCCATTATGAGCCAACATTCTAAAAGGTTGTGCCTTATCCCAAGTTGAAGAAGTATTCGTTGAAAATCTTTGATGAAATATACCAAATCTAGTTTTATAAAGTGGATTACGAAGATCCCAATAGAAATCTGATGTTTGTGTTGCTGTAAACAATCCCTTGTAAACAACAGTTTTTGATGAACATGAGTTTATATGGATATTTAAAAAATCAATTTCTTTAATTTTTTTCTCTAAAGTTTTTCGAAATAGAAAAAGTTTTTTTTCGAATTCTTTATGATTTTCTTTTTCAGCACTAATTATGCCCTGATAAATTGAAGGTTTAGATTTCTTTGCAAGATCACCTAAGACTTGTTTATCAGTTGGGACTTTTCTCCAATATAAATGTTTTATGCCGAATCGTTCTAGTTCTTCATTAATTAAATCTATAGATTCATCAACATTTTTAGGATCAAAAAAACATGAGATGATTCCAATTTTAGTTTTTTCATCAAGGTCAATACTAAGCTCTTTTAATTCTGCTCTAATCAATTCAAATGGTATTTCTGTTAGTACTCCTGCACCATCTCCAGTACCATCAGCAAACTTAGCTCCTCTATGATCTAAATTAGCTAAGCATTCTAAAACTTTTAAAGTCATTCCATGTGTAGGAGGAATGTTTCTAGAGGCTATAAATCCAACACCACATGAATCTTTTTCAGAAAAATCAAACATAATTCAGAATATTGTAATTCATTTAAGCCCAAATTGAAAGATGAAAATCAGCCAAACAATCAAAAAGGGGGAAACCTTATGAGATATGACTGATTTTCAACCTTTGTTATCTATTTTTTAAGAATAAAATCTCCATAAGCAGTAGTCCCGTGCTCAGAAGCATCCAAGCCCGCAATTTCTTCTTCTGGAGTTACTCTTAAACCAACTACTGAATCAATAGCCTTTAGGACAATAAATGATGTAATGTATGCCCATGCAGCAATTGCCAGCATACCAATGATTTGAGGTACAAATAATGAACTTCCTCCACTAATTAAACCATCACTAGTATCAAATATAGCAACAGCAAGAACTCCCCATGCACCACATACTCCGTGGACTGAGATAGCACCTACTGCGTCGTCGAAACCTTTCTTTTCAATGAAGTTGATTGAATACACTACTAGAACACCTGAGACTAAACCAATTAGCACTGCACCCAAATTGTTCACGTTAGCACAACCTGCTGTAATTCCTACAAGTCCTGCAAGAGCACCATTTAATGTCATACTAACGTCAGGCTTTCCAGAAATCATAGATGTATACATAGCAGAAATAGATGCTGCAGCTGCAGACAATGTTGTGGTGACTGCAATAGATGCGAGATCAACATCAACAGCAGCTAATGCCGAACCAACATTGAATCCGTACCAGCCAAACCATAAAATAAATACACCAAGTGCACCAGCAACCATGGAGCTTCCTGGTAATGGAAGAGGTGAACCTTGATCATCATACTTTCCAATTCTTGGACCTACAACTGTGACTGCAGCAAGCGCTGCAAATCCACCAACCATGTGAACAACTCCTGAACCAGCAAAATCAATAAATCCTAAATCACCTAGCCATCCCTGACCACTCCATACCCAATGGGTAACAATTGGATAAATTAATCCGCAAATAAAAGGTTGGAACATTAGATAAGCACTAAATTTTGTTCTTTCAGCTACGGCACCAGAAACTATGGTTGCAGCAGTTGCTGCGAATACGACTTGAAAGAAATATGTTAAAGAGTCTCCTTCAAGGAAGAAGTTACCATACGCTAGAAAACCTCCGATTGTTGTGCCTCCATAAGCTAAAGCAAAACCAAAAGCCCAATAGGTTATTGCACCAACAGAAAAATCCATAAAGTTTTTCATAACAATATTTACTGAGTTCTTAGATCTTGTAAACCCTGTCTCAACCAACATAAAACCTGGTTGCATAAACATTACTAAAATACCTGCAATTACCACCCACAGGCTGTCAACTGAATTTACTATCATTGATTCCATTTTTTCTCCTTTTATTAAGTCTCAAATCTACTAGATGAATAAATTAAATTGTTAGAAAAAAGTTAAATGATTATTACTGAAATGTTTCTTAAATGTTACAAATTTGAAGTCATTTTCAATTTAATGAATATAAAAATCGCTATCCTTATTGCATGTCAAAAAATATTCTTGTAGCTGTTGCATGGCCCTATGCAAGTGGTTCTAGACATCTAGGCCATATTGGAGGTGCGTATTTGCCTGCTGATATTTTTGCAAGATACCACAGAGTTGTTGGTAACAATGTTTTAATGGTGTCAGGAAGCGATGTTCACGGTACCCCAATAACTGTAAGAGCTGATGCAGAAGGTGTGGAACCAATAGATATAGTCAATAAATATCACAATGAATTTTTGGGGTATTGGGAAAAACTTGGCATTTCTTGGGATAACTATACAACAACAATGACTGATACTCACATAGAGGTTGTCCACGATATATTCAATAAACTTCTAGAAAAAGGATTTATCGACAAGCAAAAATCTCTACAAGCATATGACCCTGGGGAAAATAAATTTTTACCAGATAGGTATGTAGAGGGCACTTGTCCTTACTGCTCTTATAGTGAAGCAAGAGGTGACCAGTGTGATAGCTGTAGTAAAACTCTTGATCCAGAAGAGTTATTAAATCCAATAAGTAAAATATCTGGAAACAAAGCAGAATTTAAAGAGACTGAACATTTTTTCTTAAAACTAAGTCTGCTTGAGGACCACTTAGCTTCATGGCTCGATGAAAAAGAAGGATGGAGACCTCATGTAATAAATTGGGCTAAATCATTCGTAAAAGACGGATTACAAGACAGAGCAATAACAAGAGATTTAGATTGGGGCATAGAAATACCTGTAGATGATCTTGGTTCTGGAAAAAAAATATATGTTTGGTTTGAAGCAGTCATCGGTTATTTATCTGCATCAAAAGAATGGGCAAAAAATAAAGGAAACGAAAAAGAGTGGACGGAATGGTGGAATAATGAATCTGCTGAAACATATTACTTTATAGGTAAAGATAATGTCCCATTTCATGCTGTAATCTGGCCAAGCATTTTGCTTGCATATGAAGGGTTAAACCTACCAACAAATGTTCCAGCTAATCAATATATATTAGTAAAAGGGGAAAAAGCTTCCGCAAGTAGAGGTGTCGGAAAAACCCTCCAAGAATATCTTGATGAATGGAATCCAGATGCTTTACGATATGCTTTGGCTTCTGCATTGCCCGAACAATCAGATACTGAGATTAGTGAAGATGAAATGATTAGAAGAAATAATGAAGAACTTGTTGCAGCATGGGGAAATTTAGTTCAAAGAGTTTTTACACAAATTCAAAATAATTTTTCAAAGATAAGTGAAATAGATGAAGCAGATGAAGTTGATAAGAAACTATCAAAAGAAATGTCAGAATCTTATGACATAGTAGGGCAACTAATTGAGAAAGTGGAATTAAAAGCAGCTTTACAAGAATCAATGCGTTATGTATCAAAAGTTAACGGTTATCTTAATGAAACTGAACCTTGGAAAGTTATTAAAGAAGATGAAAAGCGTGCTGGCCGAATTTTATATACTGCTTTGGAAGCAATTGATAGTTGTGCAAATCTACTTTATCCATTCATGCCATCAACCAGCGATTTAGTTAGATCTGCTATTCCAAGAGAAACTGAAAATTTATGGGGTTTAAATAAAATAAAAACAGGAGTCGAATTAAAAGAAATTGGACTCCTGTTTAATAAGTTTGATTAAGACTTTGAATCTTTAAAAATCCCATCGATTTCATCAATAAGTTTTAAAAGCTCTTCTCCAACTGCTGGGTCTTCTGATTTTTTAGCTTCTCCTGCTTTTTTTGTTGCCATCCAAAACAAATCATGAAGATTAGGATACTTCTCTAGATGTTCTGGTTTAAAATAATCTGTCCACAATACCCAGAGATGATGCTTGACTTCTTCTGCTCTTTCTTCTTTTATAGTCACACATCTTTGACGAAAACTAGGATCGTCTGAATCCTGGTATTTCTTTGACGCATTTAAAACAGATTCTGCTTCAATCCTTGCCTGTGCAGGATCGTAAACACCGCATGGAAGATCACAATGCGCATAGGCAAATTTAGTTGGCCTAAATAATTTCATAAAACTCCTTTTTTTATATATTATAATTTTATATAGAGCATATGTTAAAAACACTCGGAAGATTCATAAATTTAAAAACTATTATTTTAGTTGCCGTATATGTATTTCTTAAAAAAGAAGACAAATCAATTACAACATATGAGATAAAAGAAGAAAGTATGAGTCCGGAATTACTACCAGAGGATTATGTTGTTGCAGTTAAAACAAATGAACCATTTAATAGAGGCGACATGGTCATTTTTGAGAATTCTGAAAAAAGTATCTCAGTAGTTAAAAGAGTCCTGGGTCTACCTGGAGAAACTGTGTCAGCATCTGACGGTGAATTAAAAATAAATGGAAACGCAATTAATGACTCTTGGGCTAAGACTGTAACAGATGATTTCATAGATTGTAAAGTCAATGAAAATGAAGTATTTGTTTTAGGAGATCAACGAAGGTTATCTACTAGTGACTCTAGAACCTTAGGTGCAATAGATTCATCTCAATGTTTAAAAGTGAAGTATAGGTACTGGCCATATCAGAGAATCAAGGCATATGAGTAATTCCCTATTTTGTAGTTGGTGCAAAGGAGAAATGGCATATATCCATGGGCATGCAGCATGCATCAATAACTCTTGTTCTATGTTTGGATTAAATCAAGCTGAATGTTGCTCTGGAGAAAATGTTGATAATTGTGTGGGAACTCAGCAAAATGAAATCACATTATCCCCGCAAAGATTACAATAAAAATAGAATATAAATGAGTACTGAAAATAAAACTGTTGAATCTATTCCAGCTATAACCATCAGGTTTGCCGGTGACTCCGGTGACGGTATGCAGCTAGTTGGTACACGATTTACCGATACATCTGCTGTTTTTGGAAATGACTTAGCGACTCTTCCTGCATTCCCTGCCGAGATCAGAGCACCTCAAGGAACTATTGCCGGAGTATCTTCATTTCAAGTTCAAATTGCTGATTTCGATATCTTAACACCAGGTGACAATCCAGATGTCCTAGTAGCAATGAACCCTGCTGCATTAAAAGCTCACCTTCATGACTTAGCACCAAATGGAATGCTGATTTTGAATGAAGATGCTTTTGAAGAGAAAAATATTACCAAAGCTGGATATAAAGTAGACCCGAGAGAATCTGGTGAATTAGACGGATATAGAGTGTTTCAAGTCCCAATGGAAAAACTAACCAAGGAAGCTTTAGAAGAATTTGATTTACCTGGTAGAGCAGTTTTGAGATCAAAAAACATGGTTGCTCTTGGATTAATATCATGGACTTTTAACAGGCCTCTAGAAGATACTGAAAATTGGATAAATAATAAATTTAGTAAACTTCCAGAGATTGCGAAGGCTAATATCAAAGCATTAAAAACCGGTTATAACTTTGGAATAACTGTTGAGGCATTTCATCATACCTACGTTGTTGAAAAAGCAGCTCTTCCTGCTGGTGAATATACAAATATTAATGGAAATATAGGTTTGAGCTGGGGTTTAATTGCTGCTGCAAAGAAAGCAAATCTAGATTTATTTTATGGAAGCTATCCGATCACACCAGCATCAGATATTTTACATGAACTTTCAAAACACAAAAACTTTAATGTCATTACTTTTCAAGCAGAAGATGAAATCGCGGCTGCAGCTGCCTCTGTTGGTGCTTCATTTACAGGAAAGCTTGCAGTTACTGGTACTAGTGGTCCAGGACTAGCTCTTAAAAGTGAAACGATTTCATTGGCGCTATCTGCAGAACTGCCATTAGTCATTGTGAACGTACAGAGAGGTGGGCCATCTACCGGACTTCCAACTAAACCTGAGCAATCAGATTTAATGTTTGCATTATATGGAAGACATGGTGAGTCACCTCTTCCTGTTGTAGCTGCTAAATCTCCTTCTCATGCTTTTTATGCAGCTTATGAAGCTTCCAGAATTGCTTTAAAATATATGACTCCAGTGATTTTATTATCTGACAACTATGTTGCAACTGGTTCTGAACCATGGAACCTTCCAAATACTGAAGAACTAAATGAATTGGAGACAAATATCATTACAAAACTTAATACAGAAGATGGGTTTTTGCCATTCTTAAGAAATGTTGATACATTTGCTAGGCCATGGGCACTGCCGGGTACTCCAGGACTAGAATACAGAGTCGGTGGTCTTGAAAAAGAAGAGGGAACAGGAAATGTTTCTTATGACGCTGCAAACCACCAATATATGACAGATATGAGAGCATGGAAAGTTTCCAACATAGCAAATGATATTGATAAGTTAGAAATTCATGGTGATGAAACTGCTGATACATTAGTTCTTGGTTGGGGATCAACTTATGGAGGGATTACACAAGCTGTAAATAGATTAAATGAAAAAGGTGTCAAAGTTGCGAGTGCTCATTTTGTTCATCTCAATCCTTTCCCAGACAACACACTTGAAGTTATATCTAAATTTAAACAAGTAATCATTCCTGAGTTAAATACTGGTCAGCTACTTAAATTAGTTCGAGAGGCATTTTTAGTTGATGCACGAGGAATTAATAAAGTTTCCGGCGAGCCATTTACTGCGCAGGAGCTAACTGATAAAATTGAGGCAATTATAAATGAGTAAAATACCTGTCACCTATAAAAGAACTGATTTACAAAGCGACCAAGAAGTCAAGTGGTGTCCTGGCTGTGGTGACTACACTATCCTTGCATCAGTCCAGAATTTCATGGCTGAGATGGGTATTTCAAAAGAAAAAATAGTTTTTGTCTCTGGAATTGGTTGTGCAGCAAGGTTCCCATATTATATGAACACATATGGTGTTCACTCAATTCATGGTAGAGCACCAGCAGTAGCTACTGGTGTATCAGTATCAAATCCAGATTTATCTGTTTGGGTTGTCTCTGGTGATGGTGACGCACTATCGATTGGAGGTAACCACTTAATTCATGCACTACGTAAAAACGTAAACATCAAAATTCTTATGTTTAATAATCAGATTTATGGACTAACTAAAGGTCAGTACTCTCCTACCAGTGAGGAAGGTAAAAAGACCAAGTCTTCACCTTTTGGTTCAGTAGAGATGCCACTCAATCCAATGAGTCTTGCAATAGGTGCTGAAGCAACTTTTGTAGCAAGGTCTATTGATATGGATAGAGACCTCACTGCAGGAATTTTAGAAGAAGCTAAAAATCATAAAGGTTCTGCTTTTGTAGAGATTTATCAAAACTGTAATGTCTTCAATGATAAAGCCTTCGAACAGTTGACCAACAAAGAGACCAAAGTAGCAAATAGAATAAATTTGGTACATGGTGAGAAAACAGTTTTTGGAGAAGATGGTCATAAAGCTGTAGTTATCAGAAATGGTATTGCGCAAATTGTTGATACTAAAGATGTCGATGAATCTGAAATCTATGTTCATAACATTCATGAAGAGAACCCATCAATTGCTTTCTCTTTATCTAGACTTTCTCATGGTCCATATGGTCCAACACCACTTGGTGTATTTAGAAAAGTCCAGAGAGATACCTTTACCGAAGAGGTTCATGATCAAATCGACAACGCCAAAGAGCAAAAAGGCGAAGGAGAACTAGATAAGCTTATTCGATCTTTAGGAACTTGGGACGTAAGTTAATTTAAGACTTATTCGTCTAAATAATCTATTTGATCCGTTGGCATAATCAATGCTGTTGCAGCATTAACTATATGGGACACAATTCTTTTTAAATATCTAAAAAAGAGTGTTGTTGCTACAGGATATTGAATCTTTTCTTTATTTTCTAGCAAAGCTGTAATGCGTGTATCAATATCGGTTGAAATTGATGACCCTAAAGTAATTAAATCCTGTACTTTTGATTCATCATCTAACGCAATGCAAGACTGAAGATAAACAATTAATTTACCAATATCATTTCGAAGCTCAATATATGAGTCCAGATCATCACCTTTTGCAAAGGTATTTCCTGTTTCAGCAATTTCAAAAAGATTTTTACAGTAATCTCCAATACGCTCGATATCTTTTGACATAGTCATGTATGAAAGTAGTAAAGGTATATCCAAATTTCTTGAATTCACTGCAGAGTGAATAATCATTTCTCTTCTAACTTCTTTGTGCAGTTCGTTTATAGCTTTATCTGTATCATATAAATCATCTCTAACCGAGTCTAAATTAGTATCACCTAATAAAGCATTCATCGATATATCAAAAACACGCGTGCTGTTAGTTAACATCTCGCTTAGTTTTGCGTCAATATTGTCTAATGAAGTTTTACTCATCTTTTCTCCTTAATTAAATAGTACTACTCCAAGTAATGGAAGCAGTAAGAAAGTTACTAAAACATATAAAATTGCTACGTATCTTCTTTTAGCAGTAACAACAGCTAGGCTTTTAGCTAGATTTACAGGGATATTTCTAATAAATTGTATTGGATAAATGATCGCTACTCCAATTGCATTAAAGAATACATGATGTAAAGCGATAGTTAGACCTGCCGAGTTATCAACAGCAAAACTTGCTAAGACCGCTGTTATAGTTGTCCCAATATTTGCACCTAAAGTTATTGGGAAAGCGTTCTCAATTGATAATATTCCAGAACCGACAATCGGAACAAGTATGGATGTTGTGATACTTGAGCTCTGTACTGAAAAAGTAATTAATATTCCAATCAAGATAGCAAGTAAGCCTCCACCTTTAGCTAAAGCTCTATCAAGACCCATCTCAATTTGATTGAGCATTAATGATTTCATATTCTTAACAACATTTCTCAAGCTCAAAAAGATACAACCTATTGCAATAATGATTAGGATCACTGCATAGACTCTATAAGAGTTCTCATTGAGATTGCCAATAAATGGAACTGCATTTAATCCATCAAGAATATTATTAGATCCCCACTTGATTGCATTTTTAATTGGGCTATCTGGTTTTGTAGCTGTGAAGCCTGTGGCCAAAATGAACTCTGTTCCGTCTTCTGCCATTTTGGTAATAAATCCAGTAATGAGATCTAGAGGAAATAAGATTATAACAACAATTACGTTGAAAAAGTCATGCATAGTTGAAGCAGCAAACGCTCTCTTAAATTCCTGTTCTCTTCGTACGTGCCCGAAAGATACAAGCGTATTTGTCACAGTTGTCCCTATGTTGGCACCCATGACCATAGGGATTGCATATTCAAGACTTAAAACTCCACTACCAACTAATCCGACAATTGTAGATGTCGTAACTGATGAAGATTGAACCAAAACAGTACACAATATTCCAACGAGCAATCCTGCAAATGGATTTGAAACAGATTCAAAAAGTTGATCAGTATATTCTGCACCAAGTGTTTTGATACCCTTTTCAAGAAGTTTTATAGATACAAGAAAGAAGTATAAGAAAAATAATGCGAAACTTAAGTTTTTAACGACTTTTAAATTCATATTCCGTATGAATTATATACATGGGTGACCTTTAAACCTTCATTTTAAGCTTATAAATAATTCCCTCTGCGATACTTTTTTCATCCTCTACGAGTAAAACTTTAACTGACATGAACTAGATTAGTTCAGATGGAGAAGACCAATCTCCTCTATTAAAAGCTAAAATATAATTTTCATATCCTAAAAAGTCTTCTTTAAGTTCATCTGGAATATTAAAACCCCACCAGTCATCTTTAAACTGACTTCGATGAGCTTTCATAGAATTAATTTTATGTTCAACATATTTTGTTCCATCAACCTCAACATCTATATCATCATGCTCACTACCAATTGGGTTAAATCTATTGAACTCTTCTTCTGAAATAATTCCAGCATCAAACATCTGTTGTCTTCTAGATTGCATTCTTTTTTTAGACCAGGCACTGTAATAAAGACGCTCTGGAATCCATACTTCTTGACCATCTTTTAAAGGAAATTTATCTAAATCACTAGCTGCAAAGAAGGCTGCGGTCCCAATTCTATGTGTCTGAATATGATCTGGATGACCATATCCACCAAAAGGGTCATATGTGATTAAAGCATCAGGTTTATATTTTCTAATTATGTCGACGAGTTTTCCAACAGGATCAAAATAGTTTTGTCTCCAAAAACAATCCGGATCATCATTTTCACTAGTACCCATCATTCCAGAATCTTTAAACCCCATCCATTCATATTCTTTTACACCTAGAGCTTCAAGGCTTGCCTCTAACTCTTTTCTTCTCATTTCAGCGAGTTTAGGAAAAAGCTCTTCTGGATTATCATAATTATGAATTTCACCAGCAGAACCGTCAGTAGCTGTAGCTACTACAACCCTGTGACCCTCGTCTGCATATTTTGCTAGAGTAACTCCAGTCGAGACGCTCTCATCATCTGGATGAGCGTGAAATGCTAGAAGAGATGACATTATTCCTCTGGAAAGGCTTTTTTAGCTAACTCTTGACCAACTTCAACAGCTTTTTCGTGATCTCCATCAATCTTTTCAACAAGTTCGCCAAGAACAATTACTTTTTCGCCAGTTATTTGTAGTATTCCACCGGAGATTGCAAAGCTTGTTCTTGTATTGTCGTGTTCAATGGTTAGCCCACCTGGAACTAAAGTTGCAACTGTTTGTTCATGGCCTTCAAGAATTCCTATTTCACCATTTGGAGTTCTTGAAATAACCATAGTTGCATCTCCTGAGAAACAATTCTCCTCTGGTGAGACAACCTCAACAAACATTAAACGCTTTCTTCTAGTTCTTTAGCTTTGGACATGACTTCATCAAGTCCACCAGTCATATAAAAAGCCTGTTCTGGAACAGCGTCAAGGTCTCCACTTAAAATTGTCTTAAACGCTTCAACTGTGTCTTTAATAGATACGAATTTACCTTCGATACCTGTGAACTGTTCAGCAACAAACATAGGTTGTGATAAGAATCTCTGAATTCTTCTCGCACGACCTACTATTTGCTTATCTTCTTCTGATAATTCATCAATACCAAGAATTGCAATAATGTCTTGTAAGTCATTGTATCTCTGAAGTACTCTCTGAACCTCTCTAGCAGTGTTGTAATGGTCATCGCCAACAACGCCTGGATCTAAGATTCTTGATGAAGAGTCAAGAGGATCAACAGCTGGGTAAATACCAAGGTCAGCAATAGTTCTAGACAACACTGTTCTTGCATCTAAGTGAGCAAAAGCTGTGTGTGGTGCAGGGTCAGTAATGTCGTCTGCAGGCACATACACTGCTTGTAGTGATGTAATAGATCTACCTTTAAGAGAGGTAATTCTCTCTTGCAAGAAACCCATCTCATCTGCAAGTGTTGGTTGATAACCCACAGCAGATGGCATACGTCCTAATAATGTAGAGACCTCAGAACCTGCCTGAGAGAATCTGAAAATGTTATCAATAAACAATAGAACGTCTTGCTTTTCTTCATCTCTGAAATATTCAGCCATAGTAAGTGCTGACAATGCAACTCTTAATCTAACTCCAGGTGGTTCATCCATTTGACCAAATACAAGTGCAGTTTTATCAATAACACCAGATTCTTGCATTTCTCTAAACAAGTCATTACCTTCACGTGTTCTTTCTCCAACACCAGCGAAAACTGATACACCACCGTGTTGTGTTGCTACTCTGTTAATCATTTCTTGAATAAGAACTGTCTTACCAACACCAGCACCACCGAATAGACCAATCTTTCCACCTTGCACATATGGCATTAAAAGATCAATAACTTTAATTCCTGTCTCAAACATTTCATTTTGAGCAGTTACTTCTTCATATGGAGGTGGTTGTCTGTGAATTGGCCATTTTTGTTTTACACCAATTGAACTTGTCTCCACATCTAATGTTTCACCCCAAACATTGAATATGTGACCTAAAGTTTCTTGTCCAACAGGGACTGAGATAGGAGCTCCTGTATCAGAGACTTCTGCACCTCTACGTAAACCGTCTGTACCTTGCATAGAAATTGCACGAACTCTTCCTTCTCCAAGGTGCTGTGCAACCTCTAAAACGATTGTGCTTTTGGAACCATCAATTTCTACATCTACTTCAAGTGCATTTGTAATTTCTGGCAAAGAATCCTGTGCAAATGCAACGTCAACGACTGGACCTGCAATTTTTACAACTCTGCCTAAACTATCGCTCATTTATTTTCTCCTTATCCTGCTAGAGCTTCCGCTCCACCTACAATTTCTGAAATCTCAGTAGTAATTTCAGCCTGTCTAGCTTGATTACTTTGACGTGATAAAATCTTGATTAATTCCTCTGCATTCTCAGTTGCTGCTTTCATAGCTCTCATTCTTGCTGCATGCTCTGAAGTAGAAGCATTAAGTAATGCAGAAAATATTGTTGCATTTGTGTACTTTGGAATAATATTACTTAACACCTGGCTTGCTGAGGGTTCAAAGGTATACCCTCCAACTGACTCAATCTCTTTTGCAATCTGCTCTACCTCAAATGGGAGGACAGTTTTATACAATGCTGTTTGTGTCATAGCAGACTGATATTCTGTGTATACAAGTTCAATTTGGTTAGTTTTTCCCTCATAGAACTCTTCAACTAATGGAGTCATTATTTGTAAAGCATTTTCGAAATTAGGTTCATCGGTTATGCCTTCATAGTTCTGTTTAGGTTCAACATTTCTGTACTTGAAATATCCGTTTGCTTTTTTTCCAACAGTGACAATCTCTACTTGGTTACCTAGATTTTCATACTCAGCTTTTCTTATCTCAGCAAGTTTTAAAATGTTGGTGTTATACGCACCCGCAAGTCCACGATCTGAAGTAATAACAACAAGCGTTATCTTTTTTGTTCCTTCAATCGCAGGAGAAGTTGGCATTTCACCACTCCCTGTAAGTTCTTCAACAATCTGAGCGAGTAAATTTGTGTAATTGTTGGAAGAGGTAAGTCTTTGTTGTGCTTTTACAATTCTTGAAGAAGCAATAAGTTCCATTGCACGTGTTATCTTCTTAGTCGATTTAACACTCTTAATTCTTCTATTTATGATTCGTAATTCAGCACTTGCCATAATTTACTCTTCTTTTTTCTCCAATGTACTTACAAAAGCCTCAACAGCAGCTTTTAATTCTTCTCCAGGCAATTCACCAGTTGTTTTTATTGAATTAATAACATCAGAGTGTCTTGTTTTCACAAAATCAATCAAATCTTGCTCAGCTTGTGGGATATCAGCTGGATCCACTACATCAAGGAATCCCTCTGTCACTGCGTATAGGGAAACCACTTGCTCTTCCATAGGTACTGGTTGATACTGTGGTTGTTTTAGCAACTCAACAACTCTTCTACCTCTATCAAGCTGTGCTTGAGATGCTGCATCTAAGTCAGATCCAAACTCAGCAAATGCCTCTAACTCCCTGAACTGTGCAAGGTTAATTCTTAAAGGACCAGAGACTTTTTTCATAGCCTTAGTCTGTGCTGCACCACCAACTCTTGATACTGATGTACCAGGGTTTACAGCAGGTCTTACACCAGAATAAAAGAGTTCTGATTCCAAATAAATCTGTCCATCTGTAATGGAAATCACGTTAGTTGGAATGAATGCTGAAACGTCACCAGCTTTTGTCTCAATAATTGGGAGACCAGTTAGTGATCCTCCGCCAAGTTCTTCACTTACTTTTGCACAACGTTCTAATAACCTTGAGTGAAGATAGAAAACGTCACCAGGATATGCCTCTCTTCCAGGAGGTCGTCTTAGAAGTAATGAAATCTGACGATATGCAATAGCTTGTTTGGATAAGTCGTCGAAAACAATTAGACCGTGTTCGCCATTGTACATCCAGTGCTGACCAATAGCTGAACCAGCATAAGGAGCATACATCTGCAATGCTGCAGCTGCTGAAGCTGGTGCGTTAACGATAACAACTTTATCAAGCACTCCCTCTTGTTCAAATCTCTCTACAACTTCAGCTACTGTTGATGATTTCTGACCAATAGCAACGTAAATACATTTTACGTCCGTATCTTTTTGATTGATTATTGTATCGACAGCAACAGCAGTTTTTCCAATCTGTCTATCACCAATAATAAGCTCTCTTTGGCCTCTTCCAATTGGAATCATGGAGTCAATAGCTTTAATACCAGTTTGAAGTGGTTCTCCAACAGGTTGTCTTTCAACAACAGAAGGTGCTTGAAGCTCTAGACGTCTTCTTTCGGTAAACTCTATGGGACCTTTGCCATCAATTGGGTTTCCTAGTGGATCGATAACTCTTCCTAAAAATCCATCTCCAACTCCAATAGAAAGTACTTCACCAGTTTGCTTAACAGGGTTTCCTTCTTCAATGTGGTTGGAGTCACCCATCAAAACAACACCAATTGAATCTTCTTCTAAGTTAAGAGCAACTCCGACTAATCCTCCAGGGAACTCGAGTAGCTCAGATGCCATAACATTTTCTAAACCTTTTACTCTTGCAACACCGTCTGCAATAGCTGATACATAACCAACTACGTCATCTTTTACAGAATCTTTCCAGTCTCCAAGAGTAGACTTTAATGAATCTGATATCGCTTTAGCATCAATATTAAGATCGCTCATTCTACCTACCTTCTAATACAGTTTTAATTTCTGAAAACTTTGATGAGAGAAGACTATCAAAAGTTCTCTCTCCTACACTTACACTTATTCCGCCAATAACATCTGGATCTACTTCGACACTGAGCTCAACATCAGTTCCTAATTTTGCTTTTATGGCTTTTTGGAGCGCTTTTTGAGTCTTAGTATCAAGCTCAATCGCTGTAACTACTTTTGCTACAGATGCGCCTCTTTTGTTGGCTATAAAATTTGCAACATTTGATTCAATATCAATCAAATTATCTGCATATCCTTGAGATATTGTCAGGGTTACAAGGTCTACAGTTAACGGTAGAACTCTTGTGCTTAATAGCTTTTGTACAGCTTCAATCTTTTTTTCAACAGGTATACCGAAATTTCTAAATACATCTAATGCTTCAGAACTATCAGACAATGATTTGAAAACTTGGAGGATTTCGTTTTCAACTCTTTCTGATTCATCAGATGATGAGATTATTTCAACTAAACCTTTTGAGAAAGACTCTACTGACATCTTGCTAATTACCCCATATCCTTGATAAATTTATCAATCAATTTTTGTTGATCTTTTTTAGTCATTGAAGATGCAACTTTTTGAGATATTTCTAATGAAAGATCTGCAACTTCACTCTTAAGCTCTGTTGATACTCTTTCTTTTTCAGCTTCTGAATCAGATTTTGCTTTTTCAACAATTGAATCTGCTTCTTTTTTTGCTTCAGCAATCATGTCTTCTTTTATTTTTTCAGCAGCAGCTTTACCTTCATCTATGATTTTCTGAACCTCTGCATCAGCATTTGAAACCAGCTCATCATATTCTGACTTTGATTTCTCTGCTTCAGCTTTAGTCTCTTCAGCCTCTTTTATTTGACCTTCTATCGCAGAAGCTCTATTTTCAAGAGTTTCATTTAATGCAGGAAGTGCCCATTTCCAAATAAAGAAAAATACAATTGCAAAAGCTGCCACACCAGCAACTAACTCTGATGTCGCAGGAAGAAGAAGATCTATTCCTGATCCTGATTCTTCAGCTTCTGCTAATAAAATTTCTAAATTCATGTTCACTCTTTTACTCCTATACCAAGAAGAATAGAACGAATCCAATAAGTGCTAGTGCCTCAGTAAAGGCTATTCCTAAGAACATTGTTGTTCTTACCATACCAGCAGCTTCTGGTTGTCTTGCCATAGCTTGTACAGCGTTACCAGCAATTAACCCGATACCAATACCAGGTCCAATTGCGGCAAGTCCGTATCCTATTAACGCGTATGCAGCTTCCATTTTCCTCCTTATTACTTAATGCTCTGGGTGCAGAGACGTTTGTATATACACTGCAGACAACAATGTAAAAATGTATGCCTGCAAAATCGAAACAATTAATTCGAAACCATAAATTCCTAAACCTAGTGTGAACCATGCTAGTCCGACAGGTGCCTTGGATAGTATGTAATCAGCACCACCTGGTTGAACGATGAAAAAATATGCAGAAGCTAAAAGTAAACTTAACATTACGTGACCTGCAACTAAGTTTGCAAAAAGTCGTACAGCTAAACTAAATGGTCTTACAAGTAAAACTGATACAAGCTCAATGACTCCAACTAGTGGCTTTAAAGCAACAGGAACACCTGGAGGCCAGACCAAATGGGATATGTATCCAAAACCCTCTTCTCTTATTCCAACAAATACAAATATAAAATATGTAATCAAACTCAAGAACAACGGAAGGGCCATACGCGATGTGACTGGAAAGTTTATTAAAGGGGCTACTTCGAAGAGGTTACCAACAAGAATAAATAGGAAAATTGATACCAAATAAGGAGTAAACTTTTCACCACCTCTACCAATTACACCTAAGGCAATCTCATCTTTTACGAATGAAAAGATAGATTCAACAGCAGATTGTAATTTTCCTGGAACTACAGATTTCTTTCTTAAACCAAAAAATACTACTACAACAGGAATGATTGCTGCTAAAAGAATGAGGACTTCTGTCCTAGAGATTTGAGTTCCTGCAAAGTTAGTAAATTCGAATAGCTCTTTTACATTTGCAGGTTTGCAAACAACTTCATTTATAAAATCACAAGTTTCAGCTGCTGTTATCATTTGCCCAATCTAAATCCGTGTCTTTTCTCTTAATAACCATAGTCATTTCTATAAATAACATTGTTAAAAAGACAATTGGCACTGTCAGAGACATTGCCAAATCATCAATAGAATATACGCTTTTTATTAATAAGAGAAATCCAAATATAAAAATTAATCTAAAAACATACCCAAATAAAGCTGCAAAATAATAGAAGTTTAAGGAGATTTTTGCTGCATAAGACATGATTACTGCTCCAAGAAAAAAGCCAGTAGCAACTATTGCTGATGAATATAAAGAGGTGAAGAATGCTTCTTGTGATTTAAGAAGGAATGCTACAGGAGTCAAGACATATATAGGTGAAGATCTAAAAAGCATTCTTTTTGCTATTTCAATCTCAACGTTCAATATCTTCACCTTCCATCTTTTCAGAAATTTTCCACATTCTTCTATATCCGTCATAAATGCCAACAAATACGAATATCACAACTGGAAATGGTTCATATCCAAAAAAGTACTGAATACCTAAACCAATCATTAAACCACTTAATATCGAAGTAGAAAAAGATGATACAGGTCCGAATTCTTGAAGACTGAGTTTTGATCTAGCCATATGGTTGAAATTCTTTTGCAATATCTCTAACTTTGGTTTCAAGTTCTTGTAACTTTGAGTCGTCATTTCTTGACTTAAGAATTTCAGAAATCAAATGACCAACTTCTTTCATTTCTTTTTCTTTCATACCACAGGTTGTTACAGCAGGAGTTCCCATTCGTATACCTGAGGTAATGAATGGTGAACGTGGATCAAAAGGAATTGCATTACGATTTAATGTAATACCTTTATCATTTAATAAAATACCTGCGTCTTTTCCTGTTAATTCGTCATCTACACTTCGAGTGTCAACCAAAACGATATGATTTTCAGTGCCTCCACTCACAACTCGTAATCCTTCACTTGTAAATGAGTCAGATAGGGCTACAGCGTTATTTAAAATCTGTTGTGCATAATCTTTATATTCTTGAGTCATAGCCTCTTTAAAACACACTGCTTTTGCAGCAATTTGGTTATTTATTGCACCACCTTGTGCGCCAGGGAAAATATTTTTATCAATCGTTTTTGCAAAATCCTCTTTACATAAAATAAGACCTCCTCGTGGTCCTCTCAATGCTTTATGAGTTGTAGCAGTAACAACATCTGCATATTTTGTTGGATTTTCTACAACTTTTCCTGCTACGAGACCTATAAAGTGAGCGGCATCGACCAACAGATAAGCTCCTACTTCATCAGCAATCTCTCTAAACCTTTCAAAATTTAAAGATTGAGAATATGATGAATAACCTGCAATTATCAATTTTGGCTTATTCTCAACAGCCATTCTGTAAACTTCTTCCATATTGATTAGTTCAGTATCTTGATCTAATCCATATCCAACAAAGTTATAAACTCTACCAGAAAAATTTACTGGCGACCCATGTGTTAAGTGGCCACCCTGATCTAATGACATTCCTAAAACAGTATCTCCTGGTTCTAAGAGAGATAGATAAACTGCCATATTTGCAGATGATCCAGAATGAGGTTGTACATTAGCGTGATCTGCTTCGAATAACTCACATGCTCTATCAATAGCTAATTGTTCTATCTCATCAACTACTTCACAACCCTCGTAGTATCTTCTACCAGGAAAACCCTCAGAATATTTATTAGTCAGGATTGAACCAGAAGCCTCCATAACAGCCTTTGATGCAAAGTTTTCAGAAGCTATTAAATGTATGTGTGAATTTTGACGTCCAAGATCAGAGTCAATTAGTCCAGCTATCTCTGTATCTACAGAGGATAGGGATTCTTGAGATGCTCCTTTTTGTGTCATATATATATTCTAACAGTAACTTGGTGGCCATTTAAGTGGGCCTTGTCTTAATACTTCTCCACCGTCAACTCTAAGATCAACAACAGTAGAGCCATTTCCATGAAGTGATTCTCCACTTAAATAATGGGATATCTTCTCACCAAATGCCTCTCTTGCTTGTTCATCGCTTGTAAAGTCTTCTTCCCCGGAAATATTTGCACTTGTTACTGCGAGGGGTCCCGTTTGTTTAAGTAAATTAATTGCCAGTTCATTTTCAGGCACTCTTACTCCAATTGAGCTTGGTTCTTTGGTTCCTACCCCGTTTGCAAAATCATTTGAGGTTTCTACGATAATAGTCAATGGTCCAGGCCAATACAGTTCGACAACATCTGGGATTAAAGTTGTAACATTTAATTTTTGTATTTCGTGAAATGAACTTATAAGAATGGATAAAGGTTTTTTTTCACTTCTTTCTTTTAATGAGAATATTTTATCTACTGCAGTTTGCGAATATGGATCAACTCCTATTCCATAAACTGTTTCAGTAGGAATACCTACAACTTCCCCATTCCTAATGGCGTCAATTGCTAATTCGAGATTATTTTCTTGCGACAATGTATCTGTCTCTTTCAACTAAGTCTTTCTCTAATTTTACATCTTCCCAATCAGTAAATGAACTGAGTAAAGATTCTGCATGTGAAGTATCAACTTCAAGTACTAAAACTAATTCTTTAGAATCAATATTTTTTAAATCATTTTGCAATTTATCAATATAAAGACGACCATCTTCTCCTCCATCGAGAGCAATGAGTGGTTCATAATCAATTACCTCTTTATTGAGTGTTGAGAGAGTGCTTGTAGGAATGTAAGGAAGATTAGCAACAATTAAATCGAAATCTAATGTTTCTACATTGCTTAAAAGATCAGATTGATAGAAATTAACTTCTAGATTATTTATTTCAGCATTTTCTTTTGCCAAAGATAAAGCATCATTAGATATATCTACAGCATGTACCTCAGAATCAGGAAATAGTTTTTTCATCATCAGTGCTATACAACCGGTTCCAGTGCCAACATCTAAGATTTTTTTTGGCGTATCAATGTTATTTTTGATAATTTCAATCATGTATTCAGTTTCAGGCCTAGGTATCAAACACCGTTGATCAACATTAATTTGAATAGAGTAAAAAGGAACGTACTCTTCAATGTATTGTAAGGGTTCACCATTTAGTCTTCTTGAAAGCAACTCTGTATATGATGACTGGTAATCAAACTGAGAGCCTGTGATTTCTTTAGCTTTTTCACGCAATCTTGCTAATTCGTGTTCAGGAATACTTTGAATTCCCATTATTCATCAAGGTTTGCAAGTCTTGATGCCTCATTGTCAGAAACTAATGCATCCACAAATTCATCTAAGTCTCCATCAAGAACTTGATCTAATTTTTTAAGGGTTAAATTAATTCTATGATCTGAAACTCTATTGTCCTTATAATTGTAAGTTCTTATCTTGTCTGATCTCTCTCCAGAACCTACCTGTTCTTTTCTGTCTTTAGCTCTTTCAGCCGCAGCTTTTTCTTGCTCGGCTTTTAAAAGACGTGCTCTTAAAATTCTCATAGCTTTTTCTTTGTTTTGAAGTTGAGATTTTTCATCCTGGCAGGAAACAACTAATCCTGTAGGAATATGCGTAATTCTTACTGCTGAGTCAGTGGTGTTAACACTCTGTCCCCCTGGTCCACTAGATCTGTATACGTCAACCTTTAAATCGTTTTGGTCAATATTGATATCTACGTCTTCTGCCTCTGGTAAAACTGCTACAGTTGCGATAGAAGTGTGAACTCTGCCTTGCGATTCTGTTTTAGGTACTCTCTGCACTCGATGTGCACCAGCCTCAAATTTTAATTTTGAATAGACGCCTTTAGATTTAATGGCAAAAATAATCTTGCTGTAACCACCCATATCAGAGTCAGTAATTTCTATAGGCTCTACCTTCCAAGAGCTTCTTTCTGCGAATCTTGTATACATTTTATATAAGTCACCAACCCAGATCGCTGCCTCTTCTCCACCTGCTCCAGGTCTTATTTCTACTAATACATCTTTGTCATCAGATGGGTCTTTTGGAAGAAGTGAAATCTTTATTTTCTGAATTAATGGATCGAGCTTTGATTTGTTCTCTGAAATTATTCCCTCGAACTCAGTCTTCATTTCCTCATCAGATTCAGATTGCAAGAGTTCTTCAGCATCAGCAATTTCAAGATTGATGTCTTTCCACTCAACAAATAATTCAACGATTGTAGAAACATCGCTATGCTTTTTTGCCATTTCTGCATAGGCTTTTTGATCTCTAGAAATATCGATTTCTGACAACTGTTTTTCAATTTCAGGCAGAGAGGCTTCTATTGTAATTAGTTTTTCATGTAGTGAATTATCCAATTTTGACCTCACTTGTGTTTGCAAGAATTTCATTAAATCTATCTGTGTTTTCTGAATGTGCGATACAGTTAGCCATTGATAAAATTGCTACTTCAATTTGTTCTTTTGATGGATTTTTCGTTGTTATTTTTTGTGTCCATATTCCAGGAGTAGCAAATATCTTGGCAATAATTGAGTCCGAGTTTTTAAAATTAAATTTAAGTACTTCATAAGAAATCATAGAAACTACCACCACATGTAAAAGTCTCGTAATTGTTGTCATAACAATGTTTAAATTTGGGATAAATGGCAAAGTAAGAAGACTTATAAAAACAATCAAAAATAAGAACGATGTACCACATCTAACATGTTCTTTAGGATAATTAGTGACATTGTCAAACTCTAGTGACTGCTTGTCTTCATAGGAAGCTATTGTCATATGCTCTGCTCCATGATATTCAAATAGTTCTTGAGCATCTTTTGTTCTACCGATTAGATAAATATAAATTATTACTATCACTCCTCGAAATAATCCCTCGATTATTCCTGTGCCAATTTGTTCATAATTTATCATTTCAACAAGAAGACGTGGACCTGCAATGAAAAGTAAGAGAACTGCAATTAGTACTGAGTAAGTAATAACCTTTGACAATAAACTTTCCTCTTCATCTTCAAGTTTGGAATATATTTTCTCAGATAATGTAATTGCCTTAAACCCAACATACATTGAATCAATTAGTGCGCCAAAACCTCTGATAAATGGAGCTGCCCAAAACTTATTTCTTCTTACGAGAGGAACCCTTGGTTCATAATATCTATGTAGATTTTCATCCTTATCTCTTATACCAAGAGACCACCCTTTTGGACTTTGTATAAGGACACCGCCAATTACAGCTTGGCCACCATAAGAAATATCAATATCAGACATAATAAATTAAGAAAAGCTAAGTTATTCTTCTTCTTGCGAAGATACTTCAGCTTTAGGTGCTTGTCGTGTGCTTGTAGATCCGTAACGTTGTTTAAATCTTTCAACTCTTCCAGTAGAGTCAACAAGTTTTTGTTTACCTGTGAAGAAAGGATGGCTTGCACTAGAGATTTCTAGTTTAACTAATGGATATTCATTTCCATCTTCCCATTGAATAGTTTCGTTTGTTTTTATAGTTGAACGAGTTAAGAACGCAAAACCTGCGTCTTCATCCTGAAAAACAACTTCTCTATAATCTGGGTGTATGCCTTGTTTCATAGTTCTACTTTACAATAATATCTAATCTACTTTATAAGATTATTTAGCTTTTGCTACGTCTTTTAAAAAAGCGTCATTGCTTTTAGTCTCTTTTAATTTATCAATCAAAAGCTCTGTAGCGGCTCCACCTTCTAGAGCAACAAGAACTCTTCTTAGTGCCCATAAAGACTCTAATTCTTTAGGGGATACAAGTCTTTGCTCTTCTCTTGTTCCTGAAGGAGTAACATCGATAGCTGGGAAAACTCTTTTATCTGCAAGTTGTCTATCTAGGCGTAACTCCATATTTCCTGTTCCTTTGAACTCTTCAAAGATAACCTCATCCATCTTTGAACCCGTCTCAACAAGAGCAGTACCAAGAATTGTTAAACTACCTCCCCCTTCGATATTTCTAGCTGCACCAAAGAACTGTTTTGGAGGAGTTAGTGCTGTTGAGTCAACACCGCCTGATAAAATTCTACCGCTTGCAGGTGTCGCAAGGTTATGAGCACGAGCAAGACGAGTAATTGAATCTAGTAAGATGACAACATCTTTTCCTTCCTCTACGAGCCTTTTGGCTCTTTCAATTGCTAATCTTGAGACTTGTGTATGTTCATCTGGTGGTCTATCAAATGTTGAATAGACGACTTCCCCATCAACAGATCTTTGCATATCTGTGACCTCTTCGGGTCTTTCATCAACAAGTACTACCATTAAATAAACTTCAGGATTGTTTGAAGTGATAGAGTTAGCAATTTCTTTCAAGATTGTTGTCTTGCCTGCTTTAGGAGGAGAAACAATTAATCCTCTTTGACCTTTTCCTATCGGTGCGATTAAATCAATTATTCTTGGAAGAATTTTGTCAGGGCTTCCATCAATTTCTAGTTTTAATCTCTCGTCTGGAAACAATGGTGTCAATTTATTGAAATCTACTCTTCTAGCAAGTAGTTCTGGATCTGCACCATTAACTGTCTTTGGCTCAACAAGTGCAGGATACTTTTCTTTTTGTCTAGGTGCACGGATTGGACCACTAACAAGATCCCCTTTACGCATTCTATATTTCTTAATTACACCGGCAGCAACATAGACATCTTCTTCACTTGGCTTGTATCCATTACATCTTAAAAATCCATATCCCTCAGGCAACGTATCGAGAATACCTTCTCTTATTTCACCTTTCTTGATATCGCTACTTCCAGAACTGACAACAGCAGGTGCATCGTCGTCTTTGGTTGTGCTTATAACTTCTGGCGTATCTTCTTCAATTGAATCTAAAATATCATCACTATGTTCAACGAGTAAATCTATTAATTTTGCTTTTTGCAGTCCTTTATGTTCAATCCCTAAACTTTCAGCTATAGACCTTAAGTCTGCAACAGGTTTAGATTGTAATTGTGATCTTGCGGACATTTTTTCTCCTATATATAAATCAAATTTGTTTGAAATGATTTGTGAATTGTGTTTGTCTGAAAGACTATCTCATTATATACATAATTTTTTTAAATAAATAAGAATTAATATTTTTTTAAAAACGAGTAAGACACAGCAACAACAGTGCTTACTAAATAGAAAATTACTCCATATATTGCAATCTCTGGTAAATCTAATGCGAGTGAAATAGCAAGCACAATTGGGAAGTTTTGACATAATGCTTCAATTTGAAGTGTTTTTGCATTAGTTAAATCAATTTTTGAGATAGTTATAATTCTTCTGCTAATAAAAAATATAGCTATTAGAGAAGTTACTGAAATTAGAATTCCTTCTTGAAGGTTGTCAAGGATATATGTTCTCAGATCAATCGGGGTCCAAATTGAAACTAATATGATTAATAATTTCAAAAATTTATCTAGTGGGTTAAAAATTAATTTCGTAAATTTTAATAATTTGATTTTTGAAACCATGCCAAAAATAAATGGTAAGCAAACAAACAAAAATAGTTGAATGAATGAGTCAGCTGCATCAATACTATATTCACCTGATCTTGTAGTAGCTATCGTTAACCAAAAAGTAATCGTCAGTGGTGAAATGACTGATGCAAAACTAGTTAAGAAAAAAGATAATGCTACATTCCCTTCTTTAATATGGGTTAGCAAGCCTGAAATGTGCCCACCTGGAACAATCATTACTATCACAACTGCAACAGCAAATAAAGAATAACTGAATATCTCAGAAACTAGAAGACCTATAAGCGGAAGGAGTAAAAGTTGAATGCCAAAACCATATAGAAGAGATTTTTTTTCTCTTAATAAAGCTTTAAATTGTTCCATTTCACTGTTCAAACCTAGAAAATAAAATAAGACAGGTATAAAAGAGGTGACAATATTTAGTGGTAATGAATTACTTACAGCTTCGCCCATCATTTAAATATATCAAATATTTTATGAGTTTGTACAAGCCTCCAAATAATTTGTAAGATAACTATTTTCATCATTTGAAAGCTCTCCAGAATCTCTGTAATGATTGTACGAACCACCAAAATAAAGAACTAAAGCATCTGCAAATTTTTCCTCTCCGCCAAAGTATGCCCACGCGTCCAATCTATAGCTCTGATTTTCTGAAGTGTTACAGTTTCTTGTTATGTATGAAAAAGCATGAGATGATTCGTGTATCAATACATCTTCTGCTCTCTGAGCATCAAAAGCTCTATTCGAAACCCAAATAGACATAGACCATTCTGCACCCTTGCTTCCGTCAGAATTTGTACCAGATGAATCCCAAACTCCATATGGACATCTTTCAACCAAAGACTTTGCATAATCATGACATCCATTAACGTAAATAACTTTATCTTGTAGTACATCTTGTAACAGTTGTGGCATTGATAAGACTAATTCGTCCAATATATTTTGATTCTCACCCTCAAAACCAACAAAATTTAAAAACTCACCCTCATAGGGATTAGGCGTCTCTTCGTTAT
>CACJUH010000001.1 GCA_902596545.1 uncultured Candidatus Actinomarina sp. | reverse complement strand
CTCTTTGGTGATAAAGACCTTCCAAGCTTTCTTGAAAAGAATTTTTAATTATATCTAATTCTTTAAATGTAATTGGTGCATTATTTAATTGTCCATCTGCAATTTTTTCTTCAAATATTTCGTTGATAACATTTTTTATTTTTTCTTCATCAGCATCTTCATTCATAAAAATTGCTCTACAAGCTGCCTCTAAAGAATCAGCCATCATTAATATTGCAGACTCTTTAGATGTAGGCTTATTTCCTAAATGTCTAAATTCATCTTTTGAAACATTTTTGTTTACCGTTTTTTCTTTTTCATAAAAGAATCTGATTACTGCATCTCCATGGTGTTCTAAAATTCCTTTATATACAGTTTCAGGTATTTTAAATCTCTTGGCCAACTTTACTCCCTCTGTAACATGAGCTTTTAATATGTTTGCAGACTCCATGGGTAGAAGTCCATCATGTGGGTTTGAAGATCCAATTTGATTTTCGACGAACATTGTTGGATTAGCTGTTTTTCCAAGATCATGGTAATAAGCCATCGCTCTAGCTAGTTGACTATTAGCACCAATTTTATTAGCTGCTCTATCTGCAAGTGTTCCTACTACTAATGAGTGGTTGAAAGTACCTATAGCATTATCCTCTAGATAACGTAAAGCTGGATGATTTCTATCAGCCAATTCTGATAATTTAAAGCTTGATGTTAACCCAAACATACTCTCTATGTAAGAAGTAAGTGAAAAAGCTGCAAGGTTTGCAACCAATGCACTTAAAAAAGAAAGAACCAAAATTTGCGTTAGGTTACCATCTTCCCTTAAAAAGAAATAAACTCCAAAAGCAAGCAATGGTTGAGTCAGAGAAATATATATAATTCTTTCTCTAAGTAGTGTCCTGTCTGTATCTTCTGATAAAAATACTGCTGGGATAATTGTACCTAATGCACCTAAAGCTACTAATCCAATGTTTCCACCACCTGCAAGCGCTAGGAGTGAACTAGACAAAGATAAAATTAAAGTAGCACGAAGATTTAAAAGTATAACTGAGATAACTCCTACAAAAGAAACAGGTAAAGCATACTGAATGAAATCTAAATCTGACAAGTTTGAATAATATGAAACCCCTCTTAGAAATATTGAAGATACAAGAATTAAAGTAAGCATCAAAAGCAATTCGTTATCATTTTTCCAAATTGAATCTCTTAATCTCCATAAAAGAACATACAAAACAAGAAATACAGAGAAGATTATTGGAATAGCAGAGGTTTGGACTGTTCTTGATTCACCAGAAAGATAACCAAATTCATCTAGGGCTTTATATAAAACCACATCTATAACTTCTCCTTCATTTACAATAATTTCATCTTTAAAAAACTGAACAGTAGCCTCTTCAACTGCATTAGAAGCTTTATTTTTTTGTTCATTCCATAGTTCTTCTTCAAGTTTCTGATTAGCTATAAGGTTTTCTGCAATAATTTCACCGACCATTGATCTTACTCTGGCTTCAGGAACTAAGACATATAATTCACTTGGTAAATTCAAATTAGGAGGTGTTTGTACAATTGTTTGTCTTATTTGATTTAGATTTTCATTATTTATACCATTTGATAAAAATTTGTCAGCTTGACTTTTTGCTTCAAATTCAATTTGAGTCAAAAAATTTGAGGAATTTAAATTATCTAGGTTTGAAATTTCGACCAAGACTTCAATAGCAGAAGTTGAAATTGTTGAAAATAACAATGAGGACTGTACTTTTTCAATTTGCTCAACTTTACTCAGTTCTACTATTTCGACTATAGATTGAGGATTTTCTGGATTACTTTCATTGTCAGTAACAAGCACCTCTTCTGTTCTAGCTTTTATAACTGTAAGAAACATTTCAGTAATTCCATCAATTACCGATACATTAATTTTGCTATCAATGGAATAAACGGGGGCAACATTATTTCTTGCATCTTCTTTTAACTCTTCAGTTTTTTGCTCATCTACAACAGTTAGAAACCTTGGAGCAGAAAAAGCTGTTGGTGATTCATCTCCTACTTCAATCTTGATTACTTGGTTTTCAGGAAAAATTGAAAAAGAAATAAACCATACAGCCGCAGAAAATAAAATAATATAAAATATCTTTCTAAAGTGGGTGATGTAGATATTCATTATTTATCAGGAAATACTTCTAAAATTTTTGATACTATTTTATTTCTTACGATATCAGAATTTTTAAATTCTACTACTGATATTTCTTCTATGTTTGATAATGATTTTCTAGTTTTTTTCAAGCCTGAAAAGTCTCTATTATGAAGATCAATTTGGGTTTCATCACCGGTAATTATCATTTTTGAGTCCTCACCTAATCTTGTTAAAAACATTTTTATTTGACTTACGGTTGCATTTTGTGCTTCATCTAAAATTATGCATGCATTGTTTAGTGTTCTACCTCTCATATAAGCCAAAGGAACAATTTCAATATTTCTCTTTTCAATTAAATATTGTAAAGTTTCATTACCGAAAAAATACTCTAATGAATCAAATAAAGGAACTAAATAAGGATCTATTTTCTGAGACAAATCTCCTGGAAGATACCCAAGCCTCTCGCCTGCTTCTACTGCTGGTCTAGTAAGAACTATTTTTTTAATTTTTTCATCAGTGTACATTTTGACAGCACTTGCAACTGCTAAAAAAGTTTTCCCAGTACCAGCTGGACCAATTCCAAAAGTTATAGTTGAACTCTCGATTGTTTCAATATATTTAAATTGTGTAACATTCTTAACCTTAATTGCTTTTGATCCAATGATTGATACATTGTTTGATGAAGAGATGTTACTTATATCCTTTGATTCAATATTTGACATTAACTTTAAATCTTCAATCTCAATAATCTCACCTCGTTCAGCCATTGATAGCATTTCATCAAGAATTTTCATAATATCTGTTGTTTGGCCATTGTCTCCTGATATATAAACAACATTACCTTTCACATTAATTTTTATTTTTTTAAACTTATCTTTTAAATACTTTAAGTTTTGATCATTAACGCCAAAAATATTTACAAGCTCTTTGTCTACTGGAATAATTTTTTCAATACTCATTAAATATTTTTAAGTTTTTCTCCACCTATCAAATGAAGGTGTATATGGAATACTGTCTGCATTGCATCTGAATTAGTGTTAAATAATAACCTATATCCAGATTCATTAATATTATATTTTTTTGCTAAATCTTTTGCTACCAATATCATTTTTCCTAGTAAATTTTGATCTTCTAAAGAAGTATCATTTATCGTCTCAATTTTTCTTTTTGGAATTATTAATATGTGAACTTTTGCAACGGGATTTATATCATTTATGGCAAATATTTCATCATCTTCATAAATAATCTCTGAATCGAGTTCTCCAGATAATATCAATTCAAATACTGATTTTTGTTCCATATGTATTACATCATTAATGATACTGCAGTTATTGCTGCAGTTTCAGTTCTCAGACTAAATTCTGAAATCTTTATTTTGTGCTGAAATTTTGATAACTCTTCATCAGTCCAGCCACCTTCAGGGCCAATTGCAAAGTTGTTTAATTTTTTGACGTTTTTATTAAAGGCTTCTCCACTGATATCAAAACATGTACTAAAATCATTAAAATTTATATTTTCAGGAAAAATTAATTTAGGTAAATATGCTGAGCCTGACTGTTCTAAAGCAGAAACTAACCATTCTTTAATCTTTTGTTTGCTGTAATTTGTATTTTGAGTATTTTTGGTCATACCTATGTGAATCTCATTAACATTTAGTTCCGTCAATTTTTCAATTAAAAACCTAAACCTACTTTTCTCTCTTAAGTAAGGTACAAAAATTTTTAAACTATTTTGTCTTTGATACATTCTTGAATTGTTTATTTCTACATAATTATTAATAAATTTGCCATAAGAGATGAGTCCATTTCCATCAGATATATTAACTTTATCTCCATCTCTAAGTCTTAATACTTGATTCAAATGATGTAATTTTTTATCAGAAACTTCAACACTCATATTATTGTTTAAATTTTCAATATAAATAGTTGGAACAAACATTATTGTTTCAAAAAATCTCTAAAAGCTTCTTTTGGAACATTGACTTTGCCAATTTGTCTCATTTTTTTCTTTCCCTCTTTTTGCTTTTCAAGAAGCTTCCTCTTTCTTGTAACATCTCCACCGTATAGTTTTGCTGTAACATCTTTTCTTAAAGCTTTAATTGTTTCTCTAGCTATTATTCTAGATCCAACAGCTGCCTGGATAGGAATATCAAATTGTTGACGAGGAATTAGTTCAGATAATTTTTTAACTCTATTTCTACCTACAAATTCTGCATTCTCTTTGGCAAGAATAGAACTAAATGAATCAATTATTTGTCCGTTAACCAATATATCGAGCTTAACTAAATTACCTTTTTCAAAATCTAAGATTTCATAGTCTAATGATGCAAACCCTTGTGAAATAGATTTTAAAGTATCATAAAATCCACTAACAAGTTCAAGTAACGGAAGTTTATATCTAACCTTGACCATTGACGTACTCAAATAATTTAAATCTTCCTGAGTACCTCTTTTTTCACTTAGTAATTGCATAATTGAACCTAAGTACTCTTTTGGAAACAGTAGATTAACTTCACAGTATTTTTCCATTAAATGCTTGATGTCAGTATATTTTTCAATTTCACTTGGATTACGAATGATTATCTCTGTATCGTTATTTCTGACAATTTTAAATTCAACAGAAGGAGGAGTAACAATTAATGACAGGTCAAATTCTCTTTCAAGTCTTTCAATTACAATTTCCAAATGTAATAATCCTAAAAATCCACACCTAAATCCGAAACCAAAAGCTGATGATGTTTCAGGTTCATAATAAAAACTTGCATCATTAAGTACATATTTGTCTAATGAATCTCTAAGTTTCGTATAATCATCTGAGTCTGAAGGAAATATACTTGAAAAAACAGTTGGTTGTGGTTCCTTGTAACCAGATACTATTACTGGGCTTTCATCTTCTTCAGAAACTAAAGTGTCACCAACTCTTATCTGAGATAATTCTTTTGCTCCTGTAATGATATATCCCACTTCACCTGTCTTTAAATTATTTGATGGTACAAAATCTAAATCAAAATAACCCATCTCAGAAGGTTCGAAAGAGTAATTTGAATTCACAAGTTTAAGTTTTTGATTTGACTTAATTTCATCACCAAAAACACGCACAGACGCAACAACGCCCCTATAAGAATCAAAAAAAGAATCAAAAAATTAATGCATTAACTCCATCTATTTTCTTCTCTGGAGGACTAATTAAATGTGGAAGTTCAACTAATAAATCTTCCACTCCTTCTCCAGTTTTTGCAGAAATTTGAAATATCTCATTTTCTTTAGATCCAATTAGATTAAAAATTTGTTTTTTTGCATTTTCAATATCAGCATCAATAGAGTCTATTTTATTTAAAACAGGAATAATTTCTAGGCCTGCTTCAATTGCTGCATAAGAGTGTGCAAAAGTTTGAGCTTGAATTCCCTGCGTTGCATCAACCAAGAGAATAGCTCCATCACAAGCGATTAATGCTCTAGAAACTTCATAAGAAAAATCTACGTGACCTGGTGTGTCAATTAGGTTTATAGTCAAATCTTCAAATTGTAACCTTATTGGCTGAGACTTTATTGTTATCCCTTTTTCTCTTTCTAAATCCATGCTGTCAAGTATTTGATCGACATGTTCACCTGGTTTAATTAATCCTGACATCTCAATTAAGCGATCCGCTAATGTTGATTTGCCATGGTCAACATGAGCAATTATCGAAATATTTCTAAGATTTTTATTATGTAACATATTTACTAAGTTAATATCTTATATACCGAAAGGTTTTACATGGCAAATATTAATTCACAAAAAAAGAGAATTCGACAAGATTCGAAAAGAAATACTCGCAACAAATCACTTAAAAGTGAGCTTAAAACAACTTTAAAATCTTTAGAAAATGGTGAAGTTTCTGTAGAAACTAAAAATCAAGCTTTAAAATCGCTCGATGTAGCATTCTCTAAAGGTGTAATTTCTAAAAATTATAGAGATAGAAATAAGTCAAGAATTTCAAGCCTGTAATTTTTGCTTCATTGCAATAATGAATCTTTTAGAATTTTCTTGATTATAAGTTGATTCAACCAACTTTTTTTCTATTTTATATATATATTTAATTGAATCATTAATTTTATCATTGCCTGTTTTCTTAATTAGAGTTTGAGCTTTTTTATATTTATAATCATCTTTCTCGCTTAAAACCTCTAAAACATCATTTTTATCAGCAGATGTCAAAAGTTTTAATCGGAAAATCTCTTTTGAAAAAAAATTTAAAAACATCCTAAAATTTGACTCTGTTTCAGTAAAAAAGGAAAGAAGATTTTTATCTATTTTTTTCCTATTATCAAAAATTATATTTGATAAATCCCAAGGAAAATATTCAATAATATTTTTCGAATTATGAATAATTTGCAACGACTCAATATGTTGAAATTTACTTAAATTAGCCTTTTTAACTTGAAATATGTATTTTGAATTAAATTCATAATTTATTTGCTCTAATTTTTTATAAGTAAAAAATTCATCAGTTACAAATTTATATGAATCATCTGAAAACAAACTCACACTTGTACTGTTGATAATTTCGTCAGATTTTATCTTTTCATATTTTAATTCATTAATTTCAAGATTATCCAAATTATCTATCAAATTATCTGTAATTACTAAATAAGTCATCAGCTAATAAAGTTTATTATTTTATCTTCAACAAAAATTACTTTCTTGTAATCAGAAGCTTTTATATTAAAATCAACCTCACAGGCCTCTTCAGCTTTTTCTTGTGAAGTTCCGGTGTTTACAACTTTTGTAAATTTTTTCTTTCCATTAAGTTGTATTACAAGCTCATACGTAGGATTTGATAAATTTGATTCATCAAATTCCGGCCATTTGATGGTAGAGATATCTTTCTTGGAGTATAAATTATAGATTTCAGAAGAAATGTGTGGTGAAAAAGGATAAAGGAGGTTGCACATTGTATTAAATACAAAATCTTTAGTTTCTCTAGATACTGTAGAATTTTCATTTAAATATTTAGAAATTTCATTGTTTGCTTTCATCAAGTCAGAGACACCCGTGTTAAATTCAAATTTTTCAAGATGTCTAGTTACACTAAATATTGTTTGGTTCATTGACCTAACCAGGTCATCTTCGCCAATTGTTTTTTGAATTTGTAAATCTAAGAACCTTGCCATATTATCCCAAAATTTATTTAGAAATCGTTTTGTACCCTCTATTCCTCCATCGTTCCACTCCACTCCATCACTTGGTGGTGCCATGAACAAAATATAAAGCCTTAACGCATCAGCTCCATGTGTAGCGAAATAAGATTCAGGGTCAACTACATTTCCTTTGGATTTTGACATTTTTGTTCCTCCAAAATTAATCATTCCCTGACTAAATAGATTATGAAATGGTTCATCTACATCTAGTAAATTAATATCTCTTAATGCTTTCACAAAAAATCTTGAGTACAAAAGGTGTAAAATTGCATGTTCTACTCCTCCAATGTATTGATCAATTGGTAACCAAGAGTTAATAATATTTTTATCAAATGGGGAATTTTCGTTTTGTGAGTCTAGGTATCTTAAAAAATACCAAGATGAATCAACAAATGTATCCATTGTGTCTGTTTCTCTTATGCCATCAGACCCGCAATCAGGGCATTTCGTATTTATAAAATCTTCACTTTTCGCTAGTGGTGAATCTTCAGAATTTTTATAATCATCAATTTCAGGTAAGAGAACTGGTAAATTATCTAGGCTTTCAGGCACTAAGCCACATTTTGTACAATTAATCAGAGGTATTGGACATCCCCAGTATCTTTGACGACTAATTAACCAATCTCTTAATCTATAAGTTACTTTTCTTTCACCTAAATCTTGTTCTGACAAATAATTAAGTATAGAATCTGAGGCCTCATCGTGTGAGTTTAACCCATCATAATCTCCTGAATTAATAAGCACTCCCTTTTCAATATAGGGTTTGTTAGAAATATCAATTTTTTGATCTTTATCAATTATTACCTGAATAATTTCAATATTATATTTTTTAGCAAATTCATAATCTCTTTCATCATGGCCTGGTACAGCCATAATTGCACCAGTCCCATAATTAATTAAGACATAGTCTGCAATCCACAATGGAACGCTTTTATTGTTTATGGGGTTTGTGACTTTTAATCCTGTATCTACACCTGTTTTTTCTTTTGTAATTGACATTCTCTCAAATTCTGATTTAGATTTTGCAACATCTATATAGCTTTGAATTTCTTTTGAATTTGGTGATAGTGATAAAATTTTATCCATTATTTTGTGCTCTGGAGACATCACCGCAAAAGTCATTCCAAACAAAGTATCTGGTCTTGTAGTAAATACATCAAAATCAAGTTCACTTCCATCTATTTTCAAATTAAATTGAACTCCGGTTGATTTACCAATCCAATTTTCTTGCATTGATTTAACATTTTCAGGCCAATCACCAATATCATGAAGTCCTTGTAACAGCTCTTCTGAGTAACTTGAAATTTTAAAAAACCATTGATTCAAGTTTTTCTTTGTAACTTCAGAATCACATCTTTCACAATTGCCTTCAATAACTTGCTCATTGGCCAAAACTGTTTTACAAGACGTGCACCAATTTACTGGGGCATCTTCTTTATAGGCTAATTTGTTTTCAAATAACTTAATAAATAGGTACTGAGTCCATTTATAGTAATTTTTATCATGAGCAGCTACTTCTTTATCCCAGTCATAAAGAGACCCTAATCTTTTTATTTGGTCCCTCATATTGCTTATTCGATCTTCAGTAAATTTTTTTGGATGAATTCCAGTTTTAATTGCTGCATTTTCTGCAGGTAAACCAAAAGAGTCCCAACCCATCGGGGATAAAACATTGTATCCTTGTTTCTGTTTATATCTAGTAATAACATCACCAATTGTGTAATTTCTTATGTGTCCCATATGTAAATCTCCTGATGGATATGGATACATGCAGAGATTATAGAAATTATTTTTACTGAGTGTTACATCGCAACTAGCAAGTTTGTTATCTTCCCAAATAGACTGCCAATTTTTTTCTATTTTTTTAAAATCATAATTATCCATCTTGATAGATACTTTCTATTTTTTCAAACAGCACTTGCTTATTATATTTTTCATTTAATAAATTATATTGATTTGAAAGTTTTTTATTTAAAGGTAACAAATCTTCTTTAAATAAATGCCCACAATCTAAAATTATTGATTTAAGCTCTTCGTTATTGTGAAATAAGTATCCAGAGTTTTTATTTAAAATACTGTTCATAGGTGCAACATCTCTAGATATACAAATTTTTGAGTAACTCATAGATTCAAGTAGCACTAACCCTAGTCCCTCTGAATAAGATGGAAACACAAAAATATCTATATTTGAAAAAAACTCTTCTTTATTTGAAATATAACCAAGAAAATTAACATTTTTTAAATCATATCTTTCTTTTAATCTCTTTAAATAAGCTTCTTTACCACTTCCAGCTATGGATAAATTATATCTATCTTCACTAAGATCTTTGAAAACATCAAGCAAATCCTCTATACCCTTGTTTTTATTCACCCTTCCCATAAAACCTATATTTATACACTCTTTAGTATCTTCTAACTTTTCTAATTTAGTTTTACTTATCCAGTAATTTACAACTGAGATATTAGGTTTTATTTTATAAGTTGTTAGCCACTTTTGAACTTCTTGAGATATGCAAATTATTTGATTACTACTGTTCCAAATCTTTACCAATAAAGGCATGGAAAGCTTTCTAATTTGATCAAAAAATAAATTACCCTCTAAATATGTGTCATATTTTCCATGAATTGAAACTATCCAAGTTGTCTTAATAGTTGTAAAAGATTTTAAAATATAAAACATAAAATCACTTCTTGGTTGGTGCGTGTGAACGATATCATATTGTTTTTCTTTAAGGTTTTTAAAAAATTTTATGTAAGAGTAAAGGTTAAACAATCTTGGAAAATATAGTCTTGTAACACTATCTGACAGATCTGTAAATTCTTGTTCAAGTGATTTTATGTTTTTATTATCAGGTCCTGTAGCTATTACACTAATTGTGTGGCCTTGATCTTTTTGGGCACGTACAAGATCTAACAAATGTGTTTCTGCACCCCCGCCTGATAATGAATTAATTACATGACAAATTTTCATTAAGAATCAAACCTTGGTGTAATCCATGTTGACTTATAAGGAAAAATAGTACTAACACTAAAATCAAATGATTTCAGTGCCGTAAAATTTATAATTGTTTTTTGTGTATCTTGATTATTTGCAATCGGTGTAATTATTCCCTCCAACATTAATTCTTTTTTATATTGGTAAAGGTCATAGATATTTGTAAAACTTTCGGAGCAATATTCTTCTTGATTAACTTTGATTAAATATTTACTTATTTTTTCACGATTAAATGAATGTTCTGATTTAACTTTATTTATAAAGAAATCTAAATCAACATTTAACTCACAATTGTAAGATTCTATATTCACACCGTGTAAATCAATTAAAACTACTTCAAATGTTTCATCAATTTCATTATCAACTATATATTTAAACCTATGATGGCCATCTAATATAAATATTTTATTTTCAATCGTTAATTCTGTATTTATATACTGGAATGTTACCCCAAGAACAATTACTGAATTTTTTAATATGTCCTTTGTTATTTGGCTATCTTCTGTTGTCTCCTCATGTGGAAAAATTATATCTTTATTTTTATAAATATTTAATCTTGTTAAATAAGCTTTTAAATCTGGAACGCTTAATTTTAATTCTTGAAAATCTCTTATCTTCATTTCAGCTAAACAAAACCTTTAAGATGAGTTATTAAATCATTCATCATTTTGGTTGTCACACTATTATAATTACTTACTCTTATTCCCCCAATACTACGATGACCGTTTAATCCTAAATATCCTTTATCAGTACTTGACGATAAGAATGACAAGGTTTTATCTTTATCCTTAAAATCAAAAACAATATTTGAAAGACTTCGAAATTCTTTAGGAACATTCAGAACAAATTTTTCACTATTTTCGTCTAAGAAGTTATATAAAGAATCTGCTTTTAATTTATTATTAGAATGAATTTTTTCTAAGCCACCAAATTCAATAATCCATTCCAAAACCTTGAGCATTACATATATAGAGAATGTTGGAGGGGTATTGTATGTGGAGTCTTTTTCAAGGTGGTTTTGTGCACTCATATAACTAGTTAAATTATTTTCTTCAATAAAATCTTTCTTGAAAATACAAATAGTAACACCGGGTATTCCTAAATTTTTTTGTGCACCAGCGTATACATAAGATATGTTGTCCCAATCAAAAGCATATGAGCAAATATCTGAAGACATATCAATAATCAATTGTTTGTTGTCAAATTCGTTGAAGTTACGAACTTGAATACCCTCTATTGTTTCATTTGATGTCATGTACAAATATTTTTTCTCAGTTTGAACTATTTTATTTTTTAATTCAGTAAAAGATTCACCATCAAAAGAGGTATTCATTATTTTTTCTTGGAAATACGTCTCAAAATCTGAATGAGTTTTTTTTCCCCATGTACCTGTTAATAAAAAATTAATATCATCTGCCAAATTTGGTTTATTTGCAGGTATAAAAGTATTTTGTAAAGTCGCACCGCCTTGTAGAAATATAATTTCAAAATTTTTTGGAATTTTTAGAAGATTTTTAAGATGATTTTTTGTTTCATTTAATAAATCTTCAAATACTTTACTTCTGTGAGAAATTTCGAGTACTGAATAATTTAAGTTCTGATATTGCAAAATATCTTGTGAAATTTTATTAATTACAGATTCGGGGATTTTTGAAGGACCAGCTGAAAAATTATTTATTTTCATCTCTGTCCATTGTAAACATAAGACCTAAATACAAACCAAATATTGGAAGTAAATCTTCCATTGAAGATAAAGAAATTACAAAAAGTATAATAGCTATCTTTAATCCAAATTCTAGACTTTTGTTAAAGCAGTAAATTAGTACTAAAAATAAAAATACTACGTAAGACATACCGATTGAAAATAAGTTAAAAATAAAATTATTTTGTAAATTAACATTTTCATAAGTTAGAAAATATCTACCAGTTCCTAAAGATTTCGATAGATATTTTGTTCTTAAATATTTCGGTTGTGTTCTATTTACTAAATATTGTTCATTAAGAACTGGGGTTGCGAGAGATTCTGTGTAAATTCTATTTGTATTTTGAAAGCCAAAACCAATATTTTCTGGCAAATAATTATAAGTAAATTCGAGTATATCTGATCTCTCTCTGTCTTGAAATTCAATATTGTTTAAATTGTTTTCAGGAATTATATTTGAAATGTTTATATTACTGTCATTTTTATCAGGAATTTCATCAGCAGCATCTTGGCCTGAGTTTATTATTTGGTTTTGATTTGATTCTTGTTGTGGACATTCAAAATTTTTAGGACTAAGTTCACACTCTATTAAAGATACAGAAAATGCAATGAAAAAAATAGAAACAAAATATAAATTTTTAATTGTTGTTTCTTTCAAAATCAAATCTAATACAAAAGTTCCTATTATAAATATCAGAACTAATTCACTTTTTGTTAAACCGAATAGAACTCCAGAAATAATATAAAATATATTTGAGTTTTTTTGGGTATAGTGTAAAACCAAAAAAGCAGGAAATAAGATCGAAACCAAAAAAATTGGCTCTCTAAAAGTTCCAACCATCCTGTGACTACTATAAATCCAAAAATTAGTTTGAACGTCAAATCCTAATATTCCAGTACCTGGTCGATTTCGTTGAGGTTCGTATAAATTAAAAATTTGAGCAAAATAAGTATAAATTGAAATAATAAATACTGAATAATAAACCTTTTTGAGTGATTTTAAAATTAATTTGCTTTCTGAAGTATTAACTAGTACATACAAAATAAATGTAAATGATGAAAAACTAAATATTCTTAAAACTAAATAACGCATATCGTATTCGCTGTAAAAAAAGTTAACCAGAGTAGGGATAATAGCTATTAAGTAAACAATGACAATAGCTAAACTGAATGAAATTTTTTCATTGAAATATAAGAAAAATGCTACTAATAAAAGAATGCTGCTTCCAATCCAAGAAAAAGGAATTTGAAATATTTGATAAGAATCCAAATAAATTAAAAAAATTGCAAAAAACAGAGAATGTTCTACTATTTTATTTTTTTTAAAAAATATTTTTTGCATAACTTTACTTTAACTATCGAATTTGATTATTACCCAATAATATTTTTTAGTTATTTATTTCTGTAGTAAGCAAATATTTCATATATCTTTTGTGCAATCATGCCTAATGAAATAGAGATAGCTATACCGTTATAAGAAAAAGTTTTAATTAATAGACCTGATGAAATAATAAATACTGATACATTTATTAATCTTGCAACTGTATGTTTTAAAATTAAATTATTTAAAAACAAATAATGGCGAGTCCAGAAAAATATCAGATAGCTAAGATAGCCCATCAGTAAAAAAAGCATAGGACTATAAGATTCTCTAAAATCTACGCCGGCGACAAGATTAATTAAATATTTTCCTATTAATGTATAAAAAGCTACAAGAACAATAGACATTGGAAATAATATTTTTAAAGTTAAGTATCTAAAATTAATTTTTTCAATTTTACCCAACATCCAAGGAGAAAATGCTACTACTAAATAATTTATTGGATCTACCAACTTTTTTGCAATTCTGTAAATTCCAGCTGAATAAAAGTCAGCGTAATAACCAATAATTACAACATCTAAATGTGAAGGAATAAGTCCAATTGCTTGGTCTATTCTAATTTTTAAAAAATTTGATTTTGAATTTTTAAAATAATCTTTTAAACCCATTATTTCATTTCTAGACTTATTATTTTTTATTAAAACAAATGTAACAAATAAGCTTATAAAAAATTGATGAAATGATAAAGCATAGAAAAAGCTTGCAACCGATGGTTCATTTAAAATAAAAATAACTACAAGAATAAAACGTACAAGACTAGAGAAAGTTTCAATTAATGAATAAGCTTTTAATTCTTCATTAAAAGTATAAACACCTTTTATTACTTCTAAAATATTGAAGAATATTCTAGAAAAAATAAATAAATAAATAAATTCAGGAAGACTTACAATCCCAAAAAAATTTAGGCTTATTTGTAAAGACAAAACTACAAAAATAATTAAAGATGAAATGATCCCCAGACATAATTCAAAAAAAATTGCACTTACTAGAAAATTTTTTTCAAAATTTTTGTGATTAATTAAAATTAAGTCAGAATTTCTAGAATTTAAAAATCTAAAAGACAGTGCAATAATTCCCAAATATACACCTATTACTCCGTACGATTCAGGTCCAAGTGTTTTAGCAACAATTCTAATCTGTACAATTGCGAGTATAGCAACTATACCCTGTGAAAATAAAAGCTCTTTTGTCTCTAAAACAAATTTTTTCATATTTTTAAGTGGAGCTGAGGGGATTTGAACCCCTGACCCCTTGCATGCCATGCAAGTGCTCTGCCAACTGAGCTACAGCCCCGTAACTTAAGATTATCCATACTGATAAATTAATTCACAATCAAAATATATATCTTCAAGATTATAAAATTCTCTTGAATCATTGTTAAAAATATGAATTAAAACATCTTTTACTTCAATCAACAACCATGAAGAATCTTTGCCCTCAACATTTAATGATGATTTATCATTCAAGATATCCATTATTTTTTTAACAACACCGTTCATTTGAGTATTTGAATTTGCAGTTGAGATAATAATATTTTTATATGATAAAGAATTATTCCCTTTGTAAATAATAATATCTTGAAGTTTTTGTGAGTAAATGACGTCTAACACAGTGTCTAAAAAATATGATTCTTGAATATTTTGTTTTTTTAAATTTGACACTTATAAATATCTTACCATGTAAAAAATAAACACACTATTCTTAGATATGAGGAGAAATTTGAGCAGAATAAAAAACTTTTTTAGCTTAATTGAGACAGTTTTTAACAGCAAAAGATTAAGAACGATACTAGGAGCACTAATATTTTTTGTTGGAGTCTTTGGGTATCTGTTTTATATATCCGAGCCTGATATTAATAGTTATGGTGATGGTATTTGGCTGGCTTTAGTTACTATAACAACAGTGGGTTACGGTGATATTGAACTTACAACAACTCTTGGAAGATTTGTTGCTAGTGCTTTAATGTTTTTAGGACTTGGGTTGATTGCTACTGTAACAGCTATTATCTCAGCAAAATTCACAAGAAATTATGTAGATCATCATACAAATGACGATGTTTTAGAAAAACTTGAGGAATTAGAAGCTGAAATTGAAAAACTTAAAGAGTTAGAAGAAGATGAACTAGAAAAACTTGAGGATTTAGATTCTGAAATTCAAGATATAAAGGATAAATTTCAATAAAGATTGTTTTCTTGAATATAAGTTAAGACTCCTGAAGGTAAGTCACTAACTTTAATATTTTTTTCTTTTAATTTATTTCGTAAAGTTGTTGAACTTAAATCTAACTTATCTCCAGAAATTATTTCATAATTAAATGGAAAATTGTTTTCGAGTACATCGATATTGTCTTCACTTCTTAATGCAATCAAAAAATTAGTTAAGTTTGGTAATAATTCATAATTTTTCCAAGTTTTAATATTGATTGCAGCATCTGAGCCAAGAATAAAATATAACTTTTCTTTAGGGTGATTCAATTTTTTTAAAGTTTCATAAGTATATGATGGTTTTTCTACTGAATTTTCAATATCACTTATTTCTAAATCATTAAAATCTCTAATAAGAATTTTTGTCATTTCATATCTATGACGATAAGAAGTAGCATCCTTTTTTTGCCAAGGATTTCCTGACGGAATAAATATTACTTTATCTAAGGTAAATTGGTTAATTGACCTCTTTGCAATGCTAAGATGTGCATCATGTGGTGGATCAAATGTACCACCTAAAACCCCTATGTTCATTACCTTATTACTTTCTTAAAATTAATTTTTATTATAAAATCTTTGAGTTGTTTAAAGTTTCTTACCTCACTGTAGTGTTCACAAATTTGTTGAAAATCCATAAATCTACTGTCTCCTGTATTCCAATATTGTGATCTCTCTGGATTCATCCAATATATATCTTTAAAGGACTTTGAAAGTTTATCAATAGTGTCTTTATTAATTGAACGATAATTATTTCTTGCATCACCAATAACAAGTAAGGAATTACTGCTTGAATTAAGAATACTCTTAGAGGCTAACAAGTCTTCAAAAGATTTTTGATAATCAGAATGACCATCGACTTTTACATATTCATTCCAATTATTTAATATGCTTTTTATATTATTGATTTTCAGATTTTGAAGATCTTTAGTTATCTCAGTTAAACCATCTATAAAAACAAAAGCTTTTACAGACCTAAATCTTTGAACAACTCCAAAAAGTAAAGTTAGTCCAAATAATGAGTAAAGCGCCATAGACCCACTAATATCGCATAGCAAAATAAGTCTCGGTTTTTTTCTTATTTGTGGTTTAAATACGGTTTTATACAAACTTCCACCACTTTGTAATGATTTCCTGATAGTTTTTCGAAAATTCAATTTTCCTTTTGAGGAAGAGTTAGAGTATCTAATAAATTTATTAGCCAAAATTAAACCAAGTTGTCTTGTTTCTTTAAGTAATTTATTTCTTTCATCACTGTCTGTAAATAGGAAATCTTTTTCTTGTAAATCTTCTTTCTTGCTTAAATCACTTGGCACATAAGGTTCTTTAAATTGATTTCTCAATTCCTGTATTCTCTCTAACAAAGCCAAATCAAGCATTTCAACATATGTTTCTTTATTTTGATTGTTTACAATTGAATCTAAAGCAGAATTAAATTTAACATCAAAAAATGCTATTTCATCAATATAGTTTTGTGATTTTTTAATTTGATTTAGCCAGTAAACATTTGAAACAGGTCTGCTGAAATCTATATCACCAAAATTGTTTAATAAATCATCAGAAACATTTTTAAAATCAATATTAATTTTACCTTCAGTCATTGAGTCAATTTTGTATTCATCTAAGTAAAGAAATTCCTCTTGACCAGTGCTGATTGAATAACCAAAAAATTCATTTATTAAGTCTCTGAGGCGTTCCTTTTCAAGTTTGTTTGTAGGAAGTAAATGATATAAAAAATTTATTTCAGTATCTTGATTATCTAATTCATTTTTTTTAAGAAAAATGATTAGGTCTGACAGCCTGTCAGATGAAAAAAATAGTTCATTCTCTTTACAAAACTGTGAGAATTTAAGTAACTGATCCGTTTTTAAAATCATTATTCTCTTTTAATTTTTCTCTATAGAGCTTTTGATCATCTATATCTTTTATAAGGATACCAATGTTGGAATCAAGATCTTCATGATTGTTCTCATGGTTGTATTTAACCCATTCAACAGTTTCAATCAAGGAAGGAGGTTTATTTAAATTTAGTTTTCTTATAAAAGAACTAAAAAGAGAATATTTTTTGGCTTTTTCCTCTGATATGCTCTCAACATTACTGAGTATTACTTTTGTTTCAATTTCAATGGAAGGATAATCAAGGAAAAAGTAAATGCATCTTCTTCTGAGTGCCTCTGAAAGATCTCTTGTGGCATTTGAAGTAAGGATTGTAAAATTATTACCTTCGCCAGCAACTGTTCCTATCTCAGGTATAGTTACTTGTTTTTCTGCCAACACTTCCAAGAGAAGTGCCTCAAATTCTTCATCTGATCTATCTATCTCATCAACAAGAAATAATGAGTCTGATGTTTTCAATGATTTTAAAATTGGTCGTTCTATTAGATACTCATCAGTAAATAAGTCTTTTTCATTTTTGTCATTTTGTATAGATAATAATTGTTTTTTATAATCCCATTCATAAATTGCTTTATCCTCATCAATACCCTCATGACATTGAAGTCTGATAAGCTCTTTACTTAACATATTTGATAACGACTTAGCAAGATAAGTCTTTCCTGTACCAGCTGGACCCTCAATTAAAAGAGGTTTGTCTAAAAATAATGCAGCATTTACAACATCGACCAATTCTTGGGTTGCAAAATAATTATTTTTCTCGAAATCTTTCATCTGCAATTTTTTATCATTCATTTTCTAATTTGTCCATTTCCTTTAACTACATACTTTTCAGAAGTTAGTGCTTCTAATCCCATAGGTCCTCTTACATGCAATTTTTGAGTACTAATTCCTATCTCAGCACCAAACCCAAACATTTCACCATCAGTAAATCTTGTTGAACTATTAACGAACAACACGGAAGAATCAATTGAACTTGTAAATAAGTCAGCAGCTTCTGTTGATTCAGTCAAAATTGCTTCCGTGTGACCTGAAGAAAATTCGTTTATATGGCTTATTGCTTCTTCAATATTGTTTACTACTTTGATTGCTAGCTTCAAATCATGAAATTCTGTTTCAAAGTGTTCATCAGTTGCAATTGTAAGTGCTTGAAAGTCTTTTTTGATTATTGGATCAACATATAGCTCTACATCCTCTTTAAGTAGAGAGTTAACAATTTCTTCACCCATTTCTTTATACACCTCTGCGTTAATTAATAACGTTTCTAATGCATTGCAAACCCCTGGTCTTTGAACTTTAGAATTAATAACAATATCAATAATATTGTCTTTTTTTGCATCAGAATGGATATATAAGTGGACGTTTCCATCTCCGTCTAAAATAAATGGTACTTTTGCATTTTCAACTAAAGTCTGAATTAATCCTTTGCCACCTCTAGGAACAATTAGATCTATATATTCAGTCATTTGCATAAATTTAATTGTGTCTACTCGGTCTTTACTATCAATAATTTGGATTGCATTTTCGTCAACTTGATTTTTCCTCAATGCATTTTGAAGTGTCTGGAGAATTACTTTATTTGAATCAAGACAATAGCTTGACCCTCTAAGAATTACTGCATTCCCTGATTTTAAACATAAGCCTGATACATCACTTGTAACATTTGGTCTTGCTTCATAAATTACTCCAATTACACCAAAGGAAGATCTAACTTTATTAATTAATAATCCATCATCCGTAGTCCAACTACTTGTAACTTCTCCAACAGGATCATTTAAAGGTATAATTTTTTTTAGTCCGTTTGACATACCAACAATTCTTTCTTCGTTAAGAGTGAGTCTGTCAGTAAGTGCAGTTGATAATTTTAAGTCTTTAGAGTTTTCAATGTCTAATAAATTAGCTTTAAGTATATTTTCTTGATTGTTTAACAATTCTTCAGACATATCAAGAAGAATTTTATTCTTTAATTCGGTATCAAGCCTTGCAATTTGCAATGAAGCTTTTTGTGCTTTGATTCCTATTTCATTTAACATATCTAAAGGTTAATTAAGAAATCTTATTAGTAAAATATTTTTACAAAATAATTAAATCATCTATATGAATTAATACAATATTGTCTGAAATTTCGTTAGATGAAATTTTGGCAATTCCTTTTGCTACATTTATATCATTTAAAACAACATCAATTCCATCGCCAATATTGAAATCTTCATTTATTTTTACTACCCCATTGCATAAAAGTGATGCGTTCTTTTTTATTGCATCAAATGCCCCAGTGTCAATTTCTATTTTTGAAGTTGATTGCATTCCATAAGCTATCCATAATTTTCTGAGTCTAATTTTTTTATCAGATTCAAGTATTAAAGTTCCGACTTGTTTACCTTCTATAGCGTCTACAAAATTTTGCTCAGACCAACTAATTATTTGAGTTTGAATTCCAGAGAAACCTGCAATTTGTGCTGCCATTATCTTTGTTGAAAATCCTCCCTCGCCTTCACCATGGCTAGAGATTGGAATTAAATCGTTCAATTGTGATGAATTAAATTGTATAAATTCAATCATTTTTGCATCTGAATTTTTATCTGGATTGAAGTTATATAAACCTTGTTTGTTAGTTACAAGTATCAACTTAGATGCATTCACAATTATCGAAACAATTGCTGATAATCTATCGTTGTCTCCAAACTTTAATTCCTCAGTTGCAACAACGTCGTTTTCATTAATTACAGGAATTATATTTTGAGCTAAAAGTTCATTCAGCGCCTGAGTAGTATTAACAAATTGTTCTCTATCATCAATAAGGTTTTTAGTTATCAATACTTGAGCAATTTGTAAATCGTTTTCATTAAATACTTTTTTGTATTCATTAATTAATTGAATTTGACCTACTGCTGAAGCAACTTGTAATTTTTTCATTGACTTTGGTCTTGTTTTATAATTTAACTCCATACCACCAAGACTTACTGCACCAGATGTAACAATGACAAAATTGTGAGTGTTTTGGTGCTGTTTAATATTTTCTGCAAGCGAATGAAGAAGTGTTTGACTTAATCTACCTTCATCTATTAAAGATGTAGTTCCAATCTTTATTACAATTGTTTTTTTATTTTTTATATTCAAATTCTAGGTTTCCTAACATAATTGTATCTCCATCAACAACTCCGAGTTCTTCAAGTTTATTTGGCAGATATGAATTTTCATATCTGTAAAATATTTCATTATTTACTTCATCTTTGTTTCCGGATAACCCAATTATAGATTCAACAAATCTTCCAGTACATATAAATTTTCCTTGATCTTGATTAATTATTAGATCATCTTTCTGCAAGGTAATCTTTTGAAAGTCTCCGTAAAGCCTCCTCTTGTCAGATTCAAAAATTTCAACTATATTTTGAATTAACATTTCAATATTTAAACCAGTTTGGGCTGAAATATTTATAGAGTCATTAATGCTTATTTCAGATTTATCTAACTTATTTACCACTTTAATTGTTGGGATTTCAGAAAAATTTTGGTCGTATTCAATTATCTCTTTTTCTAACAAATTAACTTGATCATCTAAACTATAGCTTTGATTCAATGGGTCTAATAAATAAACGATTAGTTTTGTATTTCTAATGTGTCTAAGAATTCTCTCTCCCATGCCAACGCCATCTGAAGCACCTTTTATCAGGCCAGGTAGATCACATATTTTTAATTGAAGATCTGAATTGTTTAATATACCCAAATTAGGAGATGTTGTTGTAAATTCATAATCTGCAATTTGGGCCTTTGAATTTGTTAATTTAGTTATTAACGTACTTTTTCCTGCATTGGGTAAGCCAACAATAACAAGATCTGAATAGATTGAATAAGTTAATTTAATTTCAATTTTATTTCGTTTTTCACCATGTTCGCAAAACTGAGGATTTGGAACTCTTTTTGAAATTAAATCATAATTACCTCTACCTGCTTTTGATCCTTCTAAAACAATGAAAGATGATTTATTTTCATGAAGATCAGCATAAACTTCGTTATCTACTTTTATTTTTGTACCTTTTGGTACCTCAATTATTAAATCTTTACCCTTTTTACCATTTTGAAAATTTTTATTCCCATCAGTTCCATTTTCTGCTTTAAGAGAACTATTAGAAATTATATGTGATAAATCATTCAATTCTTCATTTACAGTGATAATTACACTTCCACCATATCCGCCAGATCCACCAGAAGGAGAAGACTTTGATGATGTTTTCTTAAAACTTACTGAGCCCGAGCCGCCAGCTCCAGAATGAACTGATAGTTTAATTTCGTCAACGAACATGAGTTCATTGTGGGATTACATTGACTAATTTACGGCCATTTCTAGTAGAAAATTTTACAACACCATCTGTTTTTGCAAATAAAGTATCATCTCCGCCTTTAGATACATTTTCACCAGGATGTATTTTTGTCCCTCTTTGACGAACCATTATGGAACCAGCAGAAATTTTTTCACCATCAAAAACTTTAGTCCCAAGTCGTTTTGACTCTGAGTCTCTACCGTTTCTTGTTGAACCTCCGGCTTTTGTCTTTGACATTATTCCTCCTCGCTACCCTCTAGGCCTACAATATTTTTTATTTGAATAATTTTATTGTCTTCTCTATAGCCCATTCTTCTTCTGTTACCAGTTTTGTTTTTATATTGAAAAATATTTATTTTTTTAGACTTTGCATCGCCAATATGTGCTATTTCTACTTTAAATTTACCAAGCTCTTTAGAATCAGAAACAATTTGTCCTTTTTTTGGACTAACTAATATTGGAATTAAAGTTGTTTCTGAAAAGCTTGATGAAACAACTAACTCGTCTCCAATGGAAACTTTTTCTTGTAAAGCACCAATTTTGACTACAGCGTATTTACTCATAACTCAATTACTCTACTACAGCTTCTGACTCAAGCAAACCTTCATCTATAGTTTTGTTAGAAAAAATATCATTGATAATAAGCCCTCTACCGTTGCATTTTTCGCACTCATCTGAAAAGCTTTCTATTAAACCAGCTGCTACATTTTTCCTGGTCATTTCAACTAAACCTAATCTGGATATATCAAAAACTTGTGTTCTTGTTTTATCCTTGGCAAGCTCTTGTTTAAATTTATTTAATAGATTTTGTTGTTTTTTCTGAGATTCCATATCTATAAAATCAATAACAATGATTCCACCAATGTCTCTTAACCTTAATTGCCTAGCGATTTCTTCTGCTGCTTCTAAATTATTTTCATAAACAGTCTCTTCTAGACTGTTCTTGCCAACAAATTTTCCAGTATTAACATCAATAACCGTTAATGCTTCTGTTCTATCAATAATTAAATGACCACCTGAAGGCAACCAAACTTTTCTGTCTAAAGCTTTTTTTATTTGATCTTCAATATGATATCTTTCAAATAATCCAAGTTGGTCATCATAATGGTCAACAATATCTAAAATTTCAGGTGAAGTTAATTTAACATATTCTTTAACTTGATCATGTTGTGATTTTTTATCAATAAGTACTTTTTTAAATGTGGAATTTAAATGTTCACGAATTACTTTTATTGATACATCGGGTTCTTTATGTATTAGTTTAGGTGCATCACCACTTTGATAATTACTTACTGTTTTCCATTCTTCAACTAATTTTTCTATATCAACTTTGAGAGACTCTTCACTGACCCCTTCTGCAGCTGTTCGAACAATCACTCCAAAATTATTTGGCTTTATTTTTCTAATGATTTTGTCTAACCGCTCTCTTTCGTTGTCTGCAAGCCTTCGTGAAATTCCTTTTGTTTTGGAGTTAGGGATTAAAACTAAATATCTTCCGGGTAATGAAATTTGTCCTGTTAATCGCGCGCCTTTTTCACCCATTGCATCTTTTACAACCTGAACTAAAATTTCTTGATCTGCTTTTAAAAGATTTTCGATTTTAGAATTTTTAGTTGAACCTTCAATATCTGCAACATATAAAACACCATTTTTTTCTTCACCAAATGAAACAAAAGCTGCTTCCATACCAGGTAGAACATTTTTAACTTTTCCAAGATAAATATTTCCAACTTTTGATTTTCCAGTATTTTCTGATGAATAATATTGCACTAAAGTAGGGCCTTCTAAAATTGCAACTTTAGAAACACCATTAGAAGAACTTATCAACATTTGTTTTTTTTCAACAGATGGGACAGGTAAAGGTGTTTCTCTAAACCATGTTGGGTTTTTTGGTCTTCTTGTCTGATTTCTACGAGTGCTTGGTCCACTTGTACCAGATTTAATTTTTACTTTTTGACCATTAAACCATTTAGTTGTTGTATCGTTTAAATTATCACTTTTTCTTACTATTTTCGATTTTTTGAAAATACCAAACATTAAAACCTCCATGAAGACAATTATTATTAAAAACTTTCATATATGAAAGACTAGTGTGTTTAAAAAATTAAATAACCTGGTTATTCTCAATAAAAATTCGATTAATTATTCCAAAAATTGACGAAACTGCAATTATTGATGATCCTCCTAGACTCAAAAGTGGGAATGGATCTCCTGTTAAAGGGATTAAGCCAACAACAGTTGCTATGTTTATCAAGATTTGTAGATATAGCAAAATCATAAATCCAGCAAGTAGAAACTTTTCAAATTCTGAATCTGTAGTAATAATTAATGAGTAAACTCTAAAACCAAAAAATATCCACAAAAATAATAAAACAATACAACCGATAAAACCATAACTTTTTGCAAATGATGAAAATATGAAATCAGTAGTTTGTACTGGAACAAAAATAGAAATATTTTCAGTATTTGATAGACTATCGCCTAAAAAACCTCCTAAGGATATTTGTAATCGACTTTGTTTTTGTGAAAAATCTTGGATTTCTGCTGAATAAAAATCAGTAATTCTTTGAACTTGGAATGAGCTTACTAAATCAAGTTCTAAAAGTATAAAAAATGACAAAAACATCGTAATTAAAAAAGCAAATAAAGTTTTTACCTTGACATCAGATATAAAATACATCCCTAATACAACTGAAAGCAAAATAATTGTTGTTCCGAGATCTGGCTGAGAATAAACTAATAAAACATTGGAAAATATTAAAGCTAAGGCCAATAAATTATTCCTTTTTTGAGAAATGACTGCAGCAAGAAATATTACAAATGCAATTTTAGTAAACTCTGATGGCTGAAAATCAAAAACTCCTAGGTCGTATCTTCTTCTTGCTCCCAATGATTCCGCAGTAAACAAAACTCCAATTAATAAAATAGTTGAAGAAATCATCAATACATTACTTAGTGCAAAAATATTAGTTATTGACACATATGTAAATAAAAAGAACACGGTAAGTCCTAAAAGTGTAAATGTAATTTGTCTAACCAGCACATTCTGTATGTCTAGACCAATCTCATTTGTTATATTGAACAAAGTAAACCAAGAGATTACACAAAAAATTAAGTACTGAAAAATTACATAAACATTTGTTCCTTCAGGACCTAATATTGTAATTCTTCTGTTAATCATTCTGTAATTTCTCCAAATTCTACAGGAGTCAAATTTTCTTCAAGTAAATACTGAATTATTCTTCTTGATACTGGTGCTGCTACAGCACTTCCTGACCCCCCTTCTTCAACCACTGTTACTATTAAATATTTAGGATTGGAAATAGAATCAACACCTACAAACCAAGAAGTATTATTTAAATCACCAGCATTTTGCGCTGTACCTGTTTTGCCGCCAATATCATAAGTCAAATCTCCCATTACTTGAAAAGATCTATAAGCAGTACCGCCAGGATTTGTAACTAAATTTAAGTCATCTAATAAAAAGTTTATAAATTCAGAACTTATATTTATATTTTCTTCATTTACATTTGAATCATCATTAAAAAGATAAGGATTTGATTTAATGCCTGTAAGAAGTGCTCTATAAGCATTGGATACTTGGATGGGTGTTGTAGTTATAGCGCCTTGTCCTATAATCAGGTTCATCAAATCTCCGCCTAACCATCCCTCTGGTCTTACTAACTCTGGTTTAGAAATTTTCCAATCTTCAAACAACTCTCTGTCAGGAATAACACCTTCTTTTTCGAATGGTAGATCTATTTTAGATAAAGAACTAAAACCTAGTTCTTTTGAGTATTCTTGTAACATGGCTTCGGAATCTGTATTTCCAAATGTTCTCCAAATTTTTAAGGCAATATCCCAAAAATAAACATTACATGATTGTTTTAAAGCTTCACTTAAATTAACTCTGCCATGGCCTTCTGGCTTCCAATCTTGATAGACTTGCTTAGATCCATCGTCAAAACCAAATGAAAGACTACCTTCACAATTAACATATTGTCCTGAGTTCAATGCATCCTCAGGAAAAATTCCTTCATTAACTGCTAACCAATAAGCAACAACTTTGAATACAGATCCAGGTGGATAAAGTCCTTGTATCGCAAAATTATTAAACGCTTGAGTTCTGTTAAGTTTTTTAAATTCAAATTCTGAAATTCCCGAAACAAATTGATTAGGATTAAAATCAGGAAGTGAAACCATTGCAGTTATCTCTCCTGTATCTATTTTCTGGACAACTACTGCTCCTCTTTCGATTAAATTGACTGTATCAAAAGATTTGTTTGCAAGAATTATTCCCTGTTGAAGTGATTCTTTAACTACTTCCTGAGCATTAACATCAACTGTAATTTGAATATCTTTACCTGGGACGGCAGGTGTAATTTCAACAATTTCTCCATTTTGTAATGTAATTTCAGATGGTTTACCGCTAAGAATATTTTCGTAATATCTTTCAAGCCCATTTTTACCAACAGTTTTGTTTCCAAAAGCATTCGAATACTCAATAAGCTCATCTTGATTAGGTTTACCTATGTAACCTATAACATGTGAGAATAACTCTTTATAAATGTAAGCTCTTTTTGGCTGGTTAAAAATTTCAAAAGCTTCATATTCTTGAATTTTTATTCTCAAATCTGTTTCATAATCATTTAAGTTGGCAATTTCTACAAATAATTCATTTGAACTAAAAAAATTATCTATTTCTGTATTAGTTAAATCATTAAAATTAAAAGAAATAAACTGTTTATATATTGTTATATTTTCTGCGTTTATTTTCTTTTGGTTTAGAAACAAATATGGCTCAAGGATAGATTCTGCTAGTTTATTTCCATTGAGATCTAGTATTTCACCCCTTGGTGCGGGAATGTAAAAAGTTTCAAAATTTTGATTTACTATATCCTGAGTATTTTCATCATTATCTATGATTTGAAGAATAAAAAGTTCCCTGAATATTAACGACAAAAAAATAGCAAAAATCAAAAAAATTACGTTTAATCTAAATTTGCTAAACACGAGTACCTAAAGTTCTCTGATATAAAAAATAAATTAAATAATTAATTAGAAGAGATGAAATAAAAAAACTTATAAAATTTGCTTCTGATAAATTAATTGTATTGTAGATTAGAAATCCAAACGTAAAAGATATGACTTCTTGATAATTAGTAGATTGAAATCTCTTTTGAATATAGTTAGAAATAATTGCAACAAGAAGAAATAATATTGAATAAACCCCCAAATAGTTTTCACTTAGAAAAACATCATATGATAAACCAGAAATTACTAAAGGAATAATATTTTGATTATCAAATCTCTTTGTCGAAACAAAATATATCAGTAGAAAAAAAGGACTAATCACTATCCAATCTAAGCCTATTAAAAAATTTATCAGTGTTTCAAAACATAATATAATTACAAAGTAAATTGATCTGAAAATGTTTCGAAAAAATGTCATTTAAATTTTGGAATAAAAAGCTTTGTATTAAAAGTAAAGCTATCTAAAAATTTAACCGATGCATTTATTTGGTTGTTTTGGTATTCAAAATTTATCAGTCTCGTATCAACAACAGGAAACTTTCCAGAGTGGTTAAATGAGATATCGGTATATAGAAAATCAATATCTTCTTTATAGTTATCTAGCAATATAGAAGATATAAACATTTCAGATCCATTTGAAGTAATTAAATAAGTATTGTTGTATTTATCCATTACCTCCAAATTAAAATCTGAAGAGTAAGGAGACTCTAAAATAGAGTAGGAATAAAAAACTTCTCTAAGATATCCAACTACAAAACCTTTTTCATTAATAACCAAATCTCCCACTTCTAACTGTTGATTGGTACCACCATAAATTAAATACTCGAGATTTAAATTTTTTGTAATAAAACCACTGGATAAAAGTTCAAAATTTTGAATATTAGACACAGTTGAAATCGCTTCATAAGACTCTAGTTGAAGTTGTAACTCTTTATTCACAATTTCAAGACTTCGCAAATCTTGAACTTCTTGTTCCAACCTAATGTTCTCACTTACTAATTGCGCCCTTTGTTCAAATAATGTATTAAATCTCTGAATGAACGTAAAATCACTGTTTTCGATTTCAAATTCAAAATTTACCGAATTTGGGAAATAACTAGACAATTCTTTATTAGAAAAGTAATCAATGAGAATTAACAAACTACTTAATAATATAAAAAGAATATAAAGGATGTAACTCCTTTTTGGTAAAGCTTCTGTACTTTGCATGTTTTAATTCGGTCTTGGAGATAATTTTAATATAGATTTAAAATCTTGAAACCTTTCAAGACATATGCCTGATCCAATGACAACTGAGCTTAAAGGATCTTCTGATGTATTAATTGGTATACCAAGTTCTTCTGCAATCTTTTTATCTATCTGCTTTAAGAGAGATCCTCCACCAGTAATCCATGCTCCGTCCTTGTCTATGTCTGATACTAAAGCTGGTGGTGTCTGAGAGAGAGAAATTCTGATTGCCTCAACTATATTATTAACAACTGGTGCTAAAGCATTTCTAACATCACTAGCTTCTAATAGTACCTGTTTTGGTATTCCTTTGACAATATCTCTACCTGTTACAGTCACTTGAGGTTCTCTTTCATATTGATAAGCAGACCCAACAGCATGCTTTATGCTTTCAGCTATACCTGAATCAACCAATATTTGATGTTCAGCACGTAGCCAATCAATTAAAACCTCTGTCATGTCTTCTCCACCGACTCTTACCGAGTTTGCATTTACAATATCTCCCATTGAAATAACAGCAATTTCTGTAGTACCTCCACCAATATCAATAATCATATTTCCATATGGCTCAAATATATTTAAACCACTCCCAATAGCAGCCGCCATTGGTTCTTCTATAGTAAAAACTTCTGATGCTCCAGTTGCGTGAGCAGCAGTCTCAATAGACCTTTGTTCAACACTTGTAACACCGTTAGGTACACAAATTACAATTCTTGGTGAAGAATATGATCTTCCTATAGCCTTTGTAAGTAATGTTTTAACAAGTTCCTCTGCCATTTCTATTTCAGAAATAACTCCATCTCTTAATGGCTTAACTAACTCAATAGAGTCTGGAACACGTCCAACTAATTTTTTTGCGTCTTTACCAATAGTTAAAATTGATTGATCATCTTTGTTCACTGCCAGCAATGTAGGTTCATCAACTACTACACCTACTCCTTTTACATAAATTAATGTATTTGCAGTTCCCAAATCTATGGCAATATCGTTACCACCAAATAATGTTCTTCTTAAATTTAAACCAGCCATGTATACCTAGATTAATCTATTAAATATGCATTTAAAATAAATTTATTACGAAAAGAATAAATTTAGTTCTCTCTCGGCACTTTCATCAGAATCTGACCCATGTACTACATTTTTATCAAGTTCTGTTGCTAAATCTCCTCTGATTGAACCTGGAGTTGCATCTGAAGGGTTAGTAGCGCCCATAAGATTTCTTATTTGTGCTACTACATTTTCGCCCTCAACTTGCATAGCTACAACAGGACCACTTGTTATAAAACTCACAAGATCGCCAAAAAATGGTTTATCTTTGTGTTCTCCGTAGTGTTCCTCAGCTAAATCTTGACTAATTGTCATCATTTTTATTTTTGTTATTTTAAAACCTTTTTCTTCAACTCGCGATATTATTTCACCAATGAGATTTCGTTTTACGCCATCTGGCTTAATCATAAAAAACGTTTTCATTACAATTCCCTTTTTTTATACTCTCCAATTAAATATAAACTACCTAACAATATAGAAGGATTTTTATTTTTTTTAAATTGCTCCAAAGATGTAATTTTATAATTTTTACCATGTTTATCTAATAAATATCCGATTTCTTTTGTGATCTCTTGGTCGAAAAAAGTGTCATCTTCAATTAAATGAAGATTGTAATTTGTTTTTCCAATGATCAGATTGAGAATGTTATTTATATCTTTTCCTTTTTTAAATCCAAGAAATATATCAGTATTTAAATTTCCATATTTGTTTTCATAATTACGCAAAAGTATTTCTACTCCTTCATAATTGTGTGCTCCATCAATTATTTTTACAGGAGAATCATTTACGATTTCAAATCTGCCTTTTGCCTCTTTAATTTTTATATTTGTTAAATCAGCATATTTTATGTCCTGAAGTAACAAATCTACAACCATTAAAGATAGGTAATAATTTAAATCTTTAAATATTAATTTAGAGAATGAAATATTTTTACTATTTAAATATTCACTTAAAAAAATAGATTTTGAGTAATTTGTATATTCTGATTTAATAATCTCGATTAAATCTTCATTCAAAACGCTAACAAACAGAGTTTCAATATTATTGGATACATAGATTTTTTGATCTAATATATCGGTTATTTTATTTCCCAATATATCAGTGTGATCTAATCCAATTGAAGTTAAAACGACAGTTTTGCTTTGAATTATTGAAGTTGTATCGTATTTACCTCCAATACCTGCTTCACAGATAAAATAATCCAAATCATTGTGTAAAAATGCTTTAGCAGCAATTAAAAATGTAGATTCAAAATAACCTAAAATTATATTATTTTCCAACTCAAAGTTCTCTAAATATTCAATATACTGATTTAAATTCAAGTCTATATGAGCGGTTATTCTTTCCTTATAGTCATATAAATGAGGAGAAGTAAATACAATATATGATTTATCTAACCCTTCTAATAACATAGCTATATTATTCGCAGTTGAAGATTTACCATTTGTGCCAACAATTGAAATTGTCTTCTCAGAAAGAATTGATAATTCAGTTTCTGAAAAAAAACTACTTAGGTAATTTAAATTTTTATTCCCACGACTATTTACTTTTGCTTCTAGATAGTTTTTTAAATTAGTCAATTATCAAGTGAAGATAGTGTTTTTTGAATAGTTTCTATTTCAGATGAAAGTTTTTCAATATTTGCTTTCTCTTCTTCAATCAACTCTTCTTTTGCATTTTTTACAAACTTATCGTTCTCTAAACGATTTTTAGAAACATCCAGTGATTTTCTTAACTTTTCAATTTTTTGACTTAGTCTTTTTAACTCACTTTGAATATCTATATACTTGTTAGCTGATATTTCAAAAACTACCTTACCTGATTGAAACGTCAAGATTTTATCTTTTGATTTTCGTTCCGTATCAACGTCTAATACATTGATTTTTGCAATACTTTCCAGTTGATTGTCATACCATTCAGGATAATTACTTTGCTTAACGACATCTAATACAAGATTATTTTTTAGATTATAATTTGATTTAAAGTTTCTAATTTGATTAATAATCGATTTTAAATCATCAAACTCACCATTATCAGAAAATTTAATATCAAAATTAGAAGGCCAGGAACTATCAATTATCAATTCATCATTGAATGTAGACCATATCTCTTCAGTTAGATGTGGCATTGCAGGATTTAATATTTTTATTGAGTTAAGAAAAACATTTAATAAGACCTTTTGTGTTTCATCTTTATAATTTTCATTATCGACCAAATTTTTTGAAAATTCGAAATACCAATCAAATAAATCAGACCAAAGAAAATTGTAAAGTAACTTATAAGCATCTGAAATTTTATATTCATTAAAAAGCTTATTGAATTCTTCCAAACAATTATTAAATTCATTTAATATCCAACGATTTTCGATTAACTCAACTTCAGTTAAGTTTCTATCTTCAAGACCTTCGGTATAAATATGAATAAATTTTGCTGCATTCCAAATCTTATTTCCAAATTTTTTAGCAGCCTGAGTCCACTCTTCATCAAATGGCACATCTTGACCGGGGTTAGCTTTTTCAATTAACGAAAATCTTAATGCGTCTGCTCCATGTTTCTCAGATAATTCTAAAGGATCAAGTGTGTTGCCAAGGCTTTTGGACATTTTTCTGCCTTTTGAATCTCTAACAAGTCCATGAATTAAAATATCACCAAAAGGGATAGCATTCATTGAGTAAAGGCCCATCATTATCATTCGAGCAACCCAAAAGAAAATAATATCAAAACCAGTTACAAGAAGTGTGGTGGGATAATACGTAGACAAATCCTCTGTTTCTTCAGGCCAACCAAGAGTACTAAAAGGCCACAGGGCTGACGAAAACCAAGTATCAAGAACGTCTTCATCTTGAATAAGTTGAATATTATTATCTAATTTATATTTATTACGAACATCTTCTTCACTTAAGCCTACATATACATTTTTTTCAGAATCGTACCATGCCGGAATTCTGTGACCCCACCATTGTTGCCTTGAAACACACCAATCTTGGATATTGTACATCCATTCAAAATAGGTTTTCTCCCAATTTTTGGGAATGAATTTAACTTCATCTTCTTCAACGACACGAATCGCATCTTTTGCAAGCTTTTCGGTTTTTACAAACCATTGATCAGAAATCATTGGTTCCAAAATAGTTTTTGATCTATCTCCTTTAGGAATTTGTATTTCATGATCTTCAACTTTCTCAAGAAGACCTTCTTTTTCCAAAATTTGGATTATTTTTTCTCTTGCTTCAAACCTTTCTAGGCTTCTAAGGTGCTCAGGAACAAAATCATCATTTACAATTTTTCCATCGAAATCAATGCATTGTATCAATTCAAGATTATGCCTTTGGCCAATTTCATAATCATTAAAATCATGTGCTGGAGTTATCTTTACACATCCTGATCCAAAATCTTTATCAACATATTCATCAGCAATTATTTTTACATCTCTATTCACAACGGGAATTTGAATAGTTTTACCAATTAAATGTTTATATCTTTCGTCAGTTGGATTAACTGCTACTGCTGTATCTCCTAACAAAGTTTCAGGTCGTGTTGTTGCAATTGACAAAAACTCTTCACCGACTTTGTACTTAATTGTCCACAATTTTCCTAATTGCGTCTCTGAAGATACTTCAAGATCTGATACAGCAGACTTTAACTTTGTGTCCCAATTAACCATCCGGGTTCCTTTGTAAATTAAATCATTCTCGTATAAAGAAACAAAAACTTCTAATACAGCTTTAGATAAGCCTTCATCCATGGTGAATCTTTCTCTTGACCAATCACAACTCATTCCTAAAGATTTCATTTGATTTGTGATATTGTCACCTGACTTTTCTTTCCATTCCCATACTTTTGATAAAAAATTATCTCTTCCTAAATCATGTTTTGTAACTCCAGATTCCTCAAGATCTTTTTCTACTAAAAGCTGAGTAATAATTCCTGCATGGTCTGTACCAGGAAGCCATAGAGTTTGAAAGCCGTTCATTCTTTTAACCCTCGTTATCACATCAATTATTGAATGCTCTAATGCATGACCCATATGAAGTGAACCAGTCACATTCGGAGGAGGTATTACAATTGAAAACTTTTTATCAGATTCAATAGGTTGAAACTTTTTACCTTGTTCCCACTTTTCTTGCCATTTTGACTCTATAGATAATGGATCATAGGTTTCATTTTGCATAAGTATATTTTATGCTGTTTTGTCGTCTTTTGACTCCTTTAGAACCATTTTTGGAGCAATATCATCAAGTACATTTTCTTTGTCGATGATTATTTTGGTAATATCTTTCCTTGAAGGTGACTCATACATCTGCTCTAGAAGAATTTTTTCTAGAATTGATCTTAAACCTCTTGCACCAGTTTTTCTTGCTAACGCTAGATCAGCCATAGCTTCTAATGAATCGTCAGTGAAAACTAAATCAATATCATCTAATTGAAACATTTTTACAAATTGTTTTGTAATTGCATTTTTTGGTGTAGTCAAAATTTCAATTAATGCTTCTTTGTCTAATTCATTTACGCTTGTAGCTATTGGTAATCTGCCTATAAATTCTGGAATTAATCCATACTTGATTAGATCTTTTGGTTCAACAAATTTGAATAACTCTTCCTTCTTGTAATCTTTAACATCATTAATTGTTGTATTAAATCCAATTGTATTTTCTCCTAGACGTTTACTGATAATTTGATCAAGACCATCAAACGCCCCACCCACTATAAAAAGCACATTTGTTGTATCAATTTGCAAATATTCCTGCTGTGGATGCTTTCTGCCACCTTGTGGAGGAACTTGTGCGGTTGTTCCTTCAAGAATTTTTAATAAAGCTTGCTGGACACCCTCTCCAGACACATCTCTAGTGATTGATGGGTTATCAGATTTTCTTGTTATCTTATCAATTTCATCAATATAAATTATTCCTTTTTCTGCACGTTGAATGTCATAGTCAGCAGCTTGAATCAATGTAAGTAGAATATTTTCAACATCTTCTCCAACATATCCGGCCTCAGTAAGAGTTGTAGCATCTGCAATCGCAAAGGGCACATTTAGAGTTTTAGCTAAAGTTTGTGCAAGAAGAGTTTTTCCACTACCCGTTGGTCCAAGTAAAAGAACATTGGATTTTTGAATTTCTAAGTCACTATCAACTGAATCACTTTTGTAAATTCTTTTATAGTGATTGTAGACAGCTACAGAGAGTGTTTTTTTTGCTTCTTCTTGGCCAATGATAAATTCATTTAAAGACTGATTTATTTCCTTAGGTAAAGGCAGATATTCTTCAGGAGCGGTATCAAGTTTTTCTACTTTTTCTTCTTCAATAATTTCAACACAAAGCTCTATACATTCGTCACAAATATAAACACCTGGACCAGCTATGAGTTTTATTACTTGTTTTTGAGATTTACCACAAAAACTGCACTTAAGTGCTTGAGATGAGTCTTTATTTGCCATTTTTAACTACCCTGTTGTTTTTTAGTTATTTTTTTTCGGCTAACTCCCTTTGAATTAGCACCTCATCTACTATACCGTATTCTTTTGCTTCTTGCGCGGTCATCCAAAAATCTCTATCTGTATCTTCTGCAACTTTTTCAACGTCTTGACCAGTAAAATCAGCCAATAAACCGTTTAATTGAGTTCTCATAGATACTATCAAATCAAAATTTCGCTCCATATCAGCCACAGTACCTTCCATTCCACCTGAAGGTTGATGCAACATAATCCTTGCATTCGGAAGACTGTATCTTTTTCCTTCAGTACCTCCAGCCAAAATAACTGAAGCAGCTGAAGCTGCTAAGCCCATGCAAACTGTTGAAATGTCGGGTTTGATATAATTCATTGTGTCATAAATTGTAAACAATGAAGTAATAGAGCCACCCGGAGAATTAATATACATAAATATATCCTTGTCCGGATCTTCTGACTCTAAATGTAACAACTGAGCCATTATTGAGTTTGCAACACCATCATCAATTGGTGTTCCTAAAAATATAATTCTGTCCTTTAAAAGTCTTGAATATATATCAAAGGCTCTTTCACCCCTATTAGTATTTTCAATTACTGTAGGGATAACATAATTTGATGGTAAATCTTTCATATTATTCTTCCTCTCCTAAATCCTCTTCTTGATTGTACACATCTTGTAGGTATACTTTTTCACCATTCTTATCAACTGATATACCTTGCTGTAATATATGTAGCATTGCCTTATTTCTTAGTGATTCTGCTTCAAGATTTAATTTACGACTAGCAGCATCAACTTCAGTTCCATCTAAGTTAGCAACATGTTCATCAATTAAACTAGCTTCTTTTTCATCAAGTTTTAATTCTTGGTCCTCAACAACCTTATCTAAAATTACCACCATGGATAAATTTCGAGTTGCCTGATTTTTAAGATCTTCTTGAAGTGTTTCCTCAGTTAAGCCAGTTATTTGCAAATAGTCTTCAATTTTTATGTTATTTTGTTGTAATTCGTTCATAAAATTTTGCAATATACTATCCATTTCGGCTATTACTAACTGCTCAGGAAGTTCTAATTTTGATTCCTCGATCAATTTTGAAGTCAACAGACCTTGGTATTGATTTGCTATCTGTCTTTTCTTAACACTCTCAATGTTTTTATATAATTCTTCGTTCATCTCTTTAACAGTGTCAAACTCTGTTACCGATGAAACCCAATCATCTGTAAGATCTGGCATAATTTTTTCTTTAATTTCTTTAACTAGAACAGATATTTCAATATTACTCTTTCCTAAAGCCGGAATATCATCATTAAATTTGATAATAGCCCCACTAGAAACACCTTCTAGTTTTGAATCTAAAGATGGAGTAAGTAACGAACTACCCAGTTCATAAAGATAATCTTGATAATTAAAATCTTTTAACTCTGTACCATTCTCTAAACCAGAAATATTGAGCAATAAATAATCTGATTCTTTTGCAGGTCTATCAACTTTTTCAACATCTCCAAACTGAAGCTTAATTCTTTCAATTTGTTCATTTATTTCTTCTTCAGTAGGCTCTATAGATTCAACTTCAACTGTTTGGTTTAACTTAGGAAGTTTTGAAAGTTTTGGCCACAAAGTAATGAGGACTTCAATTTTGTACGATTTTTTTTCTTTCTTTAAGTCTTTTATCACTGGCCTTACAGCAGGGCTTATTTCCTCTTTATTCAAAATCTCAAAAATTTGTTCAGGCAAATATATGTCTATAGCTTCTTCTAAAACGTAATCTTCACCTACTTCTCTTACAACAATATTTTTTGGGATTTTACCTGGTCTAAACCCTTTTACTTTCAAAGACTTACTAATTTTTGAAATCGCTTCATCTTTTTTTTCTTCTAAATCATCAAAATCAACAGTAATTTCAATAGACGACTCAAAATCACTAATTTTCTTTACTTTATATTTCATTTATCTCCTATAAATTGAGGGTGACCGACGGGATTCGAACCCGCGACCTCCTGGACCACAACCAGGCGCTCTAACCAACTGAGCTACGATCACCACGGCGCTCTCGGTAGGACTCGAACCTACAACCTACAGATTAGAAGTCTGTTGCTCTATCCATTTGAGCTACGAGAGCTCTGCCAGAGCGGGTGAAGGGAATCGAACCCTCATAGCCAGCTTGGAAGGCTGGAGCTTTGCCATTAAGCTACACCCGCTAGGATGTCGGGCTGGTGAGATTCGAACTCACGACCTCTTGGTCCCAAACCAAGCGCTCTAGCCAAACTGAGCCACAGCCCGCAACTTAATTATTTTTCTATGTTAACTGATTTTATTAAACAATAAATAGAAAAAATTTATACTTAACTATCATAATCTAAGTTATTCTTTAAAAGGGGTCGCTAGCTCAATTTGGCAGAGCATCGGACTCTTAATCCGCAGGTTCGGGGTTCAAGTCCCCGGCGACCCACGCGACATTTTAGCGGATGTGGCGGAACTGGTAGACGCGCTGGATTTAGGATCCAGTGAGCTTTGCTCGTGGAGGTTCGACTCCTCTCATCCGCACTATGTTTTGATTATTAGTTCAATGGAACTTCTACAACCAATTCTGTTGAATTTGCAGTAGCATATACTTTTCCACTTTTGTCATACAGTGAACCATTCACAAATATAACTTTTCTTCCTACTTTTTCAATTGTTGCTGTAGCTGTAAGTTCACCGATTGAGACAGTGATTGGTCGTAAATAATTTACTCTTATGTCAGTGGTCATAGTCAAAAATCCTTTATCAAGTTGACAGTTTGCTGAAATACTGTTGCAAGAATCTAAGATTGTTGCTGCTAATCCACCGTGTACAGTCCCAAGTGGGTTGTAATGAAACTCTTGAGGAACAATATAAAATGAAACTTGTCCTTTATCGTCTACAGATATATTTGAAAAATCCATAAGAGAACCAATTGGTACATTACTGATTGGAAGATTTGAAAAGAATTCTCTCCGATCTTTTTTGTCTAAACAAACTAGTTTTTGAACTGCATCTTCTGGAAGATACCATGAAAAGGTTCTCTCATTCATCGTCAGAATCTGAAGCTCTAGTTTGAAGCTCTGAAACAATATCAGCATTTGCTAATGTTGTTACATCGCCTAATTTTCTTTCTTCTGAAATGTCTTTAAGTAATCTTCTCATAATTTTTCCACTTCTAGTTTTTGGAAGATCAGCAGTAATTACTATGCTTTTAGGTTTTGCAATCGGACCAATTTTGTCACTTACATGCTGTCTAAGTTCCGCAATTAAATTTTCGTTACCTTCCTCAGTCCCAATTAAAGATACAAAGGCAGCAATTGCTTCACCGGTTATTTCATCACTTCGACCAATAACTGCTGCCTCAGCAACAGCATTATGTGAAACTAACGCACTTTCAACTTCCGCAGTAGATATTCTATGTCCAGATATATTCATTACGTCATCAACACGACCTAAAAGCCAAATGTAACCCTCTTCATCATATTTTGCACCATCACCAGCAAAATATAAACCTTTATGTTGAGACCAATATGTATCAATATACCTTTCGTCATCTCCATATACTGTTCGAAGCATTGATGGCCACGGAGATTTAATTGCTAAAAATCCACCTTCTCCTTTGCCCACTTCATTTCCATCATTGTCAATAATTACAGATTCGATACCAGGTAAAGGACCACAGGCAGATCCTGGTTTAGTGCTTGTTACGCCTGGCAAAGGTGAAATCATAATTGAACCTGTTTCTGTCTGCCACCAAGTATCAACAATTGCACAATTTTCTTTACCAATATTTTTGTGGTACCACATCCAGGCTTCAGGATTAATCGGCTCTCCAACAGTACCAAGTATTCTCAATGAACTTAAATCGTGGGCTTGCGGATGCTCAACTCCCCATTTCATAAATGCTCTAATTGCCGTTGGTGCAGTATAAAAAATATTAACTTTATATTTTTCAATTATGCTCCATAATCTTTTTTCATCGGGTGCATTTGGTGCACCTTCGTACATTACACTTGTTGCTTTATTTGCTAAAGGTCCATAAACAATATAACTATGACCCGTTACCCAGCCACAATCTGCAGCACACCAATAAATATCATCCTCTTTAACATCAAATACCTCATGATGAGTAGTTGTAACTCCAGTGAGGTAACCAGCCTGTGTATGGACGATACCTTTAGGTTTAGCTGTTGTTCCTGATGTATATAAAATGTATAACAAATCTTCAGCATTCATGACTTCAGGCTTACATTCAGAAGATTGTTTTTCTGTTATTTCGTGATACCAGTGATCCCTACCATCAGCCATATTTATTTCTTGTTCTGTTCGTCTTACAACTATTACATTTTCAACATAGTCTGTTAAATCAAGTGAACCATCGACATTGTTTTTAAGTGGAACTATATCCCCTCTTCTCCATGCTCCATCAGCTGTAATAACAGTCTTTGCCTTTGCGTCATTAATTCTGTCAGCAAGTGCTTCCGAAGAAAAACCTCCAAACACAACTGAATGAACTGCACCAATTCTTGCACATGCCAACATTGAAACAACAATCTCTGGAGTCATGCCTAAATAAATTGCTACCCTATCACCTTTTTGAACTCCAAGTTGTTTTAATGCATTAGATAACTTACAGACTCTTTCATAAAGATCTTGATAAGTTATTTCTTGCGTATCTCCAGGTTCACCTTCCCAATAAAAAGCTACTCTATCTGAATCAGTTTCTAGATGACGGTCTAAACAGTTATAAGATAAATTAAGCTCTCCATCTTTAAACCATTTAAAAAAAGGAGGGTTTGAATCATCTAAAACTTCTGTTGGTTCTTTATACCAAGAGATTCTTGTTAAAGCTTGCTTCTGCCAAAATTCTAAGCGATTTTTATCTGCATCTTCGTACCATGAAGATGTTGCGTTTGCGTTTTCTGTGAGTTCTTTCGAAGGAGGGAATTTTCGTTCTTCTTTAAGTAAATTTTCGATTTTTTCATTCATATTTATATCCCCTTAAAATAGTATATATATCAAAGAAGTGAAAAATCTACTTAAGAAGTCATAAAATAATAATTAAAACCATCACACAAAGCATTCCATGAAGCATTGATTATGTTTTCATGAACTCCGATAGTACTCCATTTCTTATTGGAATCTGTAAATTCAATCAAGACCCTTGTTTTAGCTTCAGTTCCATCTGATGAATCTATAATTCTAACTTTGTAATCAATAAGCTTGATTTCATTTACTTTTGAATAATCATTTTCTAAAGCAGATTTCAAAGCTTTACTCAAAGCATCAACTGGGCCGACTCCTTCTCCAGTTTTAACGTATCTATTTTCATCTACAATAATTTTACAAACTGCTTCTGAAACAACATTTTCAGAATTTCGTCTTTCAGAAAATACCCTAAAGCTTTCAAATTTGAAAAAGTTGGGTTCAATATTCTTGAGTTTGTTCATTAATATAAATAGCGATCCATCAGCTGCTTCAAATTGATATCCCATATGTTCAAGATTTTGCACTTCTTCAATTAATTTTTTGGCATCATCATTGTTAAATTCCAAACCAAATTCCTCTGCTTTTGTTAGAACACTAGCTCTACCAGCTAATTCAGATACTGTTGTCCTTGTAAAATTCCCTACCGCGGCTGAATCAATGTGTTCATAAAGTGAGCTATCCTTTGCCATTCCAGATGCATGTAATCCAGCTTTATGTGTAAAAGCTGAGGAACCTACATAAGGATGACGTGAATCAATCGCTACATTTACTAACTCAGCAATGTGATTTGCTGTTTGAGTTAATTGGCCTAGTGAGTGTTCAGGAATTGTTTTATAGCCTTTCTTTAATGTTAAATTGGGGATTAAAGTACATAAATCAGCATTTCCTGTTCTTTCACCATACCCATTAATGGTTCCTTGAACATGATTTACACCTAAATCAACTGCAACCATTGAATTAGCTACTGCACAACCATTGTCGTTTTGGAAGTGTACGCCAAAGTTTGCTTTTGGATATTTTGAAATTATTTCTGAAATTATGTCATGGACTTCACTTGGAAGAGTTCCACCGTTTGTGTCACAAAATACAAAACATTCTACTTTTGTAGAAATTACAGCATCTAATATTTTTAAACTTGTTTCTGGATCTTCTTTGTAACCGTCAAAAAAATGTTCTGCATCAAAAAATACTTTCTTTTTATTTTGTACTAAATAATTAATGGTATCAACTGCCATCTCTATTGCTTCATCGACAGTGGCTTGTATAGCTTTTGTAATATGTAGTTTTGAAGACTTTCCCACTATGCATACATATTCTGTATCTGCATCAAGCAATGCTTGTACTTGAGGGTCTTTGTCAGCGCTCAAACTAAGTTTTCTTGTTGATCCAAAGCTAACAAGTTTTGCATTAGCAAGATTAAGTTCTGATTTTGCTTTTTTGAAAAACTCCTCTTCTTTTGGAGAAGCACCAGGCCAACCACCTTCAATAAAAGATACTCCAAGATTGTCTAATAATTTTGCAATTTCGAGCTTATCTTTTACAGAAGGTGAAATTCCTTCTTGTTGAAAGCCATCTCTTAAAGTTGTATCAAATATATCAATTTTCATAATCTAAAAAAAAACCCTTGCCATGCAAGGGTAACAACGTTGTAAACGCTGCTCCTAAATAATAATTATAATTTTTTTCATTGAGACAATATTACTTCCTTTTGACAGATTGTCTAACAAAATAAATTATTAGACCAAAAATTGCTAATAGTGCAGCAATTAACTCTGGCGTAAAAATTGGTTTAGTTCTTGTGACCAACTTAAAAGTTTTTACTGAAAGACCATCGTTTTCAAAAATAATTGTATTATCTACTATTTCGCTAATTTGAGGATCTGTAATATTACCCGGAACAATAATTGATAGTTGGCCATCGAATATTCTTTTAAAACCCTCTAAGTTTTCTTCATCTGTTACAAAAATTTCTGCAAACTTGCCTGTAATTCCAAAATCACGTTCACTTTTATCAAATCGAATTTCCTGAATTGGTAACAATAGTAAAGCAGTATTTTCTTCAGACTTTAATTGTTCAAACTGTAATAACAACTCATCTGTATCTTCAAAATCGTTTCTAATGAGAATTCCCAAATAGTTTCCTTCTTGATAAACACTTGAACCGAAACCATCTGGAAGATTTGACAATATTGCATCTAAGCCTCCAATTGAGGATTGCCCAGTCTCAACCGCATACATTTGTGCTTCTTGATCTATCAATACTGCTATTGAGTAACTTCCCGATAAGTCTTCTTCGAAAGAGATTTCCATGTCCCACTTAACTTCACATGCAGAAAATATAAGAAAAACAAATAGAAATTTTAATAATGTTTTATATTTCATTTAACAACTCAACCATCTTAATTGTCGCATTTTTTCTATGACTAATCTCCGATTTTTCTTCTAATGTCATTTCAGCAAGAGTTTTACCATTTACTTCAAATATTGGATCGTAACCAAAACCATTTTCTCCTCTCGGTGATGATAAAATTTCACCATTTAGTTCACCTAAGGTATACATAAATTCTTTACCATCATAAAAACATAAAACTGTTTTGAAAGTTGCTGATCTATTTGAATTATTTTGAAGCAAATCTAATAATTTATCATTATTTTTTTCATCATTTGCATTTTTTCCTGAAAAACGAGCTGAATGAACACCGGGAGCACCATTAAGTGCATCTACAAAAAGACCTGAGTCATCTGCAATTACTGGTAAATCATAAAACTCAAAATACTCTAAGGCCTTCTTTTCAGCATTTTCTTTTATAGTTTCTTTATCCTCAATTACATTCAAAACCCTACTGGGAGACACCAAAGAATGTTTACTTGAATTTAATTGAAATATTGTAGATAATTCCTTTAACTTATTTTTATTCTGACTAGCTAAAATGATTTGCATTCTTATTGATTTTGTATCTTAAATATTTCTTCAACACATTCTTTTGCAATACTAAATAAGCTATCAAGACTGTCTTTTGAAAATGGTTTACCTTCAGCTGTGCCTTGAATCTCCAAGATTTCAAATTTTTCATCTAAAACAAGGTTTAGGTCAACCTCAGCATTTGAATCCTTAGCATAATCTAAGTCAGCTACTAGCTCTCCATCTACAATACCAACAGAAATTGCACCAACTTTGCTTGTTAATGGGTTTTGTACTAACTTGTTTTCATTTACCATCTTTGTAAAAGTATCATTTAAAGCTATCCAAGCACCGTTAATTGATGCTGTTCTAGTTCCACCATCTGCTTCTAGAACATCACAATCTACAGTAAAAGAATAACCATTAATTATTCCTAAATTACAAACAGCTCTGAGAGAACGGCCGATTAATCTTGAAATTTCTTTCGACCTTCCACTTTCGAATGATTTTCTAGAAATTCTATTGCCAGATGAACCTGGAAGCATATTGTATTCAGCTGTAACCCAGCCTTTTTCAGAATTTGATAACCAATCAGGAACTCGGTCTGTAACTGAGACGGTAACCAATACTTTCGTGTTTCCAGACTCGTACAACACAGAATTTTCTGCTGAATTAATGAAATTTTTGGTAACTTTGATTTCTCTCATTATGGAGACATCCTTTCGATATTCCAACCTTGGGTGTTTTGAGTATAACAAAACCTATCATGAGTTCTATTTCTTCTTCCTTGCCAGAACTCCCAATAATTTACTTCAATCTCAAAACCTCCCCAAAAATCTGGTCTTGGTACTTCTTGGTTTTCAAATTTTTTGTCTAACTCAGCTATTTTATTTGTTACTTCTTCTCTATTTTTGATAATTGAGCTTTGATCTGAAGCCCATGCACTTAGCTGACCTCCCCTAGGTCTAGTTGAAAAATATTCATCAGATATTGTTTTATCAGCTTTTTTTGCAATGCCTTGAAATCTCACTTGTCTGTGAATTTCTGCCCAATAGAATATTCCTGAAATATTTGGATTTGCAAGCATTTCAAGTGCTTTAGGACTCTCGTAATGAGTATGAAAAATTAATTTATCCTCAACAATATTTTTAAAGAGTACATAACGAGATCTTGGTTGATTATCAACAGATGTAGCCAAAACCATAGCATTTGGTTCATAAATTTTTGTTTCAATTGCATCATCTAGCCAGTTTGTAAATTGCTTTACTGGATTTTTGTCTAAATGTTCGATTAAAAAATCTGAATCGCTATATTCGTTTCTTAATTGTTTTATTTTTTCAGATAAGTTATCCATTAATTTTCTTTTATGTGATTTAAAGCTGAACCACTTTCAAACCATTTTATTTGCTCATCCGAAAGAGAATGATTAGCAGTAATGTCAACTGAGGAACCATCTTCTTTTTGGAGAGTTACTGTAACAGTGCTGCCTGGACTTATTTCATCAAGGTTAGTTATTGTAATTTTGTCGTTTTGTTCAATTTTCTCGTAGTCATTTTTGTCAGAGAAAGTTAAAGGCAGGATACCTTGTTTTTTTAAATTTGCTTCATGTATTCTTGCAAAGCTTTTAACTAAAACCACTCTACACCCTCTAAACCTTGGTTCCATTGCAGCGTGTTCTCTGGAAGATCCTTCGCCATAGTTTTCATCACCAATAGCAATCCAGTTCACTGAGTTCTCATGATAAGCTTTAGCAAGATCTGGAAGTGTCATCACTTCATCGTTTAAAATATTAATGCCTGTTCCGGACTCTTCGGTAAAAGCGTTATTTACACCAATAAACAAATTTTGTGAGATGTTTTCTAGGTGCCCCCTAAACCTTAACCATTTCCCAGCAGGTGAAATATGATCTGTAGTACATTTGCCAACAGCTTTCATTATTACAGTCATATCTAAATAATTGTTTGGAGCAAATGAATCAAATGGTGTTAAAACCTGAAGTCTTTCAGATTTTGGATCAATTTTCACATCTACTTCATCTCCATTTGCAGGTTGAATAAATCCTTCTAATGTATTTGCAAATCCTTCTGAAGGCAACTCTTCTGCAACAGGAGGTGTTAGTTTTACTTCTTCTCCTGAATCATTGATTAAAGAATCATTTAAAAAATCAAAATCTAATGAACCACCTAGAGCTAATCCAATTACAGACTCTGGTGAGCCAATAAATGAAAGTGTTTCTTTATTTCCATCATTTCTAGCGGGAAAATTTCTGTTATACGAGGAAACAATTGTATTAATTTCACCTTCACCTATATCATCTCTTTTCCACTGACCAATACAAGGCCCACAAGCATTTGCCAACACCGTGGCTCCAATAGATTCCAAATCTTTAAGATATCCATCTCTTTCAATAGTTGCCCTTGTAACTTCTGAACCTGGAGTAACCATTAAAGGGACTTTTGACTTTAACCCTTTTTTTGCAGCTTCTCTTGCAATAAATGCTGCACGGCCTATATCCTCATAAGATGAATTAGTACAAGATCCTATTAAAGCATTGGAAATTTCTACAGGATAATTATTATTTTTAGCATCATCTTTTAACTCTGTTATCGGGCGAGCTAAATCTGGAGTATGTGGACCTACTATATGTGGAACAAGTGCATCTAAGTTTATCTCAATAACTTGATCAAAATATGATTTCGGATCTTCAAGGACGTCCTGGTCAGCTGTTAACAAATGCATGTTATTTTTTGCTAGTTTTGCAATATCAGACCTTCCCGTGGCAATTAAATATTCTTCACCTTTGGAATCAAATGGAAATATTGAACAGGTTGCACCAATTTCAGCACCCATGTTGGTGATTGTAGCTTTTCCAGTTGTAGATATTGATTCGGTACCTTCTCCAAAATATTCGACAATTGCATTTGTACCTCCCTTTACAGTAAGTATCTCTGCAACTTTTAAGATAATGTCTTTTGGAGAAGTCCATCCACTTAAAGAACCCGTCAATTTTATTCCGATTAGTTTTGGTATTTTTGTATTAAAAGGCATACCAGCCATTACATCTACAGCATCTGCGCCACCAACGCCAATTGCAACCATGCCCATTCCGCCAGCATTTGGAGTATGACTGTCTGTTCCGATCATCATTCCCCCAGGAAAAGCATATTGTTCAAGAACTACTTGATGGATGATTCCAGCTCCAGGCCCCCAAAAACCAATATTATATTTTTGAGAAGCAGTTCTTAAAAAATCAAATACCTCCTTATGATTCTTATTTGCTACCTTTAGGTCGCTATTTGCACCTTCATAAGCTTGAATTAAGTGATCACAATGTACTGTTGTGGGAACTGCAGTATTAGGAAGTTCAGCCTGCATAAATTGCAGTAAAGCCATTTGCGCGGTAGCATCTTGCATTGCAACTCTGTCAGGCAAGAAATCACCAAAGTCTTCTCCTCTATTCATAGATACTTCATTGATGTTTCTAGCATGACCATAAAGAATTTTCTCTGCCAAAGTCAATGAGTCGGATTTTCTTAATCTTAGTTTTGCTATATTATCTTCAAGTGTTGCATACACTTTTTCTACTAACTCGATATGTGTTTTTGAAAGATCCATCTTAATAAGTATATATTTGTTTACATCTAAACATACACTTATCTATTTTCTAAACAGGTATTTTTAAACTCACAAAATTCACACCAGTCTCCTAGGTTATAAGCAGGACTTAAAGCATCAAAGGGAATCCATGAAGCAGATTTGATTGCTAAAGATTCATATTTTTTCTCAGCCTCTGCTAATTCACTCTCGGAAAATTTTCTCTCTTTTATACTTGAATCTTCATCAGGCAAATAAATATGCAATATTGTAATTTCTTTAACATTGAGTAGTTTTGACGCACCTAGAGCATAAAGTTGTGCTTCTAGAAAATCTTCTGATAATTCAGGCCTAGTTTTAAGTTCAATGATTATTGGAGTGCCATCAACTCGTCCTACTAAATCTGCACGTCCCATAAACACACTCGCAACTTTTTTATCAACTACTTCTCCATTTTTTAAACCTTTACCGTCAGCAACAATTGTGAACCCTAAATTAAATTCAGACTTTGTAATTGATAAATTGCTATATGGCTTTAACTTTTCAATCAGTTCCTTATATTTGCTAAAAAGTTTTTCACGTGTTATTGATTCTTCATTTTCAGTTATTTTATTAAATCGCTCAATATCTTCGTCATTTGTAAAGTTGTTATTATTAACGAGCATTTCCTGTGAGTAGTTATGAAACTTGGTTCCTGATGATTCAGACTCATATTCAATGTAGTCTTCTCTTGGTATTCCATACTGAATATTCCAGGCAGCTCTTCTTTCACAATTTTGTAACTTGATAGTGTTTGTCTTTGAAATTTTTACCTCTCTTATTCGATTAGTAAGTTTATCTATATTAATTAAAGGAAATTGACCACAACGTGATGCCATATCACATCCCCTACTACACAATTCACCTGGATTGCGAGCTTGTCTATTGTTTAAAAAGTTTTCTAATATAGCAAAATGTTGATCAATAATTTCATCTGGATTTTCAACTAATTCTATTTCTTCTAAGTCTTCCCGCTCAATGGAGGCAGTATAAAAATCTTCATTTTCTGCTTTTAATTTTGAAATTATAGCTTTATCAATTAACTCAGGCTCGGGATCAAAAGCAGTTTTTAATTTTATAAATTCAGAAGAGCCTTGGTCAATGAACTCATATGTGAAATATGTTGTTAAAGCATACTCTTCTCCATTAATTTCTTTATTAATTTCTTTAATCGGAAAATCATGATTAAATTCAACATCTCTTTTAGGATATATTGTTCTAAATCTTGTAAATAAATCAGACAATATTGCTTTTTGAATTTTGTCGTAAAATTGAAAATTATTTTGTTCAGCAATTTTTATAGAAGTCTCTTCAATAGCATCATTATTCATCCAATCAATAATTGCATTATTTAAATCTTTCCAACGATCTAATTTAGGCTTAGCTAACTGATTATTTTTTCCATAAGAGCTATGACACTGTGAAATATTATTTAACTTACTAGAGGTAAACGTATTATCAACATCAGCCATAGTTAAATTATAGTTAACTTTTCAAGCCTTTTTTTTAAACCTTATTTCTGAAAACTCTTGTGCGCTACAGGATTTGAACATGTGACTTCTTCCTTCTAGGGGAAGTAGGCTAATTAAGGATTTTTAATATATAAAAAACCAAAATTATTTGGTCCTTTTGACCCTTTGGAATCGGTGTCTGAAAAAATAATATATCCACCATCAGACGTTACATCAATAAATTCTCCAGCATCATTTCCTTTATCGAAACCACCGCCAAATACATTAATAGATGTCATGTTGCCATCTTTATCAAACTCAGATAACAAAACTTTCCAATCGTCAGATGTACCGTTTGGATGCCCTGTACCAAAATAATCTGAGTGATCACCGGTACCACCAGTTACTACAAATCCACCATCTAAAGTTTCTCTGACCCCATAACATTCATCAAGAATATACTTGGGATCATAACCTCTTGGATTACCAAAGATATTTTTCCAAACTTCATTTCCTTGGTCATCAATTAACATAACAATACAATCCCAATTTGCAGTCTGGTATCCAGTTGTATGTCCTGTAAACACAACATAGTCATTGCTCGTAATGTCCATGTCAAACAATTGTACGTTATTGTTGCCCCCGAATAATTTAGTTGAGAGTGTATTTCCATTTGAGTCTAAATAATGCATTGATGCATTTAAACCTACATCAACCCACTCAACAGATCCGACTACGAATCCGCCTTGAGATGTTTGCTTAACTTTTGTGCCTTGCATAGCAGATAAGTCTTTATCCCAAATTACCTCACCAGTTGTTGACATTTTTGTTATAAAACCTTTTGACCCATCAGATATGAACAAAAACCCTTCTTCATCTCCTTCTTTGTAACCAGTAACGACTATTTCGTCATTATCTAGAACTTCTATCCCTCTAATTCCACCAACACCATCATGTGTAAATATTTTCTGCCATATTATATTTCCGTTAAAATCAAGTTTTACAATTGCACTTTTTTGAAATCCATCTTTATAAAGTCCTCCACTGGCAACATACCCATCGGATAATTCATTCACTGCATAACCAACATCAAACTTGTTTGGAGTTCCAACAATTGTCTGCCACAACTCATTGCCTTTAGAATCGGTTTTTAAAATGATCATATCTGTAAATCCCGTTGGGTCCTCCTCTTTTTCCCAGTGATGACCAATGGCTATAAATCCTCCATCTAAGGTCTGCATACCTTCATGGACGTGCTCTTCACGATCTGTTCCTTGACCCATATACCATCCAGTGCTAGATGTTGATGAAGTATCGTAGTATGTTGTTCCCTTATCCCATTCCTCAGACTCCTCGTACTCTTCTTCCTCCTCAGACTCCTCGTACTCTTCTTCCTCCTCAGACTCCTCGTACTCTTCTTCTTGAAAATTATCAATTTCTAAGGGCTCAACAGAAGATTCTGAACTGCAGAAAATTAAAGTAAAAATTAGAAATAAATATAATAATTTTTTCATAAAATTAAATATACCTTATTTTCATTAAATCCTATTTATCCTTTGATTGATTTAATTTATAGGGATTGGGTGAAGGTGGGCACCCTGGAGGACATTTAGGCTGGACTGTTCTTGTTTGTCCAGGAATAATAACTGATGTTCCGCCTTCAACAAAAGCAAGAGACCAACCCCAATTTTCTGGATCATCAATAATTAACTGTGTATTTGAATTAAATCCAAATCCTACGTAATGCTCATACATATAGCCCATACCTTTTGGTTTATTTAAAAAAGCAACCTCACGTTTTTTTCCATCATTTTCTGTAAAAATAAATTTTAAACTAACAGGTGACCCGTTAGTTACAACAATAAAATCAACTTTTGAGTTATCAGAAAATGGTAAATCAAGTATTGTACTGCCATATCCATGTTGATTAAATATATAATTTTCTGTCTTGAATCCAAGTTCTGTTGATAGTATCTCTTGTTTTGGGTCTAGGCTTGCGTCTCTCTCGTCACCATAAAAGACTACATCTAAGTACTCTCCGCCAAATGGATGTTCTTCTGGTCCAATATACCAACCCATCGAATCTGGTAGCCCTCTTGCCCTAGACCAATCATTACCATAACTTGTACTCTCCCAACCCTCTCTAGGATTTCTATATAAATACGAAAACTGTTCAACAACATCTGCAGTAAAAATTGCAGGTGCCATTTCTTGTTCTCTATTTGAACCTACTTTCTCCATTACTGAAAAAGCAATATGACTTGAGGACTGCATAGTCCCAACCATCTCCTCCTGTGTCGGAACGTACATATATCCTAAAATGTCACCTTTTTTAACAACTTGACCATTTTCTACTAGAAGATAATCTTTAAAAAAGCTTTCATCATCTTTAATTACGTATCCCTCCATCTGATAAAGAAAGCTAACAACATTCCCGTTGTTTTGTGCAAACTGTAATTTGAATGCATAAGAAGAATGCCACCATGGTGGATCTGAATCTGAATGGTCTACGACGTTATAATAAGAACCTTCTCCTTGTGCCATCTGAATAATTCCATCTGCAACTGCATAGAGTGGTGGATAATCAGATGCTTTTTTTGCCTCTCTCCATCTTGAATCTGTATTTGAAAAATAAACTTGTGCATCATTGTGGGGTCTTGGTGAGCGTTGTCCTACATAAGGATGCCCTGCAATAATATCTTCGAAATCAACAAAAAATCTATCACTTTTATTGGTTAAAAACTCTTTAATGTCTGGAAGCGTTTGTAGTGTTAATCCAATAATTTGGCTCTGACTACTAGATTCCTGATTAGAAGAGGTACTAGATTCCTGATTAGAATCGGACTGCTTTGACTCCTGTTCACTATTTTGAATACTACCTTCTTGGGATGATTGTTTCTCTTGTTGTGATTGTGTAGATATGGAGTCCGTTGAGCCTCCACAAAAAGAAATTAATAGAAAAAGAATTATAACTCTCTTCATATAATCAAGTTTAGTAAACATCAAATCTTCATTCTTTTGTTTTATGCGGTTATTGTGCCGTTTTTCATATAAATAAATGTAAAGATTTCTGAAAAACCCTTGTGGACGCTACAGGATTTGAACCTGTGACTTCTTCCTTGTAAGAGAAGCTGTCATTAAAATAAGAATAATTTTGAAAGTTGCTTCATCACTCCCAAAACTCCCAAAACTAAGTATGAAGGTAGTTGAGAAATTGTAGAATATATATATGGAAAAAAGAATTTCAAAATCATTTAATTCTATTTTCACAAGTTTGTATCCAAATTTTGATCAAAATGAAGCAAAAAACTCTGAAGAATACTTTAATTTTATAATTAAAAATTATCCTGACAAATCTGAAATTAATCAGTTAAAAGGTTTCTTTTTCTTATTCTCTCTCGGAATAAGAAAATTATTTGTTAAAGATAAAAATATTCAACAATACATTAATAATTTACAAAGTTCTAACATTTCTTTATTTAGAAAGCTTGGTTCAGGAATTACAGCATTATTTGGTTTAAGCACTGCTAGATCTCTAGAGGGTGAGGGATCTGTTTATAAACATTTTGATTATCCCATATATAAAAATGGAAAAATAGAACAAAAAGTTAATGAAATACCAGAAAGTATTGAGGTTGCAGTAATAGGTAGTGGCTCTGGTGGAGGTATTGCAGCAAACGTACTAAGCAAAAAGTATGAAGTAGGAATTTTTGAAAAAGGAAATTATGCAAATGGAGAAACAAATAATGAAACTTTTGGCTACCACAACTTTTATGAGACTTTTGCAATACAGCAAACAAGAGGATATAAAGTTCTTCTTTTAGCTGGAAAAGGTGTTGGTGGAGGAACCAGCATAAATTGGACAACTTCACTGAGAACTCCAGACAATATATTAAGTGAATGGGATGCACTTACAGATCAAAATAACTATTTCAATTCAAATGAATTTAAAAACAGTATGGATTATGTATGCAACCAATTAAATGTATCTGAGGCTAACAATACAATTCCTCAAAAAGAAGTAAAACTTGCCGAGGGCTTAAAACTAAATAACGTAAATTACAAAATTATTCCAAGAAATACTAGCAATAATCAATGTCTTGAAAATGGTTTTAGTACATTTGGGCATTCAGATGAAAGCATAAATTCTTCATATAAAACTTGGTTTGCAGAGGATAAATTTGATAGTAAAAATATATTTAGCAGCACCTCAATTAAAAGTCTGACTATCTCTAACGGTAGAGCAACACATATAAATGTTGAAAAAGATGGGAATTTACAAAAAATAGCAGTTAATAAAGTCATTTTGGCAGCAAGTTCGCTAAACACTCCAAAGATTCTATTAAATAGTGGCTATAAGAATAAACACCTTGGCCAACATTTAAAACTACATCCGGTCTCTGGTGTTGCAGGAAAATTCTCAGAAGAACAAAAACCATGGGCAGGAACAATGCAGGGAATATACTCAGATGATAAGTTATTCATGAAAGACAACTACGGATATCTTCTTGAAGGTTTGCCAATGCATCCAAGTCTTTTCTTTCCCTTTTTTCCAAATAATCAGGATAACTTTGGAGATTTTATTAAAAGTTATAATCAATGGTCAGGAGGAATTGTTTTAACGTCAGACACAAGTTCAGGTTCAATAATTAATAAAAGCCCACAACATTTGTGGGATTACAATTTGAACAACTTTGACCATAATAATTTACTTCACGGAATTGAAAGTCTCGTAAGAGCAAATTATTTAGCTGGAGCAGAGGAGATTATGGTAGCTGCTTCACCTACAATGCATTGGAAAAAATCCTCAAATGAAAATATTGATGATTTTGTTAATAAGATAAAAGCAATTAAAAATGAACCTTTCAGAATACTTCTTGGGTCAGCGCATCAAATGGGTACTGCGAGAATAAATCCAAACCCAGAACATGGTGTGGTTGACTTAGATGGAAAAGTACATGGCTTAGACAATGTCTATATTGTAGATGCTTCTACCTTCCCTCGTTGTTCAGGTGTAAATCCAATGATTAGTATTCAATCAATGAGTCACTTTTTAATGTCGAAAATTTGATTTATGGATAATTCTTGTTTCGTTCATAAAGTTGACCTGGATAATTGCCTAAATCAATAAATAAACCTTTGCTTTCGATATGTACTACATTATCTTTTATAATTGATGATTCTAAATATAATTTCTTATCATCAATCTCCGTAACCCATGCTTGAAGAAGATATTTATTATCAACAGGTACTGGAACAATATAATTGACCTCTAACTTTGCAGTTACACAAGACCGATCATGAATTACGCATGCGTAACCCATTAAGTCATCTAATACTGCAGATAAAATTCCACCGTGAACTAATCCCGGGCCACCCTGAAATCTTGGCTCGAATAAATAATTTGCAACAACTTTTGAATTTTCAATGTGTGGAGTAAGTTTCATACCATAATCGTTTTTACTTCCAGACACAAAAGTCTCAGGCCACCATTCAAGAAGTTGAGTTAAAGAATCCCATCTATCTGGATTAGGAATATCTAGAACTGATCCCGATATATATTTATATTTCATCTTTTTTTATATTAGAGATATCATTTCTTAATGCCTCATTAACAAAAGCATTTGTTATATCAGATCTTGTTCTTTCAATAATACCTCTGGCATTGTCAGCATATCTTCTTAATCCTCCGGTTAAAGCATCTGGATAATCAAGCTCGTTTAGAATTCCTAAACCTTCTTCCATAATATTTAGGTAAGATTCTGATTTTATAAGTTCTAAGTTTCTTAAATTATCCAAAGCTTTTCTTCTCCACTCACCTATAGTGTCACCGATTCCCTGTATATAACTCGACGGATGGACATTAAATTTTTCAAAAGGTTCAATGTATCCTTTTGATTCATAAACATAAAATAATACGGCTTCTACATACTCTCTCTCTGCGTCTAGAACATATCCAGCAAAACTAATCTCAGATACCTTTTCAGTGAGCTTTTTTAACTCTGTTATTTTCTTTTTTGCGCTATCAATAAATTCCTCAGCACCTTTTATATCGTTTCTATGAATAAACCTAATACTCTTTGAACAATCTCTTACAATTGCTCTTGATATAGTTAGAGAAGTCTCTCGAATTTCATTTAATTTATCAAATGTTTCAGAAAGATTTTTTAAATTAGACTCTATATTGGCCAAATTAAACAGCTTGCTTTAAGTGCTCGTATTCATCAAGCTCATGAATATCTCTATCAACAGAACTAATATTTTGTATCTGTATCAAGGAAGCTCTTACTTGGAATGATGCATAAGCATAAATACCAAAAACTAAATCTAATAAAAGGTGAAGTACAAATATACCTACAGAAAGGGTTTGAATGGAGGTAAAAAAAGTAAGGAGTGCTAACAGTCCTAAAATTAAAAAACCTTTACGTTGTTTACTTACCATATATTCATATTCTGCAGATGTTGAACTATTGCTAGTTTGAGAATATTTCATTTCTGGAAAAATTACTGCTATCGATAGTGATAGCATTAAACAAATTAATACAAGCGTAGATCCCATTGCCCTGTCCCAACTGAACGTTTACTTGATTTAATTTTAACTAATTAATTTTTATTTTTCTTTTATTTAGAATTTATTTTCTCTACCCTCATTAAGTCTTTTTATGTTTTCAGAGTGTTTGAAAACTATTAACCAAAATAACAAAAAGACAACTAATCGATCTTGAAACACATTAAAAGAAGTAAATAATATTAGATTGGATATAAATACAGTTAACAAACTTGCAATCGCAGAAATTCTAGAAATTTTAAAAACTACAAAATAAAAAATTGCAAGTACAGGAATATTCAAAAATAAGAAATAAGAAGTTTCAAATAAATCATACGAAAGAGGGTTAAGTGTAGAAAAAGCAATGTACACACCTATGTATGTTGCAACCCCTTTACCGCCTTTAAATTTGTAAAATATTGGATAAATATGTCCAATAACAGCAGCAAATCCACATAGAAGTAAATTTTCATCAAATAGGAAAATTGGAAGAAAGCCTTTTAATACATCGCCGATTAACACAATTGCGGCATACTTTTTCCCAATGGTTCTCATTACATTCGAAGTGCCAGGATTTCCGCTTCCTGAAGAAGATATGTCTAATTTTTTATATTTTGCTACTAAATATGCAAAATTTATGGAACCAATTAGGTAACTTAAAGCAACAAATAAATAACTCACAGTTCTAACTTTACTTTAATAAAAATAAATTAGTTAGAGCACATATATACATTTTTCAAATTTAATGTAATTAATGTAATGAAAAAACAGAATAGATGTCAGGATAAACGTAGATATAACAACGAAGTTGATGCAAGAAAGGAAAGACTGTATATAGAAAAGGAGTACAATAAGAAATTTCGTATATATAATTGCAGTGATTGTAATGGCTGGCATTTTTCAACAATAAACTGACATGACTGATATATTTTTAGGAATCATTCAAGGTATAACAGAGTTTTTACCAATATCTTCAAGTGGTCACCTAGTAATATTTGATGAATTATTACCTGAAGTAAACCTAGATACAAATGATATTGCATTTCTTCATATAGGAACATTGTTTTCAATTTTGATTTTTTATAGGACTAGAATTTTAAGCATTTTTAAAAATTTTGATGTTTTTAAATATTATCTCAAAATCATTACTGTTGGAGTTCTTCCAGCTGTTGTAATTGGATTATTTACACCAATACAAGACACGATAGATAACAGCTCTCAAATATTGATTTACACAGGAATTGCTTATTTTTTCCTTTCTATATTGTTAATATTTTCTGAAAAAATTAATACTAAAAATGCTTTTAGTATTAATGAAATAACTATTAGCCATGCATTCATAATTGGAATAGCTCAGGCTTTTGCTCTTTTTCCAGGAGTCTCAAGATCTGGAATTACGCTCTTAGCTGCCATGTACATAGGGGTTAAAAAAGCTGATGCAATATATTATTCTCTACTTCTTGGAATACCAACAATCTTTGGAGCATGGAGTTTAACATTTGTTAATCAATCTTTTGAAATAAACACAAATATTATTATTCCATCAGTTGCTGCTTTCTTTACTGGGATGTTTGCGATTAAGCTACTTGTAAAATTCACTACAAATTCAAAATTGCAATATTTTGGATTCTACTGTTTGTTTCTTTCAGTTGTAAGTTTCGTACTTAATTGATTTTTAAATCGATAGGTTTTTTCTTCGGTTGAAATTTTAAAATTTCATTAGCTATTGAAAGTATATTTTGAAATTCTGAGCTTTCTTTAAAAGCAAATAAATTACTTCCTTCCGAAGATACAGTTATATCCTCTAAAAGAGGGATTTCTCCAATAAACGGTACATCTAACTTTTTAGATAATTCTTTCCCACCATCTTTACCAAAAGGATATATTTTATTTCCTTCTGATTCCATGTATGACATGTTTTCAATGACACCAATAATGCTAGCATTTACTTTTTTTGACATAATTCCAGATCGTTCAGCAACTATAGTTGCATTTGTTTGAGGAGTTGTAACAACTATATTTTCAAAATACTTTAAAAATTGAGATAAAGAAATAGAAACATCGCCGGTACCAGGTGGCATATCTATAAGTAAAATATCAATGTCATGCCACAGAACTTCAAATAAAAATTGTTCTATTGCTTTATGTAACATTGGGCCTCTCCAAATTACAGCTTCATCCTGTTTAACAAAATAATCCATTGAGATGACATTAAGATTATTTATACGTGATGGGAATATTCTCTCATTAAAGGGTATAGGTGGAAATTTTGCTCCTAATATTTTTGGCACTGAATAACCCCAAATATCTGAATCCATAATTCCAACTTTTTTACCTAACTCATCAAATGCCATACCCAATAATGAAGTTATAGTAGATTTTCCAACTCCACCTTTACCAGAAGTAATCCCGATGATTCTTTTATTTTTATGGAAATTATTTTTTAACTCATCCATATCAATATCAGCACCAACAATTTTTGATACAGTTTGAATTTCTTCTTCCGTCGGTTTTCTAAATTTAATGTCATAAGAGCCTATTTCCTCAACTCTATGTCGCAAAACATCACGCACCCATTCAATTTCTGTTAAATCAACAATTTCACATGATTTCTTTTTAACTTTTGAAAGGGCATTTAATTCGGATAATGTTTTATTAAATCCAGGATAAATAATGTTTTCTAATTCCATTATTAGTATTGTATTTGTATTAGGTTATTAAATTAAATTATGTTCAAAAGAAATTTTATTCTCTTACTTCTAACTATGACTGTTGTAATTGTCTTAATTAATTCAACAAACAACGATGAATTAGAAATTGTTAGCGTCTCAAATATAAATGATGGAATTGTGCTAGAAGATTTGAAACAGTTCTCTAACTTAAATTCAAATGAACAATTTGTCATTCTAAATATTTGGGCAAGTTGGTGTATTCCGTGCCAAAACGAAGTAAGTGAGTTAAAAATATTATCAGAGACTCAAGGATATTCTGTTATCGGAATTTTAGTTGAAGACTCAGAAGAAAATGGCAAAGAATTTATTAAAAATAATGAAATATCATATCAAAATATTTTAGATAATACCCTGGCAGAGAGTATTCTTATACAATTTATTTGGAGTGGGATTCCTACAACTTTAGTATTAAATGACAATTTTGAAATTATCTCAACAATCAATGGTGAAATAACAGCCAATGAAATATTTGAATTAACTAAGTAGTGATTAACTAGAGGCAGTTTATAATTTAATTATGGATGCAATATTATTTTGGAGAATTTTTTTAGTGCTGGGTAGCTTACTTTATCTTGGAGCTTCTGGTTTATTTACTCTTAAATTAATTGCGGCTTCTACTGGAAGAAAAAGAATAATAGATTTATTCATTAGGTAGTTAGTAGCGGGGGTAGGATTTGAACCTACGACCTCTGGGTTATGAGCCCAGCGAGCTACCAGACTGCTCCACCCCGCGCTGAATAATTAATAGTAACTTACTTTAAATTAAACTCAAGAAAAAAATTTTTGTTATTTGTTTAATTGATCAATTGCAAGATCAACATACTGTTGTGCTTGGTCAATTAATTCTTGATACTTTCCAAGATTACCTTTCTGAAGTTGTTCTTGAGCTTGTTCAAAAGCTATTGTTGCTTTTGCTAGTAAATCTAGTGGACTTTCACCTTCAGACTCTTCAACAACATCACTTATCAACTCATCACCAAAAATACTTGCTAGGGCCTCAGATAAAGTCTCACTCATTATGATTCTGTCTTGAAAGACAACAACAACGAATTTAAACTCTGGCAAAGGATTCTGTTCACCTTGAAGATAAATTGGTTGATAATAAAGAATTGACTGATTGATAGGAACAACAAACAAATTACCCTTGATAACACTAGATCCTTGTTGGTCTAATAATGTAAATATTTGAGATATATCAGGATCCTGATTTATTCTAGTTGCAACCTGGCTTGGTCCATCTACAAATTCTCCCTTTGGTAGTCTGAAGTCAATTAACTGCCCGTAATTCTCAGGATCAGCATCAGCAACTAAAAATGACTGCATATTAGGTCTATTTTCAGGGTTAAATGGTTGAAAGATTAAATAACTTAAATCAGTTTCACCCGGCAAGCTCATCAATAAGTAATAAGGCAACATTGGCTTAAAACCTATTTCTGTAAATTCTCCTCGTAAAGTAGCAACTCTTGGAGTTGTAGAAGAATCAGATGGGATAACCCAAGGGTCTTCATCTGCATAAAACACTCTAGGATCAGTCATATGGTAATCTCTGTACATATCAGACTGAATAGTGAATAAATCTTCCGGGTATCTGATATGATCTAATAATTCAGAACTCATTTCACTTTTTGGAGAAAATAGATCTGGAAAAATATCATTGTAAGCAGTCATAATTGGGTCGTTCTCGTCTACAACATAAAAATTCATAGTACCGTCATAAGCATTGACAACAGCTTTTACAGAATTCCTTAGATAGTTGAAATTCACAGGGAGTCCTGAGTTTTCATTAATCCTTCTGGTGTCAGCAGGTTGAGCGTAAGGATATTTATCACTGACTGTATACATATCAATAATCCAAAATAAATTTCCATCAATTAAAGCTAGATAAGGATCGTTGTCTGTATAAAGAAACGGAGCTGCTTTTTTAACTCTACTGACAATATTTCTTTCCATAATCAATTTTGAATCGTCAGATAGCTGATTAGAAATAAGAAGGTTTAATTCACTATATCTCAGTGCAAAACCAAACCTTCTAAAGAAAGATCCTATGCCTACTCCACCGTCTCCAGAATAATTTGTATAGGCAACAGATTGCCCTTCAGTTGACAAAGGATAGTCAACTTCATCTTGAAGTGAATTTACAACTACATACTCTACAGAATCAGCAGATTCACCGAAATAAATTCTTGGTTGTTCTACTTCTAGTTCAGCGACAGTTGTTGTTGCAGGGACGCCTTTTACATAAAAATCAGGCTGCCCTTGACTTGCAACATTATTTGCAGGGCTAAAAACAACTCCAAAACCATGGGTATACTGCAGCCTTTCATTAACCCATCCGACAGCTGGTAAATTTGTTTGATCTAGCTCCCTTGCTGCAACCATAACCTGAGTCAATTCCCCGTTGATTCTGTATCTATCAACATCAACCTCTTGAAGTGCGTAATATGCTCTTATTTCTTGAAGCTGACTATAAGTCTCCGCTAAAACTGTAGGATCCCAAAGTCTTATATTGTCTACAGTTTGTTTATTGTTAGAAATATCATTTTGAGACAGATCCGGAGAAGCGGCAAATGACTTTTCCTCAATGCTATCTAAACCGTACGCAAGTCTGGTGTAGTCAATGTGATTTTCAACATAAGGTAATTCTTTGTTTAGTTCATCAGGAACGACTCTAAACCTTTGTATTGCAGCAGGTACCAGACCTCCCACTATTATTGATACTGCTAACCACAAACTAATTGCTGTTGCAGGAAGTAGCCATCCTCTTCTTTTTATATTCACAAGCAATAAGACTGCACCGAACAAGGAAATTAAAATAAGTAAATTCAAAGCTGGTAGATGTGCAATCACATCTGTATAACTTGCACCAAAAACTTTTCCTCTAGGAGAATAAAGAAGTTCCATTGAGTCAAGACGGTAGGCAAATGCTTTTAAGATTGCTATGAATGCTAACAATACAGACAAATGTGCTTTTGCACCGCTACTAACTTCAGGCAATCTTCCTTGTCTTAGTTGTAAAGCTCCAGTGGCGACAAAAAATAAAACAATAATTAATGATGTAAAAATTACTAATTGGAACCCCCAAGAAACGAATAGTCTGTAAAGAGGAAGGCCAAATACATATCTTGAAACATCAGCCTGGAATACCGGATCTGTAACACCAAAAGACTGTTGGTTTAAAAATAGTAAAACTTGTTCCCACAGTTGAGAAGCACCAGCTCCTAGAAATAATGAGAGACCAATAGATCCCCATAATCTATATCGAAGAAATCTTTCATTGGTCCAGGCTCGAAATCTAGATAAAGGATCTTGTGATTCAAATGATTCAAAAATATCCATGACAGGAGTTGCTCTCACTGCTAAACGTAAGTTTGTAAAAATAAATATAAAAGCTAGTAATGATGTTGCACCAACTAAGGCCCCTTTGGTAAGAAGGATTTTTATCCAGACAGAGTTTAAATTTACTGAGTCAAACCATAAATAATTAGTAAAAAATGTCGCAACAGCTCTTGCAACTGAAAAACCTATTATTGCAACAAAAACAATGAAAGAAAATCCTCTTCTTTCATTATTATTTGTACCACCAATATTTACCATGTTGTTATTTTATTTATCTCTTGTCTTTAACGTGAACTATACTCTGAAATTACTTTCAATGCTTCTTCAAATGAATCAATCGCTGCGATAGCTGTAGATTCTGTTGCCATAGGAATTGCTTCTTCGAAATTAGCAGTTGGGACCAAAATAAGTTCTGCTCCCGCTCTTTTTGCAGCAATGACTTTTTGTTTTATACCACCAACAGGCCCAACTGATCCATCAATCTCTATTGTGCCCGTTCCTGCTACTACTAAGGAGTTTGTTATATCTTCTGGTATTAAATTATTATAAACATTCAAAGCCATCATCAGACCTGCTGATGGTCCGCCTACATTTCCAGTTTTAATATCTACTTCAAATGGAAAATCGAATCTTTCGTTTACCGTTGTAGCAAGAAATCCCACCATAGGCTCACCTTCATATTCAACGTGTTCAATCAATTTTGTTTGTACTTCTATATTCTTTCTTTCACCATCAAAATCTCTTTTTACCCCTATGGTTACAGTATCTCCAATCTGATATCGTCGTAAAGTCGCAATAAATTCGGTAGCTGATGATATTTCTTCACCATTAATTGAATTTATTAAATCTCCTTTTTGTAACTTGTCTTTAACGGGTGAATCATCAAGAATTCCTACTACTGATACTCCATCACCTTTTGAACCTATATCGTATCCTAAATAAGTAAGTGCAACTGCAATAGCAACATTTTCAGAGGTTTTCATATTTTGGATACTTATTTGACTTAATTCTTCAGGAGTAACACCTTTTGGTAAAATAACTTCTCTAGGGTATAAATCTACAGAGTCGTTTACATATGACCATGCATAGATTAAAGCATTCGCTTCATCTCTTCTAACTGTTAGCTGAAATAGATTTCCATCAAATTCATAATTTTCAATGTTTCCATATTCAATATCCCATTGATAAGGTGGCCCAGGAGACATAAAGTAATAATCTGTCTTTATAACCGAGAGAGAAGATATTGAGATGAATAAACCAAGTAAAAGAATTAATAATTTTTTATTTTTTTTGGACAAATTATACATAGGTGAATAATAGATTTATTAAAAAATAAAGAGCCGGTTAAAAACCGGCTCTTTAAAATAAATTAATTAAAATTTATGAACAAGGACCGCCATTCCAATCATAGGAATCTGCAGCAGGTCCTACGTAATTGCCTGCAAGTAAAATAGTTCCACTACCTGCAGAACTATCTGGTCTTCCAATAAAGCTTTCTTTATCTGCTCTATTTTGACCTAACTCTCTTGTAAGCATCATGCCATCTGACTCTACATAAACATTAGCAGCGGCTCTTCTAATTCCTGCTCTAGTTAAATCTCCACCCTTAACAGCAGCTTCTAGAACTCCTTTTAAGTGATATTGTGAAGACCAACCAGCAACTAAGAATGAGCTTGCTGATTCTAATCCCATAGCTTGCATTGTAGCTCTCATAGTTGCATGAGCTGGTGTGTCAGCCTCATACGGTGCTACCCATGCCATGTTATACATTGTGCCAGACTCAAAAAGTGGCTTCAATGCAAAACCCTCTGCAACGAATGCATCGTTGTATGATGGCGCAGCCATCATTGCTATTGGGGTGAGTCCTTGTTGAAATGCTCCACCAGCAACCTGAGCCATTTGAGTTGGCCCCACTGCTGGGAAGTAAGCATCAACTGGTTGAGTTACCATCAAACCTACAGCTTGAGCAACGTCAAACTCTAGAGTAGGTGGTAAGTATTCCCAGGCAACAGTTACGCCAGCTTTTTCAGCAGCATATTTAATACCATTTGCCCAGTCTGTTCCGTAGTCACCAGCAAATCCCATAATTCCAATTGTTTTGATATCTACTGGAAGACTTGCCATAGCCCAGTCTAGAGCATTCATACCATCTGCACAGTAAGCAGATCCGAATTCAACAACTAGACCTCTATCTACACTTTTATATGACCATCCTGAATACCAACTCATAGGTGCACCGATCATGTTGTCTTTATCCATTTCATCTAAAATAAACAAAGTTTGAGGTGTACCAAGAGACATAGCTAAAGCAGCTACTTCTTCTCTTTGAGCATTGTATGCTTCAAGATGTTTTTGTGGATTGTAAGCAGTATCAACTCCTTCACGAATTACCACACTGTAATCACCAATTCCACCTGTTGAGTTAACCCACATCCAGAATCCTCTTTGAGCAGTTTCGAGTGCCGGAGCAACAGCTGCATAAGGTCCTGTATAGTCATTTAGCATACCTAAATATATACAACCTTTACTATCATCAGCCATTGTAGGAACTCCACCTACTTCTGCAGGACACGGATCTGAGGTAACACCAACGCCAGTTTTAACACCGGCAGCAGTAGTAACAGCTGGAGAATCTAAAGTTTCAACAACCTCTGGGGCTGCCTCTTCTACAGTTTCTTCAGTCGTACCTCCGCCACAAGCAGCTAAAACTAGGGCTAGAATTGAAAAAATAATGATTCCTTGCTTTCGCAACGGTTTCATAATCCCCCCTAATTTAATTAGTACTAATAACTATAAGGATAGTAGAAGTTTGTTGATCTAGTAGGAAAAAGGCCAAGCTTTAAAATAATTACGTAACCTAAACCAAATTCCCCATAATCCTCTAGGTTCAAATATTAAGAAAAGTATTATAAATAGGCCAAAAATTACCCTTTCTATTTGACCTAGTGACAAAGCCAGGTCTTGTCCTAGAAATCCAAAAGAGTGCATTGCTGTTTGAATTGCTCCAGGCATTAATGAAAAGAAAAGTGCACCAAATAATGGCCCCAAAACTGTTCCACCACCTCCGATAATTACAATGGCTATAAATGTTACAGAATAAATTAAGTTAAAAGTACCAGGCTCTACGCCACCTGAAACACTAAACATTAATGCTCCTGTAATTCCTGCATAAAAACTAGATAATGCAAACGCTGAAGATTTAAATTTAAATAGATTAATACCTATTGCCTCTGCGGCAATATCTCCATCTCTAATTGCTGAATAAGCTCGACCAGTTTTAGAACGAGTTAAGTTTTTGACTCCAAGCCCAGCAAGAACACAAACAAATAGAGCAAGTATATAAGTAAGTTGGTTTTTTTCTAATATTAAGTTGCCAATTACTAAACCCTCATCAAAATCAAATCCAAATAAAACTAACTTTGCTGCTTTCCTACCGAGGCCTGCTCCCCCGGTAATAAATTTTAAATTTGAGAATAAATGTGAACCAATAAACACAAGCGCTAAAGTGACTAGACCTAAATTTAACCCTTTGAGTCTCACTGATATTGGAGCTATCAGTAAACCTATTAACGCAGCCGATAGTCCTGATAACGGTAGCCAAATAATCATATCAAGTTCATATCCAATAACATAAGTAGTTGCTACGCCACCTAAAACTGATGCAGTGTAAGTTCCAATTCCAACAAAAACTCCATGGGCCAGACTAATTTGTCCAGCAAATCCTGACACAATATTTAAGCCCCATGCAGCCACTGCAATTAAAAAAGAAGTTGTTAATAAAAGAATCCAGTAGTCAGAAGCAATAAGACATAAGCTAAATGCAAAAAATAACAAAACAACAAACCAAAATTTCTGAGTGAGATTTGGTAGTACTGCAGACTCCTTTCTGTAATCAGTGTATAAATTTGGTCTTCCTCTCATACTCTCTCCACCTCCTCAGTTCCAAACAGTCCATCAGGTTTTACTAATAAAATTACAAACATGATTAAGTAAGGTGCGACAAGAGAAAATCCACTTCCTAAGGGAAAGCCAACTAGTGACTCCATGTCAGCTTGAAAATATGCAACATATCCCTGTGTGAGGCCAATTATTAAAGAACCAACTACAGCCCCTGGAATTGAATCAAGACCTCCAATTACAACTGCGGGCAAAGCTCTTAAAGCTGAAATAAAACTGAATTGTGTCAGGGTATTGAAACCTCCAGTAATAAAAAATCCTGCAAACGATGCAAGCATGCCAGCGATAAACCAAACCAAAGCGAATATTTTACCAACATCAATTCCTTGAGCGAGTGCAGCTTCTTGGTCAAAAGAAGTAGCTCTCATTGCAACGCCATACTTAGATTTTTTGAAAAATATTGACAATAATATAATCACAACAACAGCTGTTAAGAAAGCGGATATTTCCAAATATTTGAGAACAACACCTCCTATGTTTATAGAACCAAAGTTTCCAAAGCTTGGAAATGGATCTCCTAGATATCTTGGGTTTAGACCTATCCAATTATCTAGAACTGTTCTTAACAATATATCAATACCAATTGTCAAAATTGCTACAGAAAATACTGGCTCTCCAACCATTGGCCTTAGAAATGTTCGTTCAATTATTAAACTCAAAATACCAGTTAATACAATTCCAACTATAAATGCAATCCAGAATGGTACGCCTCTATCAACTGCTAAAGCACTAATAAACGCTGCACCAACTACCGCAAGTGCTGGCTGAGCAAAGCTCAAAACATCCATTGCCTTATAAATTAATACGAAGCCAATAGCTACTAATGAATAAACTGCACCTAATGCTAAGCCTTCTGCTGTTGCTTGAAGAAAAATGATCAAACGTACATCTCCTCTATTAACTCAGAAAATTGTTCCATCAATACATTTCTTTTTATTTTTTGAGTTGCAGTTAATTCCCCATCTTCATGATCTAATTCCTTAGGTATCATTCTAAATTTTCTAATTTCTAGTGAAGATGTCTGCTCATTTGCCTTAACAATTTCTTTCCATACTAAATCTTTTACTTCCTGTTTTTCAGAAAGATCTCTATAAGTAGTATGTGCAATATTTTTTCTTAGAGCCCAATTTGATACAGTATCAAACTCAATAGCAACTAAAGCAGACAAGAACTTTCTTTTATCTCCAATTACAATCGCATCTTTTATAAATGGTGAAATTTTAATTTTGTTTTCAATTTCCTGAGGAGATACATTTTTACCACCACTAGTAATGATAATGTCTTTTTTTCTATCAACTATTTTAAGAAATTCTCCTTCAAAAACTCCAACATCACCGGTATGAAGCCAACCATCTTCATCAATTGTCTCTTTTGTTGCTTCTTCGTTCTTGAAATACCCTTTAAATACTGCTCCTCCTCTTGTTAGAATTTCTCCATCTTCAGCAAGTTTTATCTCCATACCATGGTTTGGAACACCAACCGTACCTAGTTTCATTTTTTTATCATTGTTTCCGGATGCATATCCACAATTTTCAGTCATACCGTATCCTTCGAAAATTGGAACTCCTAAAGCCATAAAAAATTTCAAAATTTCAGGAGCTATGGGAGCTGCTCCTGAAATAGCTGTCTCAGCTTTACTTAATCCAAGTTTTTTCTTTAATGTCCTAAAAGATAAAATCCAGCCAATTGATATTAAGAAATTTGCAAAAACATCATTAAAGCCATATTTAAGTTTTCTTTCAGCACCTATATTGCCAAGATACATTGAAATCTTAAATAGTTGCCTTTTGATGAACGATGCATCTCTCATTTTAACCATCGCACCAGAATGCATTCTTTCTAAAATTCTTGGTACAGCTGGAAAAATGGTAGGTTGTATTTCTGCTAAGTCCATTTGTACAGTGTCTATAGATTCTGCAAAATTAATTGTCGCCATTGTATGTGATGCAATTAATAAATCAGTCAATCTTCCAAAAATATGGCACAACGGAAGATAAGATAAAAATTGCGGATCTTTTGCTTTTACGTTTTCAACTAATGAAAAATTTGGAATCTGTGAAGCTACCCAGCTTATATTTCCATGAGTAATCATTGACCCTTTGGGCTTTCCAGTTGTACCCGATGTATAAACTAAGAAAGCGACATCTTCATCGTTAATTTCCTCAAGTTGCTGATCAACATACTCAGGAAATGTTTCATATTCTGATTTTCCAATTTCAAGGAACTCATCAAATCTCATGAGTTTTGGATGATCGTAACTGTATAAACCACGGTCTTCAAAATAAACAATTTTTTCTAGCAAGGGTAAATTTTCAATTACTTGAAGTGCTTTATCAACTTGCTCTTGATCCTCGGCAAAGAGAATTTTAGATTCGGAATGGGATAGTAAGTATTCAACTTCTGAAGCAGGATTTGTTGGATAGAGGCCAACACTGACAGCACCTAGAGACTGTATTCCAATATCAGCTATAAACCATTCTGGCCTATTTTCCGAATGGATTGCAACTGAGTCACCTTTCTCAATGCCAAAAAACTTAAGACCCATAGATAAATAATTTGATTTTTTCCAAAACTCTTCAAAAGTAGTTTCCTGCCAAACTCCGAATTCTTTGTATCGCATTGCTATTTTTTCAGGAAATCTAATGGATGTTTGTTTAATTTTTTTTGAAGGAGTCATTCCCCCGTCTCTTAATATTTCATCGTAAATTTCATTCATTGTTAATGTCATAATTCACTCACTCCTAAATATGCTTCTATTACTTTCGAATCTTTTACAATTTCTTCAGGCTTGCCTTCGGCAAGTTTTTCCCCAAAATTAAGAACCATAACTTCTTCTGCTATATCCATCACCATGTTCATATCATGATCAACAAGTATTACTGTTTTTTTCATTTCTTCATGTATGTCAATAATGAATCTTGCGATATCCTCTGTTTCTTCATTGTTCATTCCAGCAGCTGGTTCATCAAGCAAGATTAAGTCTGGATCCATGGCTAGAGCTCTACCTATTTCTACACGTTTTTGTACACCGTAAGGAAGAGACATAATATATGAATATCTGAATTGTTCAATTTCAAGAAAATCAATTATATCTTCAGCTATTTTTCTTGCTTCCAATTCACTTTTTCTAGTTTTATTACTGAAAAATAAACTTGATATAGGACCATAATTTAAATGCCTATGAGCACCGATCAAAATATTATCTAATACCGTCATATTTTCAAATAATTCAATATTTTGGAAAGTTCTTGCAATGCCTAAATTAGCTACTTGATCTGGTCTTAAGTCTTTGATGTCGCTGTCACCATAATGAACTGAACCTTCTGTTGGTCTATATATTCCGCTTATACAATTAAAAATAGATGTTTTTCCAGCACCGTTAGGTCCAATTATTGCATACAAAGTCTTGGGTTTAACTTCAAAACTTACATTATTCAATGCTGTAATACCACCAAACTTTAAAGTTACATCATTGAATTTTAAAGAACTCATGACAACCATCTCTTTTTTCTTTTGTAATGTTTTACATCCTTGAAAGATTTTCTGTTCGTTCCTTCAGGATTCAGGCCTAGATAGAACTCTCTGACATCTTGATCTTGTAATAGTTCGTCACTAGGATTGTCCATTACTATATTTCCTGTTTCCATAATATAACCATGGCTTGATACGTTTAATGCCATGTTTGCATTTTGTTCTACTAATAAAACTGTTACTCCCTGTGAGTTTATTTCTGTAATTAACTCTGCAATTTGATCAACTAATTTTGGAGCTAATCCAAGACTTGGTTCATCCAATAATAAATAATTTGGGTTGGACATAAGCGCTCTTCCAATTGCCAACATTTGTTGCTCACCTCCAGAGAGATAACCTGCTTCACCCTTAGATCTTTCTTTTAGTATTGGAAAAAGATCTAATACTCTATCAATGTTTTCAGGTATATCTTTGCTATTAGTATGTCCTCCCAACCTCAGATTTTCTACAACAGACAATTCTGCAAAAATCCTTCTTCCTTCTAAAACCTGAGCAATTCCTTTTTCAACTATCTTTGATGGCTTTTCATTAGTAATATCTTCTCCATCTACTGAAATTGTACCTTTAGTTATATCACCATTTTGAATATCAAGAAGACCTGTGATTGATCTGATAACAGTAGTCTTTCCAGAACCATTGCTACCTAATAAAGAAACTATTTCGCCTTTGGGGATTTCAAATGAAACACCCCTTAAAACTAAAATAACATCTTGATATACAACTTCTAAGTTTTGAACAGATAACATTTACCTTTTAACTTTAAGGAAACGTAAAACATTTTTCAACTTATAGACAATTTAAAGCAACAAACATTGAAACCTTTTAAAAAAATTGTTTTGAAATATTGGTTAGAATCTTTCCATATTTAATATGAATGTATGGAAGAAGATAATTATTCGCAACAAGAATTGTTTGAACAAAGAAAATATATTTCGGATCTAATTGAAGAAAAAACTGAAAAGAAAAAAAGCTCATTAAATGTCGTAATTGGTTCTGCTCTTCTTTCGAGTGGTGTTGTTTTAGGATTTTTATTTTTATTTGGTCTTTTTGAAGAAGAAGAAATTGTTTTACCAGAGCCAATAACAATTACTGAGACTGTAAAGGAAAAAGAATTAGTTATGCCTAGAGTGGATTCGACTGAGGTTGTCTCAATAGCTGAATTGGCAACAAAGACAATTGTTCAAGTTCAAGTGGGGACACTGTCTGATGATGGAGAGTTTTTGTCAGCTGGTGGAGGTTCAGGGGTTGTAATTACTGATGATGGTCTAATAATGACAAATCACCATGTTATCGACAATTCCACAGAGGTTAGAGTTATTTTTGAAGATGGACGAATGTACGAAGCAAATATAATTGGTTCTGACAGATTGACTGACATTGGGCTTGTAAAAATAACAGCTTCAAATTTGATACCTATTGCAATTGGTAATAGCGATAAAATGCTAGTTGGTGATTTAGCAGTTGCCATTGGACATCCTCTTACGCTTGGTGCCGCACCTACTGTAACAACAGGTGTTGTTTCTGCACTTCAGAGAAGACTAGATGTTGGTGGTGATGTAATGGGCACTTCAGTAACTTTATTTGGGCTTATACAAACTGATGCACCTATTACTAGAGGTTCTAGTGGAGGCGCACTAATTAATAAAAATGGAGAATTAATTGGCATTACTACTGCAATCGCAACAGCTGATGTTGGTGCTGAGGGATTAGGCTTTGCTGTACCAGTAAATCTTGCTTTAAACATTGCAGAAGGTTTGATAAAAGATGGAAAAATACTTCATGCTTTCCTAGGAATTCTAGGAGCTCAGCATTTTGATATTGCAGAAGATGGTGCAAGAGTATTTTCTGGGGTGTTTATACAAGAACTTTATGGTCCAGGTGGTGAAATATTTGCTATAGGAAAAGCTGGAGCACAACCAGGTGATATTATAAAAAAAATAAATGGTAAAACAGTAAAAACACTTGATGGTTTAATAACTATTTTAAGAACAAAAAGAGCAGGTGAGATAGTGGAGATTGAAATACTTAGAGAATCACAAATTATTACACTTGTTTTTGAATTAGATTTACGTCCATCCGATGTTTAATGTCTGACGATCTTTTTTCCCAATTATTTAATCTTTTCAATAATGATGACGGCGATGTAAATTGGCAACTGGCTGAACAAATTAATAACCATATAAATAAAGATATCGAAGAAGATAGATTACTTTCTAATTCTGACTTGAATTATCAAGAAATATTCAGAGTTATAGAATTGAGTCAAGAATCTTCAACAAAAAATGAGTACACGCCACTAGAAGTTTCAATAATGGATTCAAAAAAATATGGAAATTGGTTTCTAAATTCAATTAAACATTTTGATTTTTCCGAGCTTAAAATGTTTGAGGGTTTACCTGCAGGAATTGGAGGTGCTCAATCATCATTAATAGGAATGCAACTAGGTAACATTGCTGGATTTTTGAGCAAGAACACTTGGGGTCTTAGTCATTATGGAATTGTTCTTCCAAGAAATAGTGCTCTTGCGATAAATAAAAATAATTTTGATTTGAGAATAAGTCAGTTTTCGATCGATGAAAAAGAGGCAACAATTGCATTGATGCTTCTAGAATATATAACTCTGACTCTTGGTGAGCACACAGCTCCATTCGATTACTTGATAAAACAAATGAAAAAAAGTAACGAAGAACTGTTAGCAAACATAAAAGATATTGAACCAAATTTTGACCCAAGTAATTTTTCTAATCCTCAAGACCTCATGAATAACATACCTGAATTGAACAACTTTGATATTGACTCCATGCTTGATGTTATTTTTGCACCTCTTAGTTTTTATAGATCAGTAATCAAGCACTCTGCAAAAAAATTAATTGACTTTATAGAACCGAGTGTGATTGATCTAGTTATGGACCTAGGCCTCGTTGCCAATCAAGGACCTGGAAGTGATTTCGAATTAAAAATTTCTAAATACGATGAAAGATCCGATTCTTTTATCTCATTCCTTGAAGATTCCAAAAATGAACTTGGCCTAAATGAAATTATTTCAGATATGAACCTTATTCCATCAGTTCATGAATTAGAAGATCCAATTTCTTGGGCAGCTAGAACTTCTTTGCCACCTATTTAAATTTAACTTCGCTATCATAAATTTATTAAGAAAGGATAAATAAAATGTCATTAAATATTGGAGATAAAATACCAGAATTTGAATTATTCAACTATGACAAAACAAAACACAGCGACAAAGATTTCTTGGGTCAAAAAACAATGTTTGTTTTTATGCCATTCCCATTTAGTAGTGTTTGTGATAAGGAAATATGCGAATTAAGAGACTACCAAGAGTCTTTTTTGAAAGAAGATACAAATACAATACTAATAACAGTTGGTGCAAGTCCTACTAATAGGTCGTGGGCTGCACACCATAATATTGAATTCCCAATTTTGTCAGACTTTTGGCCTCATGGTGAAGTAGCCAAAAAATTTGGTTGCTTTCATGATGGTGCTGGTATTTCTTTGAGATATACATATATAACAGACGAAGAAAACACTATAACTGAAATAATAAAAAGTGATGAAATCGGGGTTGAAAGAGACTTCAGCGAATATTCTGAAAGCTTTAGTATCTAACCTACGTCTCTAATATCAAATTCTGCAGCACGTTGTCTTTTAATTCTTCTACGCTCACGTTCTGATAGACCACCCCAAATTCCGAATTTTTCAGAGTTCTCTACTGCATACTCTAAACATTGGTCTTGGACGGTGCATGCTCTACAAATTGCTTTAGCTTTTCTAGTAGAAGCTCCTCTTTCCGGAAAAAATAAATCTGCATCTGCCCCTTTACAATTTGCCTCTTCTGTCCATGATGGCATTCCGCCGATTAACTCTTCTACTATTGATTGCTCCACCCGTACTCCTTAAAGTAAATTACATATGTGTAATTTATTACGGGAACATAAAAATGTCAAGAGGTGAATTGTCTAATTAATTTATAGTTATTTTTCCAATGTAGGATAATTAAATATGGCTTATCAGGAAATAGTTTCTACTGGTTCTGTTTATAAAGGCAGGACTAGCATGTGGTTATATCTTTTTCATCGAATCACTGGTGTTGCGCTATTTGGTTATTTACTTTTACATATTATTTCTACCGCATTAATCCTTGCGGGTCCCGAAATATATGAAGGTGCAGAAGCAATATACAAAAACTTTTATTTCAGACTCGGCGAGGTTGGTTTAATGGCTGCAGTATTAGCCCATGCAATAAATGGGTTAAGAATCATCACTGTTGATCTTTGGAAAAAAGGATCTGATTATCAAAAATCTCTTAACGTTGTTGCACTGCTAATTTTTATTGGAATTTTTGTTCCAACGACTTATAGAATGATAACTTCGTATTTTGATATTTGTATTGAAAAAAGTTCACCTGGAACAACAGTTGTTGACTGTATGGTAAGACCATTACCAGATTGGAAATCATAATGCAGAATACAACTAGAACTGATTGGGGAAGAAGGCAACCGCCTATTGGTGGAAGCAATTTTGAATTATACGCATGGTTTTTCATGAGAGTAAGTGGTTTATTTCTGGTTTTATTAGCTGCTGGTCATATGTTTATTATGCATGTTTTTAATGATACGCTTAATCTTGATTATGAATTTGTTGCTGCCAGATGGGATACCCCTTATTGGAGAACATTTGATTGGCTTTTGCTGGCTCTAAGTATTCTTCATGGAACAAATGGATTAAGGATAGTTATGCACGACAATATAGCAAACAAACTCCATAGAAGTCTTGCTTTATATAGTTTATATTTTGTATCAACAGCGTTTTTTGTATTAGGTACATATGTTTTGGTAGCATTTGTGAGGCAGTCATGAAAATAATCAAGCACTCTTTTGATGGAGTAATCGTTGGTGCTGGTGGAGCAGGTCTTAGAGCTGCAATTGAAGCAGCGCCCCATATGAAGCTAGCTGTAATAACAAAACTATATCCAACAAGATCGCACACTGGTGCAGCCCAAGGTGGTATGAGTGCCGCATTAGCAAATGTAGAAGAAGATAATTGGAACTGGCATGCATTTGATACAGTCAAAGGTTCAGACTACTTAGCAGATCAACCAGCTGTAGATATTCTGTGCAAAGAAGCAATTGACTCTGTAGTTGAGTTAGAACATTGGGGACTACCATTTAGTAGATTAGAAAATGGAAAGATTGCTCAAAGAAGATTTGGAGGACATACTGTTAAAGAAGGTGAGGCACCAGCTTTTAGAGCCTGCTATGCAGCAGACAGAACTGGTCATATGATTCTTCAAACTTTATATCAAAAATGCGTTTCGATGGGAGTAACCTTTTTTGACGAATTTCAAGTTTTAGATATAAAAATTGACGACGGAGTTTGTAAAGGTGTTATAGCTTATGAAATTGCAACCGGTGATATACATATATTTGAAGCCAGAGCTGTAACATTCGCTACTGGTGGTTTTGGAAAAATATATAAGGTTAGTTCCAATGCCCACTCGTTAACAGGTGACGGTCCGGGAATTTTATATCAAAAAGGCATACCTTTAGAAGACATGGAATTCTACCAGTTTCACCCAACAGGAATATACCGTCTTGGAATACTATTGTCAGAAGCTGCGAGAGGTGAGGGTGGAATTTTAAGAAATAAAGACGGTGAAAGGTTTATGGAAAGATATGCTCCATCAATTAAAGATCTCGCACCAAGAGATATGGTATCAAGAGCTATCGCAACTGAGATAAGTGAAGGTAACGGAGCAGGACCAAACAATGATTTCGTATATTTAGATTTAACACATTTGGGTGCAGAAACAATAAAACAGAAATTGCCTGATATAACAGATTTTGTTAGGACATATGTGAAAATTGAACCAATAGATGAGCCAATTCCAGTTCAACCAACAGCTCATTACGCTATGGGAGGTATTCCTACTGATGTAGATGCGAGAGTTTTAAGCGATGCTCAAGGCACAATACTTCCAGGTGTATATTCAGCGGGAGAGTCTGCCTGTGTAAGCGTTCATGGTGCAAATAGATTAGGCACTAATTCTCTGTTAGATATAGTTGTTTTTGGGAAAAGAGCAGGTCAAAGCATGGTTGACTATGTTTCTTCTACAAAACCATTTTCTTTATCTGAAAATGCTGGCGAAGACCTAAAAAATAAGATAAGTAACTTTATTGATAAAGAACATGACCCTAATTTTTCAGTAGCAAAAATAAGAGAAGAGCTTCAAGATTCAATGGAAGAAAATGCCAAAATTTTTAGAACTGAAGAAAGCTTAACAAAACAGACTGAAATTTTGTCAGACTTAAGAGATAGATATCAAAATGTTACTATTTCTGATAAAGGAAAAGTTTTTAATACAGAGTTGCTAGAAGCAATTGAGCTTGAGTACTTATTAGATATGTCAGACACAACTGTTGCTAGCGCTTTGGAAAGAAAAGAAAGTCGTGGAGCACATTCAAGAGTAGATCATGTTGAAAGAGACGATTCAAATTGGTTAAAACATTCATTTGCATTTAAGAATGGCGACTCAGTTAAACTTGACTATAAAGATGTTGAGCTTGGTAACTATGAACCAAAAGAAAGAAAATATTAATGGATGTAAAACTTAGAATTCTTAGATTCAATCCTGAAACCGATAGAAAAGGCCATTGGGAAGAATACAACATTGAAGCAGATCCTGATGAGAGAATCTTAGATCTTCTTCACAAAGTTAAATGGTTTGATGATGGTAGTCTCGCTTTTAGAAGATCATGTGCTCATGGAGTATGTGGTTCTGATGCGATGGTTGTTAATGGAGAAAATATGCTTGCTTGCCAAGTCTTAGTTAAGGAAGTTAGCAATCCAATAAAAATTGAGCCAATTAGAGGTCTTCCTGTCATAAAAGATTTAGTTGTTGATATGGAAACATTCTTTGAATCTTACAAAAAAGTTATGCCTTATCTTGTAAATGATGAAGTGCCCGGAGAAAGAGAAAGATTACAATCTCCAGAAGATAGAGATAAGTTTGAAGATACTACAAAATGTATTCTCTGTGCAGCCTGCACAACTAGTTGTCCGGTTTTCTGGACTGCGGATACTTATGTTGGCCCAGCAGCAATTGTTAATGCGCATAGATTTGTATTTGATTCAAGAGACAATGCCTCAAAACAAAGATTAGAAATACTTAAAGATGTGAATGGCGCTTTCAGATGCAGAACAGCATTTAACTGTACTACAGCATGTCCTAGAGGCATACAAGTTACCAAAGCCATAGAAGACGTTAAAAGAGAAACATTAACAATTAATTGATAGAAGATACGCTAAAAAATTTTAAAATAAAAATTTCTAACTTTGAATACAAAACTGAGTTTATTTATTTTGAATTTACAGATTTAGAAAAAATATATTCACTAAATAACTGTTCTGAAATTGAAAATATTAACGATGACTATTTTCTAAAATTTAAAATGTCTTCTGTCGATCTTTACAAAATTGTAAATGCTGAAATACATCCAGAAGATCTTATGTTTGATAAAAAAATTAAAATATCTGGTGATATAAGTATCATTTCCTAAAAAGAAAAGACGGCTTTTGCCGTCTTTTCAAATTTAACTAAAAGAACTTTAATTTAAAGCGTCTTTTAATCCTTTTGCAGCTTTAAAAGCTGGGGCATTTTTCGCAGCAATTTGGATTGTTTCACCTGTTGCTGGATTTCTACCTTGTCTTGCAGCCCTGTATCTGGATTCAAATGTACCAAAACCGGCAACGCTTACTTTAACGCCGTCTTTCATACCACCTGTTACTCCATCAAACACGGCCTCTACTGCTTTTTTAGCGTCTGCTTGTGACAACCCTACTGCAGCTGCAACAGCATTTGCTAAATCATCTTTATTCATTAGAATCCGCTTTCTTTATTGAGTTTTTTTAAAACTCCCTATAAACATTATAGTTTTTTTAATTAATTTGTCTTAAAACCCTAAATTTATTGACTTTTTTTTATAAACTGCTGATTTTATTGAGTTTTTATGCTAATTATAAATTTTTTGCTTAAAAAGCCCAATTTTATTGAGTTTTTAGATTATTTAACTCTAAAACTTTTTGTTTTACTGAATCAGCAGCTGATTTTAGGTTTTCTAGCTCCTCAGTATTTAAATCAAGTTCTACAATTTCGGTTACGCCATCTTTACCTAATTTAGTTGGTACACCTAAGTAAACATCACTAATTCCATACTCTCCAGAGACCCAAGAACAAGAAGGTAAAACATTATTTGAATCTGAAATAATTGACTTAACCATAGTTGCAGCTGCCGAAGAAGGCGCAAAGTAAGCACTGCCTGTTTTTAATAATGCAACGATTTCCGCTCCTCCATCAGAAGTTCTTTTTACTAACTCTTCTATTTCATCATTTGTAAGCAGCTCAGTTAAAGGCTTACCATCAACTTTACACTGGGATGGTGCAGGCACCATAGTTTCACCATGACTACCTAGAGTCCAGGCTTCAACTTCCTTCATATTTACATTTAATTTCTCTGATATAAAATAAGCAAATCGAGATGAATCAAGAACTCCAGCTTGACCGATGACTCTACTTTTAGGTAAGCCAGACACATCAGAAACTAAAGTTGTCATTTGATCTAAAGGATTTGTAACAACAATTATTATTGGATTCTTTGAATGTTTCATAATGTTACTTGTTACCTCAGTTACAATATTTGCATTAACCTCTAATAAATCCATGCGCGACATTCCTGGCTTTCGTGGTAAGCCTGCAGTGATGACTACTACATCACTATCAGAAGTATCTTCATAATTATTAGTTCCAATAATTTTTGATGAGAATTTTTCTACAAATCTTGATTGATTCATGTCTAAAGCAAGACCTTGAGGAAGACCTTCAACTATATCTGTCATGACTACCGTATCAGCTATATCATATTCTGCAACTCTAAGAGCTGTCATTGATCCATACTTTCCTGATCCAACTACTGTTACTTTTGTCATGACTTAAAAGCTTTCTATATTTTCAATTAAGGATTGAGCAAATTCTGATGAAGGAAGAGTTCTTGCATCAGATCTACCTCTCGCTAAGTCGTAGGTAACATTACCTTCACTTATTGATTTTTCCATAGCTTTAATTACTAGGTCTGCAGCTTCATTCCAACCCATATACCTAAACATCATTTCACCTGAAAGTATTAGAGATCCAGGGTTAGCTTTGTCCTGTCCAGCATATTTTGGAGCTGTTCCATGAGTAGCTTCAAAAACTGATTTACCATTTTCATAATTTATATTTCCACCTGGGCTTATTCCAATTCCTCCAATTTGAGCTGCTAGTGCATCGGATGCATAATCTCCATTAAGATTTGTGGTAGCAATCACATCAAATTCATGAGGCTTAATTAATATCTGCTGTAAAAAAGCATCTGCTATCACGTCCTGAACTAGAATCTTGTCTCCTGGTTCACCTTTACAGTCTTCCCAAGATACTGCAACATCTGAAAATTCATTTTTAACTAATTCATAGCCCCAGCCTCGAAATGCTCCCTCGGTAAATTTCATGATGTTTCCTTTATGTACTATTGCTAGGTTTTTCTTTCCATTCTCTACTGCATAATTCAGTGCTGCTCTAATTAATCTCTCTGATGCAGTTTGGGAAATTGGTTTAATTCCAATACCGCTATCTTCTCTAATTTCCCATCCAAATTCAGACTTTAGAAAGTTATTTAATGTTTTGACTTCCTCAGAACCCATCTCTAATTCTTTGCCTGAATAAACATCTTCTGTATTTTCTCTAAATAAAGCAATATCTACAGCTCCTGGGTTCTTTGTTGGTGTTTCAACACCTTTAAACCACCTCAAAGGCCTTACACAGGCATAAAGGTCTAATTTTTGCCTTATTGAGACGTTTATAGATCTAATTCCACCTCCAACAGGAGTAGTTAAAGGTCCTTTAATTCCTATCCCGTATTTATCAAACATTTCAATTGTTTTTTCAGGCAACCACTCATTTTCATTATCATATGCTTTTTGACCAGCTAAAACTTCCATCCATTCAATTTTTCTTTGATTGTTATAGGCTTTTTCAACAGCTGAATCAAATACTTTCTGAGAAGCAGGCCATATGTCTATACCTATTCCGTCACCTTCGATAAACGGAATTATAGGATTATCAGTATCAAAAGATTTTCTAGTATCAGAAATTGCTGCAGATAATTCTTCTCTATTTAAATTTTCTTTCAAATCAATTCCTTTATTGCTTGTCCAATCTTGGTAGGGTTGTTAACAACATTAACACCAGCGTTAGTAAGTGCTTCAATTTTAGCAGAGGCTGTACCCATATTTCCAGAAACAATTGCCCCAGCATGTCCCATTTTTTTTCCTGGTGGCGCGGTTACACCAGCAATGTAAGAAACTACTGGTTTACTAACTAGCTTGCTTATGTATTCGGCTGCTTCTTCTTCAGCACTCCCACCTATCTCACCAATCATTACGATTGCTTCTGTCTGTTCATCTTTTTCAAATGCCTCTAAAACATCGATAAAGGACATTCCTGGCACAGGGTCACCGCCTATACCAATACACGTAGACTGTCCGATGTCTAATCTAGTTAACTCATGAACTGCTTGATAAGTTAAAGTTCCAGACCTTGAAACAACTCCTACGTTTCCTTCTTTAGTTATTTCGTGTGGCATGATACCTACATTTGATTTTCCTGGGGAGATAAGTCCGGGACAATTAGGCCCCAATAATTGTGAAATAGTATTTCTTTTAAGTAGATCATACATTCTTGCTTCATCTTTAGCAGGAATGCCTTCCGTAATACAAACTATTAAATCACAACCAGCTTCACCTGCTTCAAGAACTGCATCCATTGCAAATGCTGGAGGTACAAAAGTCATAGCTGTATTAGCACCAGTTTCTTTTACAGCATCAACAACAGTATTAAAAATTGGAATACCTTCAACTTCTTCTCCACCTTTACCTGGCCTTGTTCCTGCTACCACTTTTGTTCCATAGTCCCTATTTCGCAAAGCATGAAACTTTCCTTCTCTACCTGTTAAGCCTTGAACAACAACTCTTGTTTCTTCATTTATAAATACTGCCATTATTTACCACCTTCGACAGCAGCTTTCGCTGCGTCATCCATAGACTCAGAGATTATTATTTTTTCATTTGCATTTTTAGACAAAATTTCTAAACCTTCTTTTGAATTTGTGCCGTCTAATCTAACTATCAAAGGCCATTTAAGTACTTTGCCTTTTGTTGCCTCAACAATTCCTTCAGCTACTAAATCACATCTTGTAATGCCTCCGAAAATATTAATTAAAACACTTGTTACCTCTTCTTCTGATTCTAAAACTTCTAAAGCTGCTGTAACGGTTTCGGCTTTTGCTCCCCCACCAATATCACAAAAATTTGCCGCTTTTCCACCATGCTCTGCTACGACATCTAGAGTTGACATAACTAATCCTGCACCATTGCCAATAATTCCAACACTTCCATCCAACTTGATAAAATTTAAGCCTTTGCTTTTGGCAAACTTTTCAGATTCTGGAATGGGAATTTCTTCTTCATATTTTTTAAAATCATCATGTCGATAGATTGCATTCATATCTAGTGAAACTTTAGAATCTAGAGCAGAAACACCCTGATTTGTTATTGCCAATGGGTTCACTTCAACAAGATCACAGTCTCCTTCAGTAAAAAGTTTGTAAAGTTTAGAAATTATTTCATGTAATTCATCAATGTAATCAAGATTGAGATTTGCATCTTTTATTGCTTGTGTAATTATTTTACTTTCAAGTCCTAATGATGGAGATATATAAATTTTTATTAAATCTTCTGGACTATTAGCTGCAACTTCTTCAATATCCATTCCACCTTTGGAGCTCAACATCATCAAATATTTTTTTTCAGATCTGTCTAAAGTAAATGATATATAATATTCGCTTATGATTTCAGAAGCCTCCTCAATCAATAAGCTTTCAACTTTATGACCTTTAATGTCCATACCTAGAATTGCATCTATATGCTCTTCTAGTTCTTGATGGTTTTTTGCAACCTTTATTCCGCCTGCCTTTCCTCTTCCACCAACTTGGACTTGGGCTTTTACAACCAATGGAAAACTCAAACCATGATTTTCTGTTAAATCAGAAATAGAGTTTATAAAAATTGATTTGGGTGTTGTTATAGAATATTTTTTATATAAATCTTTGCCTTGATATTCAAATAGGTTCATAATCTTATAACAAGAATATAGATTACAAATGAAATAAAATTATGCTTCATATTTTATTGAAATTTTATGGGTGCCCATTCTACATCAAGATACTTTACTCCAATATCATCATTAAATTGAACAGTTATTTCATTTCCCTGAACTTCTAAAACAAGCCCTTCTCCATATTTTTCATGAATTATTTTTTGACCTGTACCAACTTCAAGCTGAGTAGAGTCTTTTTGTTTAGTATCAAGTGAAAAATCTACAGTATCAAAATGACTAGAACCCTCTTCTAGAAAACGGCTTGGTAAATTATAAACTGTGCCACCCCAAAGTGTCCTTGACCACGAATGAGTTAAATAAAGCTTTTTTTCAGCTCTTGTTATTCCAACATAACAAAGTCTTCTTTCTTCCTCAATTTCAGAGTTATCTCCTTGAGAACTTCTTTCATGCGGAAATAAATTTTCTTCCATTCCAGTCATAAATACATATGGAAACTCCAAGCCTTTTGCGTTATGTAGAGTCATCAACAAAACTCTATCAGCATCTTCTAATTTATCAGTTTCAGAAAATAGGGCAATGGATTCTAAGTAATCTCTGAGCATTCCATAAGGTTCATCAATTTCTTCTTCATACAAATTCTCAAAACTAAATGCGGAATTTAGAAGTTCTTCAATATTTTCTATGCGCATTTGTGACTCTAGTGTACCTTCTTTAATCAAACTCATTTTATATCCTGTAAGCTCCAAAACGTTTTGGATTGTTTTCGAGGGACCTTGAAGCGAATAGGACTTTAGTTCAGTAATTAAATCTTTAAATTCCGAGAGACTTCCTTTAATTCGTGGAGAAATATTTTTAATCTCCTCTATTGATTCCAGTGCTTCAAATATAGACTTTCCTGTTTCATTTAAATATATCCTTATTTTTTTTACAGTAGACTCTCCTATTCCTCGCCTTGGAACATTTACAATTCTTTCAAATGCAACTGTATCACTATCATTAACTAAAAATTGTAGGTATGAGATTATATCTTTAATCTCTTTTCTGTCATAAAATCTCACACTGCCAATGACTTTATAATTAATATTTAACATTCTTAGTTCTTCCTCAAATAAACGTGATTGGCTATTGGTTCTATAAAAAATTGCAACCTCATTCTCTTTGGATGAATCTATTAGGTTTTTAACTTCTTCTGCAACCCATCTTGCTTCATCTTTTTCAGATCTAAATCTAAATGATGAAATATCTAAACCATCTTCGTTATCAGTCCAAAGATTTTTTTCAATTTTTCGTGGATTATTAGATATGACTGAGTTAGCTAAATTAAGAATCTTTTTAGAAGATCTGTAGTTTTTATCTAGTTGAATAACTGTTGCGTTACTAAAATCTTTTTCAAATTCAATAATATTTCTAATATCCGCACCCCTAAATGCATAGATACTTTGATCCGAGTCTCCAACTACACAAACATTTTTATTATTTGAACCAAGAAGCTCAACTAATTTGTATTGTACAAAATTTGTATCTTGGTATTCATCAACCATGATGAATTGAAATTTATTAGACCAAAACTTCAAAATGCTTTCATTTGTTTGTAAAAGTTCTACAGTTTTAATTAAAAGATCATCAAAATCCATTGAATTAGCAATTATTAATTTTTTTTCATAGCTTGAATAAATTTCGGCAACTTTTACTTCAAAAAAAGATTCTGCATTCTCTAGTGCCTCCCCAGGGCTTATCATGCTGTTCTTAAGATTAGATATATGTGCCTGGAAACGTTTTGGTGAATATTGTTTAAGGTCAACATTGTTTTCAGACATACAATTCCTAATCACTTTATTTGAATCAGATTGATCGTAAATAGTAAAGTTGCTTTTGTAACCTATCTTATCTCCATGGATTCTTAAAATTTTTACACACAAACTATGGAAAGTTGATATCCACTTTGGTGAAATTTTTAAATTAAGAAGCTTACTTATTCTTGATTTCATTTCTTCTGCTGCTTTATTTGTAAATGTAATAGCCAATATTTGCTCAACGTCTACATTATGGTGTTTTACTAAATGGGCATACCTATGAGTCAATACTCTAGTTTTACCTGAACCTGCTCCTGCCATTATTAATACAGGTCCATTAATTGTTTCTATGGCTTGAATCTGACTTGGGTTTAGTAATTTTTTCCAGTCTTCCGGTAAATTAGAATCCAATGACATTAAGATTTAGGCTTTTCTGTCTTTATACTCATTGATTAACTTATACCTAAAGCATCTTCTACTTCTGATATTGTAAGTTCAGCAGACTCTTTTGCTAATTCTAAATTTTTTCTAATTATTTCATCTACTTCTTTATCACCTAAATTATTAAATTTTTCATTGATCGGTTCCAAGTATGAAATTACTGACTCTGCTACGGCAATTTTAAATTCTCCATATTGATAATCATTAAACTTTTTTTCAGTTTCTTTTATTTCTAGATTATTAATAGATGAGTATATCTCTATCAAATTACTTATCCCCGCCTTTGATTTAATATCATATGCTATTGAATTACTTGAGTCTGTAACAGAAGATTTAAATTTTTTGATAATTGAATCTTTTGAATCATTGAAATAAATTGTACCGTTAATATCATCTGAGCTTTTTGACATTTTGTTTTCTGGATGTCTCAAAGACATTAATCGAGCACCATATTTTCCACTAGTTTTTTCAGGTATTGGAAATATTTCACCATAATTATTATTAAATCTTTCAGCTATATTTCTTGTTAATTCTAAATGTTGAGTTTGATCGTCACCTACTGGGACCTCGTTTGCTTTATGAATTAAAATATCCGCTGCCATTAGGATGGGGTAAGTCAAAAGACCAGAGTGCGTTCCAAACGAAGAAGCTTTTTCCTTAAATTGTGTCATTCGTTGCAATTCACCAACTTGGCAAAAATTTGACAGTATCCAAGATAAATAGGCGTGGTCTTTAAGATCACTTTGTACATAAATTACAGAATTTTCCAAATTAATTCCAGATGCTAATAGAACTTTTAATGTGTTTTTGATGCTGTCTTTTAAGTCAGATTTATTAGGCATTGCTGTTAAAGAATGTAGATCAACAATACAAAAATAATTTTTTGAGTCTTCATTTGATAATTTTGCCCAATTGTTTATTGCTCCAAGGAGATTACCCAAATGTACTAACCCACTAGGTTGGATTCCGGAAAAAACTGTTTTCATATCTGCTATTCTAATAAACTAATTCAAATTGGAGTGTTTTTATCAAACCTGAATATTCAATGTCTGCATATGCTGGCTTAAGAAACATAATTTTAATTGGTACCCTTTTTGGTTTTCATGGATTACTAAATCGAAGTCTTCTTATTGATGGAGTAAATGAAATTTTTATAGTTACATCAAGAATATCAGTGGTTACTTTACTCATTGGAATTTATTGCTTTAGAGAATTTATTTCATCAATTTCTGTAGAGTATTTTCTTAAAGGCTCCCTATCAGGAATACTTGCAATCTTTATTCCTGGATGGGCTTTTATTTATGCTCTTAAATACATCTCTTCTGGACTTCAAAGTATTTTCATTTCTACAATTCCTTTATTCACAGTTTTTTGGGTGCTTTTGTTATATAAAGATGAAAAAATTACAAATTTAAAAATTGTTTCAGTATTAACTGGTCTTATTGGACTGATTATCCTCTTTTTCTCTGGAGCAACTGGATTATCTAATGAAGGAAATTTGCTTATTGGTGGATTACTTGCGGTACTTGGAGTTCAAGGCCTAGCACTAAGCAATATTACAAATAAAAAACACTTGCAGTATATACCATCTAAAACATATCTCTTAACTCAATGGTTGGTTGGTTCAGTAATATCAATTATTTTATTTTTTATATTAGATGGAAAATTCGAAATATTGACAGCTGGTGAATTGTCAAAATTGTTTGGACTTGCATTTATAGATATTTTTAATTACTCCTTATTTCTATACACAATTAAGAGACTGTCTGCAACTTTTACTACTTTAGTTGATTACGTTGTTCCAATTGTTGGAATTTTGGTTGGATACATATTTCTCGACGAAATTGTTGATAATATCTTTTTTGTAACTTTAATTTTAATTTTTATCTCTCTTTACCTAGCTGTAAAAGACGAATCTGAAAACTTAAACTAATTTCAATTTAAGCAATAGTCTAATCATTTTTGCTGTTGCACCCCAAAGAATTTCATCTCCTAACATATATATCCAGTCATCAGAATATGCACCTCTGAATGACCAATTATCCTTGTTCATCAAATTTCTTATAGGTTCATAAATTACTTTTTGAACTTCACTGGTGTTAAATTGTTTAGGTTTCATAGATAAACTACAAAGTATCGGAAAAACTAAAAATTTATATTCAACCGTATCTATTGGTTCTAAAATACCGACAGGTTTAATTAGGTTTTCTGAAATCAATAATTCTTCTGATGCCTCTCTGATAGCTGTGGAAACAACACTAGAGTCAGATAATTCTTTTTTACCTCCAGGAAATGCAATATGGCCCTTATGAGTAGGCATATTATCAGACCTTTTAATAAAAAGTATTTCCTTATTTTTGTAAACTAATATAGAAACTGCTGCATAGTCTAGTTCTATATAATCATATGGTTTATTCAAAGCTTGAAATGCAAAATTTTCTATCAATTAACTTCTTTTTGCTACTAACTCTACCTTGATACCAATAGGATTTAAAACTTCCCAAGCATTGAATCTTGTTGGTGCATCAAATCCAAACCAAGTAGTATCAATCTCAGTAAATCCAGATATAAATATTTTGTCATCTTCAAGATAAGCAGTGATTGAAAAAGGTGTATCAAGTTCTATTTCCCTAATTGATAATTTTCCAACGATAGTATCTTCTACTTTTGAATCAAAATTTTTATTTGGTAACACTAATTCATCAATTCTAAATATAGCTTCTGGGAAAAGTGCAGACTGAAGCCATTGATTGTTTAAAGCTTGATCTCTAATCACATTATTACTTTTTAAAGTTGATATATCTGCTCTAATTGACAGATTCTTTATATACAAACATGAGTCAGCTTGGTCACAATCAGATAAAGTTAAAGTAAACTCACCAATGATTTCACGGGTAGTGCCTTCAACAATATCTAAACCAGAATTTAAAAACTGTTTAGGTGCTAGGTAACTAACTCTGCTGTCTTCTTTTTCAATTACAAATTTTATATTTTCAAAAGTTTCTAATTGTACAATCTCAACTGAAGTTGTAGTTGTTGTATCTTCGTCGAGAGCTTGACTTTGTTCCATCATAGAGGTTGTAGTTAAATCAACCTCCTCTATTGAGCTTTCCTGACTACAGAAAATTAATAAAAATAGTAAAACGATGTATTTTTTTTTCATAGAGAATATTCTACTTAGTTTATTATTTTTTTTAACTTGTATCCTATATGAATGTCGACAAAAATTAGACAATTTATTCAAGTCTTCTCAGGAACATCGCTAATTGGTATAGGAATTTCATTAAATTACTTGGCAAATTTAGGATTAGGACCTTGGGGAGTTTTTCATGACGGACTCTCTAAAACGCTTGGTATTAGTTATGGTAGAACAATAATTATTACTGGAGTTGCTGTAATGCTTCTTTGGATTCCATTAAAGCAAAAACCAGGATTAGGCACAATTGTTGATATCTTTTTAGTTGGTATTGTTGCAGATTTAATAATTTTAAATTTTGAATTATCAGATAGTATCTTTTTAAGTCTTACTCTTATTGCTTTTGGAATAATTTTAATTGGTGCCGGTACTGCGATATATGTTGGTGCAGATTTGGGAGCTGGACCACGAGATGGAGTTATGGTTGGTTTAGAAACAATTGGGTTAAAAATTGGAACAGCTAGAAATTTAATTGAATTATTTGCTTTTTTAACTGGTTGGCTTTTAGGCGGATTAGTTGGTTATGTTACTATTTTGTTTGTAATTGGTATAGGACCAGTAGTTCAAATAGTTTTACCTTATGTAGATATGCGAAAAAATGATTAAATTTATCATTAGAGAAATTTTTTCTTCTTTAATCTCATTATTTATTTTCTTACTAATTATGTTTTATGGAATCAACTTACTAATTCCAGGTGATTTTTTAACCCCGTTGAGACTTATGATGAGCCAAGCGGAGCTAGATGCTCTAAGAGAATCACTTGGAGTGAATGATCCTTTATACCAGAGATATTTTAGATGGATTTTAGGAGTTTTTAATGGAGAGATAACTACTGGTGGTTTTAGACAAAGATCGGGAAAAGATATTACTTCAACATTCTTTCCAACTATTCAAATTCTTATTCCGTCATTTTTACTTGCATTTTATATTTCAAGAATTCCATCAATCAATACGCCAATAAAAAAATTGCATAAAAACAAAATCTTTTCAGATACTTTTGCAACTTTTCTCATAAGCTTATTTCCTCCAATAATACTTTTTCTTATTGGATCAAAGTTTGATAACTTATATTTATATCTAGTTTCTTTTTTTAATATAGAAAAGACACCTATTAGTTTATTAGAAATTAGTGAATTAAAAATAAATATATTTTTATTCTTACTCTTGCTTGGAATAACAATTTTTATCTCATCTTTAATTGATTTGTTTACCAATTTAAAGATATTTATTTTGAAAATTTCATTTATTGTATTTATTTTTATCATTTTTATTTTCAATTCGGACACAATTCTATTTAATGAGGTAGCTCTCCTCTCGAAAAATGCTTTCAAAACAATATCCATTCTTACTATATTTTTTATTGGAGAATACGTACTTCTAACTAATGTCATTACTCAAAACATAGCTAGAGAGCCTCACATACTTACCGCGAGAGCTTTGGGTTATTCAAATAGTAAAATTTTCTCAAAACATATAATAAGGAATTCTTTTGGTCCATTTGCCACCCGAATAGGGCTCGGCTTGCCGTTTACAATAGCATCTCTAGTAATAGTTGAATCAACAACAAATTGGAATGGAATGGGAAGTTTACTATATCAAACAATATTGAATCAAGATTCAAATGCTGCGATGGGTTTGTTTTTATTATTGGCATTATTAACAATTATTTTAAGAATTACAATTTCCTTAATTCAGATGATTATTGACCCTAGGGTAAGGGCAAAATGATTAAATATATAATTAAAAGTACTTATAAAACTTACCACGGAAAAATAGGATACTTTTTCTTACTTTTACTTATAATTGGAAATCTAATTCATTCTTGGCTTCTAGGAAATATCTGGCCTGAAAGCATTTATGATCCAATTGTAGGATTTGATTTACAAGTTTTTCCACATCCAACAACACCTTCAAAAGCACACCTATTAGGTACAGATCCACTTGGTAGAGATGTCTTAAGTATGTTTTTAGCTGGCTCTGGCCCTTTAATTAAGCTATCAATATTTTCTTTTTTTATTGGAATATCAATAAGCCTTTTTTTGGGTACAACAATTCCTTTTATTTTCAAAAGAACAGATTTAATCTTTAAAGAAATTTCATCCGGATTAATTTTAATTTCTCCTCCAATAATTTTACTTATTTTAGGAACTGGAGATTTTACAGATACTTTGACACCGTCATCAGTTGGTATAATTTATGGAATTTTATCAGGTCTAGGTGTCTGCTATTTAGTTGTAAGGTCAGCAGTTATAGAGATATCAAATCAAGAATTTATTAATGCTTCTAAATTGTTAGGTGGAAAAAACCTATACATAGCAACAAGACACATAATGCCAGTGGTTGTTCCATACGCAGTAAGTTATATGTTAGCAAGTACGACCTATGGAATATTAGCATATGGTTTTGCATCATTTTATGGACAAGTTGGGTGGACGCCTAATTGGGGAATGATGATTTATGATGCAATCACATATGGTTCTTATCTAGGTGGAACCAATTATTGGAATTTAATTCCGCCAACATTAGGTTTTACATTATGTGCAAGCTCATTTTATTTCCTAAGCTTGAGTGTAAAAAAACAATTTGGTATAAGTATTTGATAACTCATAGTTATATTTCTTAAAATAGCACTATGGATGCAAGAATAAATATCAAAATCTTTTTAAAAACTGTTATCTTGTTTCCACTATTCATGATTTTTATAATGTTTCCATTATGTTTATTGATCGTGATAACAGCATTTGTTCCGAAAGGACGGGTTCTTGCAACAAAACTATATGAATTCTTTGGCTGGATAGGAATAGTACTTGTAGGCGTTGAATTAAATGTTATTGGAGCGGAAAAAATAGATACAAAAAAAAGCTACGTAGTAATTGGAAATCATCCATCAACTCTTGATATATTTACACATATCACTGCTCTGCCTGTTTCAATTAGATTTCTAACAAAAACAGAATTATTTAGAATACCGATTTTTGGAAGAGTTTTAAAAACCTTAGGATTGCCAAGAATTGATAGGAAAAACGCAAAAGCAAATTTTGAAAAAATTAATGACTCTATTAACCAAGTTATCAAGCTTGGTAATTCAATTATGATATTTCCGGAAGGAAAAAGAAGTAATCAAAAAGAGTTGTTGCCATTTAAAAAAGGGGCGGCTTATATTGCAAAAGATTTTAATCTCCCAGTAATTCCAGTTGTTTCCCATAATGCTCATAACTTGATGGTTAAAGGAAAAGTTTGGCTTAAAAGTGGCGAAATTAAAATTGAAATATTAGATCCAATTTATAATGTGAATGATTACACTGTCGATGAACTAACTTCAAAAATGGAGTCTTTAATAAAAAGTAAACTATAAATCTAAAAACTCTTCTGCATAACTATTCAATGATTCAATAACATCCCGATTGTTTAGAATACTTTTTTCATTTTGATGTTCTGATTTAGTGATTAAATGAAATTTTTCAAAAACTTGCAAATCATAATTTGATAATTGCATACTTAGAATTTCAAATGCTTTCTGGGCATTACCTCCAGCCCCCTTAACGGTTGTAACAACTGCAACTTTTTTTTCTTTAAATAAAGCACTATAACGGTTTTCATCATATGCAAGTGAAAGCCAATCTAGAGTATTTTTTAAATGTGCTAAAAACCCACCGTTGTAAACAGGGCTAAAAATAATTATTTTTTCAGATACCTCTAATGATTTTCTCATTTCAAGAATTTTTTCTGGAACATCATCGTGAGTGTCCAGTAAAAATGGAATATCAGAATATAAATTGTCAAAAAGAACATTTTCTAAACCTTTTTTATCAAAATAATTACTTAGGTGCTTCGCAAGTTGATTGTTATATGAATCAGGACTTGTTCCAGCACTTAGGATGAAAATTTTTGACATGTTATCAGTATGTAATTATGTTTGTTATATGAATAGTGAAAATGTAGGTTTATTTTCTAAATTAGATATAAGAGTTGGAAAAATTGTTAAAGCTGAAGTATTTGAAGAAGCAATAAAACCTGCGTATATTCTAACTATTGATTTTGGTGAAGAAATTGGCCTAAAAAAAACAAGTGCTCAAATTACAAATTATGATTTAAATAGTCTTACAGATAAAAAATGTATAGCTGTTATTAATTTAGGTGAAAAGCAAATTGGTCCAATAATGAGCCAGTGTTTAGTATTAGGTTCAATATCAAGTAATGGAGATGTGCTTTTGTTGTCACCTGAAGAGGATTCAGAATTAGGCGATAGAGTATCTTAAGCTAAATATTTTTTAAAGTAGGTGGGATTAAATGTTCCAACTCTTCTAACTATTTTTTCACCTTTGTTATTTATCAAAACATATGTTGGAGTATTAAATAATTTGTACTCATCAATAAATGGATGATCTTTTTGTTTACTAGCATTAATTGATACAAAAAAAACTTCTGGATTTTCTTTTTTAAATTCATCAACTATGAATTTTGAAGCAGTACAACCCAGTCAGTAATCAGAATAAAATTCAATAATTGAATTTTCATAATCTGAATATGAATAAGACGAGTCAACCATTTTGCGATTAGAAGTATATGAAATCAGAAAATAAAATATTCCAAGAACAAAAAAACTTAGAAAATATAAGACAGCTGAAGGCTCAAATGCAAAAAAGAAAATTGCTAATCCAATAACCCAGCCTAAAGGTAAATAAATTAAACTATACCGATTAAGTATCTTTAGAAATTTTCTTTTCATAAGTCCCTTATCAAACCTTATAATATACTTGAATATGGATTTCGTTAATGAATTAAAAAAAAGGGGTCACAGAATCACTAGTCCGCGGGAGGTGATTTGTAACATTTTAGAAACTGCAGGACACGAACATTTTACTGTTGAAAAATTACATAATTTAGCATTGAAAAAAGATCAAAATATAGATTTGGCAACTGTTTATAGAACTCTAGAGTTGTTAGAAAAAGTAGACATTGTTGAACACTCTCACCAAGTTCATGGTTCAGGAATATATTATTTAAAAAGTGAATATGATAATAACCATATTATTTGTGATTCGTGCAATTCAATCTCTGATTTGAAAACAGAAACTAAAGAGGAAATTAACAAAATTTTAATTAAAGATAGTAATTTTAAGAGTATAAATCATCATTTTATATATTCAGGTATATGTAAAAAGTGTAAATAAATATGTTATTGCAAATAATTTGCATTAACATATTTTTATATGGAAACAACACACTCTCATCATCTAGAAATTCACAGTAACTCTGTTCTCAGCAATATCAGACCTGAAATCAAAATTGCAACAACATTTATAATTGTTTTGTCTATTGCTTTTTTAAGCCTTGAGAAAAATTTAGCAATAGTTGTACAAACTTTCGTTGTATTATTGTTGTTGTATTTATCTAAAATAAAAATATCAACATATTTTAAAAGACTTTCAATCGATATACCCTTTGTACTGTTTGCTTTATTTCTCCCTTTTTTAAGTAAGGGAGACAGTACTGTTATGTTTGAATTTTTTTCATTGCCTATTTATGAAACTGGTTTCAACGAAATGATTTCAATATTAATTAAAATTACACTGTGTGTTTCGTTAGCAATTGTTTTAACTGCTACTACATCAAATATTGAGATTATTTATGGTTTGCAAAAATTAAAAATTTCACCGTTGTTAATTTCAATATTATCTTTTGCAATTAGATATATTGATGTTTTTATTGATGAATTTAAAAGAGTTAAAGTTGCTATGAAATCAAGAGGTTATGATCAAAAAGGATTAAGGGGATTAAAACCAATTGCATATGCTTCTGGTGCAATGTTGATAAGAGGGTATGAAAGAGGTGAAAGAGTTTATAACTCAATGATATCAAGAGGTTTTAACGGTTCAATTGAACTTAAGAAAAGAGAATTTAAAAAGTCCTATCTTCTTTATTATTTATCATTTATTTCAATTGCTACAACTATTGTAGAAAGATTTCTCATATGAATAATAGCTACCTAAGTGTAAATAATTTAAATTTTGAGTATCCAGATGGATTTAAAGCTTTACATAATATTAATTTTCAAATTAAGAAAAACGAGAGAATTGCAGTTCTTGGTCCAAATGGTGCAGGAAAAACAACTCTTATTCTTCATTTAAATGGAATTCTTGGAAATCTTGATGAAAAAATTAAAATTGATAATTTCTTATATAATGAACAAAACATTAGCAGAATTCGTAAAACTGTAGGATTAGTTTTCCAGGACCCAGATGACCAATTATTTATGCCTACAGTATTAGAAGATGTTATGTTTGGACCTAAGAACTTTGGCTTTTCAAATGAAGAAGCAGAAAATAATGCTATAAATGCATTAAAAAAAGTTAAGATGGATAATTTCATTGATAAGCCTCCACACCATTTAAGCTTTGGCCAAAAAAGAAAAGTTGCTATTGCTAGTGTTTTAGCATCAGAACCTGAGCTTCTAGTTCTAGATGAACCTAGTTCTAATCTTGATCCAGCATCTCGAAGAGAATTAATCGAAATTCTAAAAAGTTTGGAAATTTCACTTATATTGGTAACTCATGATTTACCAATGGCTCTAGAGATTTGTGACAGGAGTATTATTTTAAATAATGGAGCAATTACTACTGATATGAAAACCTATGAGATTCTTAAAGATAAAAAAATAATGGAAGAAAATCGGCTTGAATTACCTTATGGGTTTGCCCTACATCATTTAGAAGAGTGAAACTCTAAAGATTTAATATACTCTACAATCTTTTCAAGTGCTTCATATGCTTCTTTAATTGGAAAGAATTGCCAAGCATGCCAAACTCCATCCCAAGTTTGCAGTTGAACATTTATATTCTTATCTTCTAATTTTTTTACAAATTCTATTGCATCATTGTAAAGAAGCTCATCGGTGCATACCTGAATTAGTACATCTGGAAAATCATCGACATCAGCATATACCGGAGATAATATTGGATTTTTTGTTCCATATTCGCCTGCATAATATTCTCCTACTTCAAACATACCTTCAATAATTATCGTCACATCACTATTTTTGAAAAATTTCTTATCCTCAAAATTATCAGACAAATCAAGCCATGGAGATAAAAGTATTAGATTATCTGGTTTTTCAAGATACTCTTTATCTACTACTAGCCCTGTAGCAAGACCTCCACCAGCAGATTCCCCTATCCAGATACTTTGATCATCCGGATGAAGAGTTTTTATAAAATCTACCGCAAGCTTTGCGTCTTCATGTGCAGATGGAAAATTGTATTCTGGACTTAATCTATATTCAAAGAAATAAACAGTTAAATTTGAATCATTAGATATTTGGGAAATTAAATTTTTATGTGAGGTAATACTTCCTGCAAAATATCCTCCCCCATGAAAATAGATTCCGTATTTATCTTTACTAGAATTTGGTGGAATAAATTTATAAATTCTTACTGGCCCATCTTTTATTTCTTCAAGTACGACATTGGAATTAAAATTGTGTAACTTTTCACCTGAATTATTTAAATTTGCTCGAGAGTCTAGAGCATAATCCAAACGATCTTCAAAAGTAGGATTTTTTTTAGTAACATCAAGCCTCAATCTGTCTTTTACTTTTCTGAGCTTTAATATATTTAGATATAAAGGTGTTCTCATAAACATTGGAAGAGTCGGGATAATCTCAATAGTAAATTTTTCCAATATTTTAGCTAAAATTGATATCACACTTTAATTATACACCTTTGGTTCAAAACAAAAAAAATATATAATAGGTTGATGTCAAATCAACTTGGAACAATTGCAATATTAGGGTCTGGTGAAACAAGTCCTAATTTAGTTGCAGTACATAGAAAACTATTACAGGAAATTCCTAAACCTGTAAAAGCATACATGCTAGATTCACCATTTGGTTTTCAGGAAAATGCTGAACAACTTGTTGAAAAAATTCAAGATTTTTATGATTTAAGTTTAAATATAAAAATTAAATTAGCATCTTACAGAAACATAGAAGAATTAAATACAAAATCATTCTTTAAAACGATATCTTTATTAGAAAAAGCAGATTTTATATTTGCAGGCCCTGGTAGTCCCAGTTATGCAAGCAAACTGTGGGTGAACAATGAAATTGAAGAAACATTGTTTAATCATATTAAAAAAGGTGCAAACGCTCTATTTGCAAGTGCTGCAGCAACAACACTGGGAGAAAACACTTTACCTGTTTATGAAATATATAAGGTTGGGATAGATCCATATTGGGAAGAAGGACTTGATTTGCTTGGCTTATACGGTTTGTCTTGTACTGTAGTGCCTCACTTTAATAATAGAGAGGGAGGAAATCACGATACAAGTTTTAGTTATGTAGGTAAAAATAGGATGAGTAAATTAATGGAAATAAATTATTCTAATCTACTTGGAATTGATGAACACACTGCATTGATAATTTCTGGTAAAGAAAATACGTTTGAAGTTTATGGACTTGGACAAGTTACCGTCATTAATGAGGATAAAACTCTAGAATTCAAATCTGGAGAAGCTTACGATTTAACCACTTTGCAAAATCATTTAAGTAAAAGCCACAAAGATAAACCATCTGAAATAAATCAAGAGGCTAAACAAAATAAATCAGATGAAACTTTAAGAAAAATTGCGAATCTCGAAATACAAATTGAAGAAAACGAATCTAACAACAAAACATTTAGAGAATTAGTAACCCAATTAATTGATTTGCGGTTAAAGCTAAGAAGTGAAAAAAAATATGAAATGTCTGACATGATAAGAGATATTCTTGAATCTTCAAATATTCAAATTGAAGATTCAACAGATAAGATAGAGTGGAAAATTAAGGATTAGCTTTTGGGTAATGTCCTAAAATAATAAATTCTTTTGAAACTTTTTTTATTCCATCTATAAGCTCCATTTGTGTTTTTACATTTTGAAGTTCATAATCGATATAAAACTTGTATTCCCAAGGCCTTCCTAATATTGGCCTTGATTCAAGTTTTGTTAAGTTTATATTAAGATCGCTAAATATATTGAGTGCTTTAAGTAATGAACCTGGTTTATCATCTGAAATAAGTACAGATGAATATTTATTATTTTCTTTATTGGATTCCAATTTTTCATTCCCAATTAAGAGAAATCTAGTGAAATTTTCTTGATGGTTTGAAATATTTTCTTTAAGAATCTTAAATCGTTCATCGTTTTTAAAGTGCTCCCCTGCTATTGCTGCTGTATTAATGTCTTTTGTTTCCAATATTTCAAAAACGCTTCCTGCAGTGTCAAAAACCGGTGTAATTCTTAACTTTGAATCTTGTAGAAATTTACTACATTGTTGTAATGCCTGTGGATGTGAAATCACATGAGTAATTTCTTCAAACTTAGAATTTGAAAGACCTATTAAAGTATGATCAATCTTTTTAATAAATTCTCCAAATATTTCTAACCCACTATTGATTAATTCTTCGTAAGCCTCATTAACAGTACCTGCAATTGAATTTTCTACTGGTAAGAGGCCTAGGCAACTTTCACTACTAACTTTGTTAAGTAACTCTGTAAAACTTTCACAGGCAATAAAAGAATAATTTGAAAATTCTTTTTTTAGCAGCTCTTCCGAATAAGAACCCTCTGAGCCTTGATACGCAATCTTAAAATTATTTGTCATTTATATAATCCAATGCTTGAAAATATCCTTCTATGCCCTCACCTATTATCGAAATTTCACAAAATTCTTTGATTAGATTAAATTTTCTGTAATCTTCTCGTTCTTCAATGTTTGATATATGAACTTCAATAATTTTATTTTGAGCACTTAGTGTATTTAAAGCGTCCCTCAAAGCGATACTTGTATGGGTAAAAGCACCTGGGTTGATTACTACCCAAGAGTCAAGTGAATCATGAATCGATTGAATAAAGTTAACTAATTCTCCCTCAACATTTGATTGAAAATGTTCAATCTCAATATCTAATGCTTTTGCTTTGTTATCAAGTAACTTTAAAAGAGTTGTGTAATCAGTTTCACCATATTTCTCCAACTCTCTTATTCCTAGGAAATTTAAATTTGGACCATTAATAATATATATTTTTTTAATGCTGAATCACCTCTATTACTTCATTAAATGTTAGATTAATCACTTTTGGATTACCTATTTCATACAGCAGAACTATATCGACTCCTTTTGCATTACTCTTTTTGTCATGTTTTAACATTTCAATTAATTTTTCACTATTAGATAAAAAGTTGTATTCGTAATCATATTCAATTTGATTTAAGTAGTTTAAATACGAATCAATAATTTCCTTAGGTAGACCCAATTGCTCTTTTGAAATTAAGAGTTCGTAATAAATACCTATGGCTACTGCTTGGCCATGAGTAATTTCATAATTAGAGTCTTTCTCAACTAGATGTCCCACCGTATGTCCAAAATTTAATAATTTCCTTTTATCACCCTCCAAAAAATCTTCACTGACAATTTTGAGCTTTACATCAATACCTTCTCTTATTATTTCAAAATCAACATTGAAACTCGTTTTTGTAATCATAGAATTGAATATTTTTTCATTAGCTATCATTCCATGTTTGATTAGTTCTATAAGACCATCTTTATAATTATCTTCAGGCAAAGTATCCAGTAATTGATAGCAAACAATGACACTTTCCGGGAGAGTAAAAGTACCAATTTGATTTTTACCATATGTATTATTAAATCCATTCTTTCCACCATGAGATGCATCAACCATTGATAAAAGCGTTGAAGGAACAAACGTAAACGAAACACCCCTTTTAAATGTGCTTGATGCAAACGCACACACATCTAATAGAACACCACCACCAATAATTACTATTTCACTTGATCGATTTAAATTGTGTTGAAAAAGTAAATCCCAAATTTTTTCTACTGACGTCAAGTTTTTTGTTTCTTCATTAATGTCAAAATAAGAAACCTGAGCATTAACTTGCTCGTCAATTTTGAGGTTATTCAAATTTGAATCAATGATAAAAAGAGACTCATCTGAGAATCGTGAATTTAAATATTCTATAAGTTCTAAATTAGTTTTCAAATATATATTATTTGTCATTTTTTTCCAGCCAATATATCGAGTATCGAATTAATAACATCATTTAAGTTAGATTTTGTAATTTTTATATGCAGATTTTCATATCTTGCTTTTCTATTATTAAATAAATCTTCAACATAATCGTGTCCTAATTTTGCTAACGGTCTGTCAGAATTTTGGATTCTTGACCACAATGTCTGAAATTCTTCTTCTAGATATATACCTGTTTTGTTATCTAATATATATTTGTAAATATTGTTGTTTGTTAATGCACCTGCGCCTAATGCAACAAGGTTGGATTCCGGTTTAATAAGAAAAAACTCTTTCTCCTCCAGCTTACGAAAGTAATCTTCACCATTTATTTCAAAAATTTCATTGATAGGACCGTGTTTTTCTGCGATTAATGCATCTAGATCTATACATGAAAGTTGAGTACTCTCCTTTATTTTTTTGAGAATAGTAGATTTACCTACACCCATGAAGCCAGACAAATAGTAACATTTATTCATTTTCATATTTCATGTTCCAATTTTTATTTGAAAGTGAAATATCATCAATAGTAAATTCTTGAAGTTTCACAACTCGTGAATGGATTTCTTCCTTTGAGTCTCCACCAGTCTTTTCTAACAGTGAATTTAATAAATCAATTGAGAATACACTTTCAAATATTGGTACTGCTCTTGGAACTGCGCAAGTATCAGATCTTTCATAATTTGTTTCTGTTTCTGCTTGTTCTACAAGGTTTACACTTTTTATTGGTGTCAAAGTTGTGCTAATCGGTTTTAAATAACTTGTAACAACAATAGGTTCGCCTGTTGTCATTCCACCTTCGAAACCACCTAAATTATTTGTAATTCTCTCAACTTTTTTTTCATTTAAAACAATTTGATCCTGTACTTCTGTTCCAAATTTTTTGGAAGAATCAAATCCATCTCCTATTTCAACCGCCTTTACACTTTGTACTGACATCATTGACGAAGAAATAATTGCATCAAGTTTGCGATCAAAATGTACATAACTACCACAAGCGGGTGGAAAATTTTTAGCTACGCAAGTTATTGAACCTCCTAAAGTATCTTTTTTCTTCCTTGCAGACTTTATTTCATCAATCATTAATTTACTTGTCTCTTCATCTGGACATGAAACTTCTGAATTGTAAATGGAATCTTTCAAATCTGTATCGGTTATAAATTTTGATACATCAAGTTCTTGCTTTCCTATGGATGAAACAAAACCAATTATCGAAATATTTAACTGATCAAGGATTTGGTGGGCTATAGCTCCAACCGCACATCTTATTGCTGTTTCACGTGCACTTGCTCTTTCCAACGCGATCCGTATATCTTCGTGGTTATATTTTAATGTGCCAACTAAGTCAGCATGTCCTGGACGTGGTACTACAAAAGGTTCTACTTCTTTATCTTTCCAGTTATTCCAATCTCTATTGATAATTTTTAAAGCAATTGGGCCACCAGTAGTTTTGTTGTTTACTACTCCAGAAGAAATTAATACCTCATCTTTTTCAATGTTCATCCTTCCTCCAGAACCAAGGCTCTTTTGTCTTCTGGATAAAAAACTATCAATGTATTCTTTTGTGACTATGAAATTAGATGGAATACCCTCTAAAATTGCAGTGAGTTCTGGTCCATGACTTTCGCCAGCAGTAAGATATCTAATTTTCATTTTTTAGCCTTTCTGTTATGTTATGGTACACATCTTCTAATTTGATTTCTGAGTCTGCCCAAATGTTAAAAGAAGCAACTGCTTGAGTAATTAACATTTTTATTCCATCGATTTTAATGACATCCTCTGAAAATTTAGATGTAAAGTTTTCTTTAACGTTATAACCCAGATTGAAAAATACTTCTAAATTGTTGAATTGATCGAATGGAATATTTAGGCTCTCCTCTTCAAAAGGTGGCATTCCTATAGGTGTTGTGTTAATTAATATATCTATTTTTGGAGCTATATCATTTATTTCATTGTATGAAATGGAATCCAAATTAGGCTCCCTAGAAGCTATTTGTACTGTATTGTGTTCCTTAAATAAATACTCAATTGTTTTTGAACTTCCACCACTACCTAAAATTAAGAAATTCTTATTATTAATTTTTGTATAAATTGATTCTAAGGTTTTATTTATTCCCTCTATGTCAGTGTTGAATGCATAGATATTATTATCGACTAACTTAATTGTATTACAAATGCCTAATTCTTTTACGTGGTGATCAGGCAAGTAACCATCTGTATTTTCTATTAATTCAATTATTTTGTTTTTATGTGGAACTGTAATATTGTAACCATCAAATTTTGAATTAACATCTTGAATTTTTTGTCTATCCAGATTTTCTATTGGAACTTTTTGATACTCAACATTTATTCCTAAAAACTCACCTAGAAGTTTATGAATTAATGGTGAATATGTTTTAGTAAGTGGCCAACCTACAATTCCAAGCTTAAGATTCATAATTCGCTCCAATTTTTTCTAAGTCGTAAAAAAAATCCGGATATGAATCGCTTATACAATCAATATTGTCTGCTTTAATCTGTGAATCTATACATATATTTGCTACGACAGCAGTCATTGCTATTCGGTGGTCTTCAAGAGTTTCTACTACTCCACTCTGTAAATTTTGCTTACCATTTATTTCAAAACCATCTTCGAAAGTAGTAATTTCACCATCTAGTTCATTTATAAAATTTTCCATAGCTGCCAAACGATCAGACTCCTTGACTCTTAATTCTTGAGCGCCTATTACCTTTGTAATACCTTCTGCTTGAGATGCTAAGAGTGTAAATATTGGAATTTCATCTACCATATCAACCACGTCAGAACCATCGATAGTAACACCTTGAAGTTTTGATTTTTTAACTACAATATCTCCAACTGGTTCGTTTTGAAAATTTTCTATATTTTCCAATAAAATATCAGCATTCATTCTTTTTAGAACTTTTAAAAACCCAATTCTTCTCTCATTTAATAAAACATTTTTGATTACAACTTTTTTGCTCTTCAACAATCCTATAGCAATCAAAAATGCTGCAGATGAAGGATCTCCTGGAACTAAATAATCTATACTTGTTATTTCATTTATTGGGGCAACAGTAGAAGTATTTCCAAGTCTTACAATGTTAACACCCATTAGACTCAGCATTCTTTCTGTGTGATCTCTGGTTAGTACTATTTCAGAGATAGTAGTTGGTGCTTTATGATATAAACTAGCAAGTAGAAAACTACTTTTTACCTGTGCGCTTGGTTTAGTTGAATGAATGTTTTCAAAGGAGTAATCTGAAGGTTTAATTTTTATGGGAAGGCTACCTCTATTACCTGAAATTTTGGCACCTTCATTGACTAAAGGATCAATTACCCTACTCATTGGTCTTTTGTTTAGTTGAGTACTACCTATTAAATCACTTTCGAATTTTTGTTTTGAAAGAAGACCTATAAGAAGTCTTGCAGTTGTGCCAGAATTAATAGCATTAAGCGGTTCCTTTGATTCATTCAATCCATTTAAACCGACACCATGAATTTCTAATTGATTGTTTGAAATTTCATTAATCTCAACACCTAGATTTTTAAATATATTTATTGTTGCTTTTGTATCACCAGAGATTAATACATTAGACAACATAGATTTACCAGAAGCTAGTGAAGATAAAATTATAGCTCTATGCGAAATAGATTTGTCACCTACTATATTAACTTCGCCAACAATTCTGCTTCTCATTTTAATTTTCTTTCTCCAAATTTATCAGCCAATGCTCGACGCCAGTCAACTGTTTTAGATAGATAATTAAGCATTAATTCTTGATCTTCTATTAAGATAATCTTTTCTAATTCTTCGATTAACTCCTTAATTAAAGTTTTAACGTTCAAATCGTTTGTTAAATACATGTCAGATATCATATTCGGAGAAGTTCTTGATAACCTTGTTGCTCCGTCAAAACCTCCTGAAGCTAAATCTAGCAATTCATCCATCTCGTGTTTTTGCATAGCTGTAGAAACAAGAGCAGAGCTTAATATATGCGGCAAGTGACTCGTTAAGGAAATTAATTCATCGTGTTTTTTAGAATCTATCCAAATTGGTTTCGAATTTATTAGTTCTACAAAATTACTTACTATATTCTTTGTTTCATTTGTTGAACTTTCTGTTTCACATAATAAAAAAGGAGCTTGATTGTACATTTCTGGAGTTGGGTCCCAAGTTTGGTTATCAGCAATTCCACATAGTGGATGACCACCAAAGGAAGGAATTTTACTTTCGTCCATATGTCTACAAATAATTTCTTTCGTTCCACCAAGATCAATTAAAACTTTCGAGTTAATTTCAATCTTAGAATCTCTCAAACTTGAGATAATTTCATTTATAGGCATTGCAAGTACTGTTAAATCGTACTCTGTATCAAGATTATGATTCAAATTTATTGCATCATACTTTTTAGCTCTGTCTAGATTGCTTTTCGAAGTATCATCCCCACTAACCTGTAATCCTTTTTCAACAAGCTTAATACCAAGGTTGGTACCCATTAAACCCATGCCAATTATGTGAACTTTATTAATCATTTAGACTGACCTTCCTACCGCCTTTGCAACAATTGATGTTTTATCAATTAAGGTTTTTAATTCATTTGGTAATAATGCTTGAGGACCATCACACAGAGCTTCATCAGGCCTTGGATGAATCTCAATCAATAAACCATCTGCTCCAGCAGCTATAGCTGCTAAAGCTACTGGTTCAACAAGCTTATTATCGCCGGTTGCATGACTTGGATCTGCAATAATAGGAAGATGGCTGTTTTGCTTTAGATAAGGTATTGCATTTATATCAAATGTATTTCTAGTAGCTGTCTCATAGGTTCTTATGCCTCGCTCGCAAAGCATGACATTTTCGTTTCCCCTAGAAAGAATATATTCACTAGCCAACAGAAGCTCATCCAGAGTTGCAGATAGTCCTCTTTTTAAAAGAACTGGTAAGTGTGATTCACCTACTGCTTCAAGTAATTTAAAATTTTGCATATTTCTTGCTCCCACTTGAAGAACGTCTACATACTTTTCCATCATAGATAAATGTTGAGCATCCATTATTTCGCTAAACAAAGGTAATGAAGTTATTTCGGAGGCTTCCTTTAGCATCTTAAGTCCGTCTTCTCCAAGTCCTTGAAAACTGTAAGGTGACGTTCTGGGCTTAAAGGCACCACCCCTTAAACCATTTGAACCTGCCTCTTTTGCAGCTAATGCAGTTTCTATTGTTTGTTCTTGTGTCTCAGCACTATCTGGACCTGCAATTATTGCTAATTGTTGACCACCAATTGATAAATTTTTGATAGCTATAACTGAATCATCTTTTTGATAATTTCTACTAGCAAGTTTATATGGTTTTCCAACAGGTATTACACGACTAACATTTGGCAGTAGCTTCATAACTGCTCTATGGTCATCGTTTACCTTTCCACTTACAGCTACGACGCTTCTCTCAACACCATAGATAACTAAAGGCTCATGACCTTGCTGTATTGCTTTTTCTTTTACCTTTTCTATATCTTCTTCTGTTGAAGATTGATTCATTACTACTATCAATTTTCCTCCTATAAAAAAAAATCGGGCCTTTGCCCGATTTCACACAACATACTTTAGGGCAACCTATATGTGCTCTCTAAAGTAAAAGTATGTGTTGTTTAACTTCATTAGAAATATCATAGCAGAGTATTTTGTTTTACAAATAATTTTTTATCTATCTGGTCGTAGTTTCTTTGCATCCTGTAAATAAACATGTTGTATATCTTTAATATCATTGTTTACAGTAACTAATATCCTTATACAGCCATCTAAATCGTTCTGAATTTCTGGTGCTTTTGCATCCAATGCTGGAATTGACATCATTCCTAACTCTCGAAAAGCTTTTGCAGGAAATGCAGTAGTTAAATCTTTTGTTACTGTAAACAAAGCAAAGACAATATCTTCTTCTTTTAAGCTATTTACATTCATTATTGAATTTATTAAAGATTTTGAAGCATTAACAATGCCTTCATCCGTATTTTCTACAACTGCGATTGCTCCACGTATGCTTTTCATAATATTTGTTTACTATATAAAAAGAGTGGAACAATGTCCACTCTTTTTTAAAGTCTAGAATGTAACTTGGTTACATCATGCCTTCCATGCCACCCATTCCTCCAGCTGGCATAGCAGGTTCATCTTCTGGCTCTTCTGCAACTAAAGCCTCAGTTGTTAATACTAGTGAAGCAATAGATGTTGCATTTTGAACAGTTGATCTAGTCACTTTTGCTGGGTCAATAACTCCCTCTTTGACGAGGTCTGTTGTATCTCCAGTAGCAGCATTAAGTCCAACATTACCTTTTTCAGACTTAACTTTTTCAACCATAACTCCACCTTCATAACCAGCATTGATTGCAATCTGGCGTAATGGAGCTTCAAGAGCTTTTTTGACAATATTTCTGCCAACGACTTCTCCCTCAGAACCACCTGAAATTTTATCAATAGAGTCTTGTGCTCTAATAAGAGTGACACCACCACCAGCTACAATTCCTTCTTCTACAGCAGCTCTTGTAGCAGCTAAGGCATCTTCAATTCTCATTTTCTTTTCTTTTAGCTCAACTTCAGTTGCTGCGCCTACTTTTACAACGGCAACTCCACCAGAGAGTTTTGCAAGTCTTTCCTGAAGTTTTTCTTTGTCCCAGTCTGAATCAGATTCATCGATTTCAGCTTGGATCTGCTTTACCCTACCTTCTACATCAGCTTTTTTGCCTTTTCCGTCAACAATTGTTGTAGCATCTTTTTTTACTACTACTCTTGCTGCTTCACCAAGCATATCAACAGTTGTGTTTTCAGTCTTTAAGCCAAGCTCTTCAGAAATAACTTCACCACCGGTAAGGATTGCAATGTCTTGAAGCATTGCTTTTCTTCTTTCGCCAAATCCTGGAGCTTTTACAGCTACTGATTTAAATGTTCCTCTTAGGTTATTTACAACTAAAGTTGCTAACGCTTCACCTTCTACATCTTCGGCCAAAATCAATAATGGTTTACCTGAATTCATTACTTTTTCGAGTAATGGTAATAAATCATTGACTGCAGTAATTTTTGAATTAACAATAAGAATGTATGGATTCTCTAAAACTGCTTCCTGTCTATCAGCATCAGTAACAAAATAAGGAGATATAAAACCCTTATCAAATTGCATACCATCTGTAAACTCAAGTTCCATTCCAAAGGTCTGTCCTTCTTCTACAGTTATGACTCCATCTTTTCCAACTTTGTCCATTGCTCCTGCAATCGTTTCACCAATTTCTGTGTCAGCTGCAGATATAGAAGCTACTTGAGCAATCTCATCTTTGCCACCAATTGATTTTGAAAATCCTGCAATAAAGTCTGTTACAGATTTTGATGCTTCAAGCATTCCTCTTTTAACTTCCATTGGATTAACACCTGTAGCAACAGCTTTCATACCTTCGTTGACCATTGCTTGTGCTAAAACTGTAGCAGTAGTAGTTCCGTCACCAGCAACATCATTTGTTTTTGAGGCAACTTCTTTTGCGAGTTGTGCACCCATATTTTCATATGGATCTTCTAAATCTACTTCCTTTGCAATAGTCACACCATCATTTGTAATTGTTGGTGCACCCCATTTTTTTTCAAGGACAACATTTCTTCCCTTAGGGCCTAATGTAACTTTTACTACATCTGCAAGCTTGTTTACGCCAGCCTCGAGTCCTTTTCTTGCTACTTCATTAAAAACTAATGTCTTTTTAGCCATTAACTTCTCCTCTTACTTACTTACTTTTGCAAGAATATCTCTACTTGAAAGAATAAGATATTCTGTACCTTCAATTTTAATTTCTGTGCCGCCATATTTTGAATAGACTACTTTGTCGCCTTTATCAACATCTGGTTTTACCATTTTGCCTGATTCATTCGGCTCCCCGGGGCCAACTGCTACAACTTCACCTTCTTGAGGTTTTTCCTTAGCAGTGTCAGGAATATAAATCCCTGATGGGGTTTTACTATCTTCTTCTGACAAAGGTTTTACTATAACCCTGTCTCCTAGTGGTTGAAGATTCATATATATTTACCTCCTAAATAAATATCTACATTGTGAATTTAATATAGTCTTGTTTATATATGTAAATAAATTCTTTAAATTATTTAATTATTGAACTTAATCTAACATCGTTTTCTTTTAAATCATTGGTAATTAAGTCATTTTGAGCAGCAACACATATCATCGCTGCATTATCAGTAGAAAGCCTTGGTGAAGGTAAAAATATTTCTAGATTATTATCATTTGCTAATATATTCATTTTTTCTCTTAGTCTTGAATTTGCCATAACTCCGCCTCCACCTGATATATTTTTTACACCAGTTTCTTTTACAGCTTTTGTGAAATTTATCATAAGAGAGTCGACAATTGCCTCTTGATAAGAAGCTGCGAAATCTGCTCTAGTAATTTTGTCATCTGGGTCTATGTTTTTTAGAAAATTTGTAGCAGCAGTTTTTAAACCTGAAAATGAATAGTTATATTCATGCTTAGTTTTTGGTCTAGGTAAATTAATTTTTGACGGATTTCCACTTTCTGCAATTCGTTGAATTGCTGGACCGCCTGGAAAGCCAAAACCACAGAACCTAGAAAGCTTGTCAAAAGCTTCACCAGCAGCATCATCAATAGTTGTTCCCATTAATTTGTAATCTCCCCACTTTTCAACAAGAACGATTTGTGTATGGCCACCAGATACTAATAAAGTTAAAAATGGAGGTTCCATATTTGGGTTTTCAATTAATGGAGCTGCTAAATGTCCTACCATGTGATCAACCGTGTATAGAGGTTTGTCAATAGACCAAGCTATTGATTTTGCAAAATTATAACCGACAACCAAACTTCCAACCAAACCAGGTCCATCAGTTGTAGCAACTGAATCAATATCAGAAATTTGTAAATTTGCACTATTTAAGGATGAATGAAAAATATTTCTAATCATTTCAGCATGCGCTCTTGATGCTACCTCGGGTACCACTCCACCAAATTTTTCGTGTATATCAACCTGTGAAGAAATTGTATTTACCAATAACTCTTCACCTCTCATTATTGCAATTGCTGTTTCATCACAAGACGTTTCAAAACCTAAAATAACTTTGTCTTTAGACATAGGTTTTCTCCAATCGAAATAAATTAGCATCCTCATTTTTATAATATTTTTCTCTAATCCCATAATGTTTGAATCCAAAAGATTCATACATATTTATAGCAACAGAGTTCGAAACTCTTACTTCAAGTAATATTTGTTCATATTTAGATTCTTCAAAATAATCAATCAATTCGATTGTTAATTTCTTAGCAATGGACTGATTTCTAAATATCTCTTTTACGCCTATACCCAAAATATGTAACTCTTTAAAATTTTTTTGGATAGCCAAATAACCAACTATTTTGCTATTAATTTCATAAACCCAATAGAGGAACTCATCATTGTTTATTTTTTGCTTTATTAGCTCGTTATTCCATGCAGTACCAAATATCTCTTTTTCTAAGTCTGCCAACTGTTGAGCCATATCCGTATTGCAATAGCTTATTTTCTTAATCATGAAAATTAATCTCACTTTCTAAGCTCTTATTTGAGAAAGAAATATCAGGTTCTCTCATGTATGAAATTCTTACTTCATTAAAATTTGGAAAATCACTATTTTTATATATTTCTTTACCGACGTTATAAATGTGTTCTGCCGAGACGTATTCTGGAGAACCAAACTTTAGATAGCTTGAGTCTCCAATAATTTTTTCATTAAGTTCATTCCAATCGCCAACTATTAACTTCTTTTCATTATCCTCGTTCAGTTTTTGTTTTAATGTATTTTCGTTTAAGACTTCCGGTTCACTTTCTCTGACTACTCCACCTGGTACAGGTTTGTATGTACAAAATGCATATTCATCTCTTTTAATGTCAATAATTGAACAAATTTTTCTATGACCTGTATGAGCAGCAAAAGCCAAAGCATCTAGACCATTCACTGATATAAGTGGTATCCCTAGAGTTGCACATATTCCTTGCGAAACAGCTAGTCCAATTCTTAAACTTGTATAAAAACCTGGACCTGTATCAAGATAAATTACATTAATATCTGACTTCTTTATATTTGATTTTAAGGTTAATTCATCAATTGAATTCATTAGTAAATTCGTATTTCCATTCTCAGCTAAAACAGAACTGCTTGAGATTAATTTATCACTAAATAAAGCTACAGAAATATATTTTCCGGAAGTAGATATTGATAGGCTATACATTAATTGTTATCTTTCTTGTTTGTTCGTCTATAATCTCAATTTCAAATATATCCATATTTAGATTATTTTTCTCTGGAATCAAATTAATCCACTCAATAATAACTAAACAGTTCTCACTGTTTAAAGGAAGATCTAAATCAATGAACTCAGCCCAACTTGAAAGTCTATATAAATCAACATGATAAATGTCAATTTCTTTGACTTTATAATTTTTAACAATATTAAATGTCGGTGATGTTACAACTTCCTCACATCCAAAATATTCTATTACTTTTTTTGCAATCGTTGTCTTTCCAGCACCTAAAGGCCCTGATAAACCAATTGTTTTGGGTAAGTGTAAAGTTTTAAAATAGTCATCCAAAAAAATATCCAAGTCTTCTTCTTTTACTAAATTACTCAATTTCTATTCTCTCAAGCCTTCTTGACATATTAGTTAATATTTCCCATTCAATAGTTTTATTCCATTGTGCAATGTCAGTAACTGTTATTTCATGCTGTCCATTTTCAGATTTACCTAGGACAGTTACTTCATCATCAACTTTGACCTTTATATCAGTTACATCAATTAAAATTTGGTCCATAGTTACCCTGCCTATCAATTTACAAATTTTGTTATTTACTAAAACATGACCATCAGGAAAAGAGTTCCAAGGGTATCCATCACCATAACCAATTGGAGCTGTTGCAATTGTCGAATCTCTTTCTAGCTCAAAAGATTTTCCATAGGAAACAGCGTCACCTTTATTTCTTTTTTGTAAGTTGGAGATTCTTGTTTTAATTTCCATTGTTGGCATCAAATTGTGATCATAATTTTTTATTGAAATTTGTGTACCATATGCTGCTAAACCAATTCTTGTCATGTTGAATGAATCATCAGAATTGTAAAAACTAGAGGCTGAATTGTCTACATGTAGTAATAAGCCATCAGTATCGTGTCCACTAATTAATGCTTTAAACAAATTTAAAGCATTTTGTGTGTATTGTTCATCAGTATCAGCAGTTGGAAAATGTGTGCAAATTCCAACTAAATTTAATGATGATGTTTGAATTTTTTCCATTAATTTATCAAAATTTTCTGGTTCACAACCTATGCGATGCATGCCAGTGTCAACTTTTAAGTGCACATTGAGGTTTCCTTCGACATTAATTAATTCATCAATAAATTCTTCATTGTAAACGGTCAAATCTATTTCGTTTTTTAAAACATTTTTTATTTGAGATTTTGAAGGTTCGGCTAATAAAAGTATCCTGGCACCTTTTGAAATATTCCTAACTTGAATTGCTTCATTTACAGATGCTACAGCAAACCAACTAATTCCAGCCTCCTCAGCTGTTTTTACAGTCCATTGAATACCATGTCCATAGGCATTTGCTTTCACAACCAGACACAACTCTTTTTTTGTAAGGTCACTTAAGTAATTCAAATTGCTGACTAAGTGAGATTTATTTACGAAAATGTATCCTCTGTCCATCTGTTTCATTCTAATGTCTAATAGAATTGCAAATTATAAAAGTTAATTTTTTAAGATCTAAATCCTTTTGGTATTTTGTATGTAAGCACTGCACTAATTGCAAAACCTGCTGCTATCCAAGGAGATAAATTTACAAAAAGCCATCCAAAAACTGCAACTCCCATTGCTATCCAAATACCAATCAAATTTCCAGCATTATTAGAATTCGTTGATTCATTATTCATTTTTATTTTGTGGTTTTCTCCAACTGAGTGCTGCTCCTAATGCAACACCTACAGCTAACCAGGTAGGTTCGTTTGTAGCAGCAAAAACTGCTGCTCCTATAGCTGTACCAACACCAATCATGCTTCCGGTATTTTTAATTTTTTTATCCATGACAAGCAAGCTCCTTTATTTATTCAACAGTTACAGATTTAGCTAAATTTCTGGGCTGGTCAATTGACTCGCCATTTAAATTAGCTACATGATAAGCAATAAACTGTAGAGGGATAATCGATATAATAGTCGACAGCATTTCACTTGTTTCAGGAAGTGCAATGTAATTATTTGATATGTCTTTTAATTTCTTAGATGAAACATCTCCAACTGCTATAACATACGCTCCTCTAGCAATTACCTCTTGTACATTGCTAGTTGTTTTATCTAATAAATGTCTTTGACTAGCGGTGACTATCACTGGAGTTCCTTCTTCAATAAGTGCAAGTGTTCCATGCTTAAGTTCTCCTGCTGCAAGAGCTTCAGCATGAAGATAAGATATCTCTTTCAATTTTAATGCCCCTTCAGCAGCCAAAGCATAATCTAAGCCTCTACCTATAAAATAAATATCTTTCTTCTTATAAATTAGTTTTGATATCTGTTTTACTTGATCTTCACACTTTAACGCTTCTTCGATTAAAGAAGGAAGCGCCTTAATCTCTTCAAGTGAAGTATCTAATTTATTATTTGAATCCCAATGTTTTGCTAGCAAAAGTTGTCCAACTAACATTCCCAAGTATGCTTTTGTTGATGCCACACCAATTTCTGGACCAACGTGAAGATAAAATACACTATCTGCCATTCTTGCAAGTGAGCTCCCAACAACATTTACTAAAGCTAATACGTGAGATCCATTTTCTTTTAGTAATTCTGTTGCTGCGATTGTATCCATAGTTTCACCAGACTGAGATATAACAATAGCAAGATCATTTTTGCCTATTATTGGCTCTCGATATCTAAACTCAGAAGCAAGTTCAACACTTACAGGAACTCCAAGAACTTTTTCAAATAAATCTTTACCAAATAAACCAGCATGATAAGCAGTACCGCAAGCAACAATCCATATCTTTTCAAACTTTTTTGCTTTATCTAAATGTATTGGTATTTCTGTTGAGTTTTTTTCAATTCTTCCTGCAATTGTTCTCTCAATTACTTCTGCTTGTTCAAGTATTTCTTTATACATGAAATGGTCATGACCAGCTTTTTCTGCTTCAGAGACCTCCCAGTCTATAACTTGAATATCTCTTGTTATTACATTTTTTTCTATATCGTACAAAGTAAAATTTCCATCATTAATTTCTACAAAGTCACCATTCTCTAGAAATATCATTTTGTTTGTATATTCTAAAATTGCTGCAGAGTCAGATGCTAAAAAGACCTCCCCCTCACCAACACCTAGAACTAATGGACTCATCATTCTTCCAGCTACAATTGTGCCTGGCTGTTTTGTTGAAGTTACAACAAGAGCATAGGTACCATCAAGTGATTTAGCTACATCTAAAACAGTATCTAACAACTCACCATTCCATTTTCTACTCAACTCAACAGCAACAACCTCTGTGTCGGTTTCCGAAATAAAGCTATAATTGTCTTGAATTAAATCATCTTTTAACTCAGCGTAGTTCTCAATAATTCCATTGTGAATGATGGCAAATTCATTAGCATTATCCGCATGAGGATGAGCATTAACATCGCTCGGAACTCCATGTGTTGCCCATCTTGTATGACCAATTCCAATGTTTCCTTTTATTGAAGTTCCTTCTAAATGCTCCTTAAGCACACTGAGTTTTCCTTCTTTTTTTTCTATTGATAGGTTATCTCCATCAATTAAAGCCACTCCCGCAGAATCATATCCGCGGTACTCTAATCTTGATAATCCACTAATTAGAATTGGTAAGGGTTCTTTTGGGCCTGAATACCCGATTATTCCACACATACTTTCTCCATTCCAACGAGCAAGTTGAAATTAAGACTACGTTAAATTGACTCTGTTCAACAATTTCTTGCTGTTTTTAAACAATTTATTACGACCGTAGAGCCGAGTATGCATCCGCCGAATTTTTCGATAACATACCACCTCGTCACCTTTTTCAAGGCCTGGCGCTAATTTGCTCGTTGTATATATTATAAGTAAAAAAATTAAGTAAAAAGATAGTTTTTAATATTGTTTATTAATTCATCACTAAATTCATTTACAGAATTACTATCTTTAGCTTCAATTAGCACTCTAAGTAATGGCTCAGTTCCTGAATTTCTAATCAAGTACCTTCCATCTAAATCGTATTTATCAGTCAATTTTTTTGCTATTTTATTCAATTCTTTAATTTGGTTTTCCTCAGGCATAGTACTCAATTCAAGATTGACTAATTTTTGCGGATATTCCTCAATATTTTCAGATTTAAATTTTGATAATGTAGTGTCAAAAAATGCAAGTGCTTTTAAGCAGTATATTAAAGTTACAAGGCCATCACCTACTGGTAATGCTTCAGAAATAATTATATGACCAGATTGCTCCCCACCTATTGAGGCATTGTTTTCATCCATCGCTTCTGCAACATATTTGTCGCCTACTTTAGTTTCAATATTCTTAAAATTGTTTTTATCCATTGAATTTTTAAAGCCGTAATTTGCCATAACTGTTGATACGACCACTTTATTGTTTAACTGATTAATTGCCTCAAGATACTTTGCAATTAATAATATAATCACATCACCATTACAAATATTTCCTTCCTCATCTAGCAAAATGAGTCGATCTGCATCACCATCAAACGCTGCACCAATTTCATTTTTTCCACTATTTTGCTTTAAGTTATCGAGGTGAGTTGCTCCACAATTTAAATTTATATTTTCTCCATCTGGATTATTTGAAATTATTCTATATTTAGCTTTTTTTGACTTAAACAAATCTTCAATTATTTTATATGAAGACCCATTAGCTGTATCAAACAATACATTAAATTTAGCTAGATCAAAATTAATTAAATTATTTAAAAACTCAAGGTAGGCTTGATATCCATTTTGAGATTCTTTGGAAGTTGTAAACTCTTTAGGTAAATTAACATCAGACAGAGCTTTTTCTATATCTATCTCAAGATTGTCAGATAGTTTTGAACCTTTATGATCAATTAATTTAATACCGTTATATTCACTTGGGTTATGAGATGCTGAAATAATTACACCAAGATCATGATTGAATTCTTTTAAAAGAACAGGCATTGAACCAGAAGGAAGCACTCCATAATTAATAACCTCGACATTTTCACTTAAGCCAGCACATATCCAATCTAGAAGTTCTAACGATGAACTTCTTGTATCTAAAATTACTGCCACGGATTTTGGTGATAAAAGTAACTCTACAGAAGAAAATATTTTTGAAACTAAATCTTTATTCAGAGTTTCGTTTGGAATACCTCGGATTCCATCAGTACCGAAATATTGCTTCAATTTTTTGACTATCTCTTAGTAAATTGCTCGGCTCTTCTTGCTTTCTTGAGACCATATTTTTTACGCTCAACTTTTCTCGCGTCTCGAGTAAGCAACCCGGCTTTTTTTAATTTAGGTCTTAAGTCAGGATCAACTTCTAATAATGCACGTGATATTCCAAGTGAAACTGCGTCTGCCTGAGCTGATAATCCACTACCACTTACATTGGCAACAACATCATATTTTGAATCCATGTTTACAACTTTAAAAGGTTTCTCAATTGTCATTTTCATAGATGGACTTGGAAAATATTGTTCTACATCTTTTCCGTTGAATGTAAATTTTCCTGTACCTTCAGTTAAAGTAACTCTTGCTACAGAGGTTTTTCTTCTTCCAGTTCCATAAAATGAGTTAGCCATTTTCTTCTACTTTCTTTATGTTAAAACTTAGCTCTTTTGGATCTTGACTTTGATGAGGGTGGTTTGAATCTGCGTATATGTGAAGCTTTTTTAATATAGATCTTCCTAATCTATTTTTTGGCAACATACCCCATACAGCGCGTTCAATTATTTTTTCTGGCTTTCTCTGCCTTAGAGAATTAAAACTTTCAGATTTTATACCTCCAGGAAATCCGGAATGTGAATGGTACATTTTTTGTTCAGACTTTTTTGAAGTAATAGATATTTTTGAAGCGTTTATTACAACTACGTGATCTCCTACATCTAAATGAGGTGCGTATTGAGGTTTATGTTTTCCTCTCAAAATTTGTGCAATTTCACTGGCTAGTCTTCCAATAGGTAGACCACTTGCATCAACTAAGTGCCAGTTGCGTTCTGAGGATTCTATTCCTTCAAATGTTGTTTTTGTATTCATTTATCAATCTTTAGAATTGTAACGAAATACTAGTATAAAGTGCATATATATTTATGAAAACTAGTATTTAACTTTCCAAAGAGTTAAACCGTTAGCAGGAGCTATATAATTTAAACGATTTCCATCAGGTTTATCTAATTGTGATTTTATTTCTTTTAATGTTAATTTATTATCATTAAAAGCCAGTTGTACGCCGACTAAATTTCTCACCATATTTCTAAGGAATGAATTTCCAGTAATTGTATATGTAAAAATATTAGAGTTTTTTTTCCATACACTTTTAAAAATTTCTCTTTCAGGATTTTTATTTTTTTCAACTTTAGCAAATGATGAAAAGTCATTCTTTCCCAAAAATAATTGAGATATTTCATTCAACTTTTCCAAATCGAGTGATGAATTATGTTGGTGAGTACTATTAAGTAAATAAGGTAATTTTTTTTGATTATCCATTGTAGAGTAAACATAAGTTCGTTCTTTTGCACTGTACCTAGCATGAAAATCATTACTAATTTGATTAAATGAATTTACTGAAATAGAGTTTCCAAGTAATTTATCAATTGAAGAGATTAATTTTTCAGTAATTTTAATATCCGTAAGAATGTTTAATACTTGTTCTTTTGCATGTACTCCAGCATCAGTTCTACCAGAATAATTTAATTCGTAATCTTCAATCAGTAGATCAAGAACTTCTTCTATTTTTCCTTGTACAGTTGGTCTACTTTTTTGTTTTTGAAATCCATAAAAGCTTGATCCATCATATGCAATACTTACTTTGTAATTTTGCATTTAAACAAAAATACGGATTGGGTCTGAAAATAATGTTAATACAAGTAAAAAAGTCACTGTTGTTATACTTGCTACCCTATCCTCAAATAAAAAAGCTGAACGTAGAGATTTTGATAATACAAAATACATCCAAGCAAAAATTGATATAGTTGTAATTTGCAAAAAAATGGCTGGAATAGTGATCAAGGAATTTATTAAAACAACTACACCAATGAATCCTACAAGACCATGTGTGTAGCCTGTAAAAACTAAAAGAGAAGGGATTTCGATTTGTTGATTAAATGCTCTTGATAATAAAAACCAAATTGCAAGATTTGCAAAAAGCCATGCAAAAATTCCATCAACAACTCCATAAAAAATTATATCTGCAACATTGACTACTGAAGCATTAATGACCAAAGGTATATAAATAGACAGCAAGCTCAGTAATACTACTATTAGGGCATTTCCAGATTCATACCTGTCATTACTGATTTGAATAAAAGTTGACTGATCAAATCTTATAAATTTTTTAAATTGTGACCAAATATTTTTAAGTGAGTTCACTCTTTAAACTAGCTCTAAAATAGCTAATTCTGTACCATCACCCTGTCTATGTCTTGTTCTTGTAATTCTTGTATAACCACCATCACGGTCTTCATACTTGGGACCAATTTCTTCAAATAGTTTTGCTACTACAGATTTGTCTTGAATCATTTTCAAAACTTGTCTCCTGTCATGTAAAGATCCTTTTTTGGCTTTGGTAATTACTTTTTCAGCGTAAGGCTTTACTGTCTTTGCTTTAGTAACTGTTGTCTCAATTTTTTCATGTTGAATCAAAGCACTTATCAAATTACTTATAATTTGATCTTCATGGGAAGATGAGCCCCCAAGTCTTTTACCTTTAGTTGGTTTAGGCATCAGCCATATCTCCAGAGTCTAGGTCGGAACTTGTTGGTAAGCTTAAACCTAATTCATCTAACTTTGCTACAAGCTCATCTAAGCTTTTTTGACCAAAGTTAGTTAAGTTCAACAAATCATCTTCTGTATATTCAAGAATTTGTCCCACAGTAGTGATGTTTTCTCTTCCAAGACAATTTCTTGGTCTTTCAGATAAATCTAAAGCATCAACAGATAATGAGAGATCTGGGGAACTGCCTTCAGAAATTGTAAGCTCACCAAGCTCGAGTCCAACACCTTCATCTATATCAGCAAAAAGCTTCCATAATTCACCCAAAGTTTTGCCAACTGAAGATATTGCTTCACTAGGCTCAATTGAACCATCAGTTTCAACATCTAAAGTTAATTTATCATAGTCAGTAACTTGTCCAACTTGAGTAGGGGAAACTCCGTAACTTACGCTTACAATTGGAGAAAAAATCGAGTCGATAGGAATAAAGCTAGAGTCACTAGTCTTATTTTTATCTGCAAGTCGATATCCGACACCATGAGCGATTGATACTTCCATGTCTAATGTGGCTCCATCTGAAAGCGTACAAACTTTTAAGTCAGTATTTACAACTTCAACTCCTGCTGGACATTGAATTTGTGCAGCTAGGACATCACCAGGACCCTTAGCTTTGACTGTTAATGTGTGGTTTTCTTGATCTTCGACTTTCAAGACTAATCGTTTTAGATTTAAAAGAAGATCTAAAACATCTTCTACTACACCGGGTATAGATGTAAATTCATGATTCACACCGTCAATTTTTATTCCAGTTACAGCAACTCCAGGAACTCTTGATAAAAGTGCTCTCCTCATTGTGTTACCAAGTGTTAATCCAAAACCTGGCTCAAGCGGTTCGATAACAAATTTTGTTCTGTTATTACCAAGGTCTTCTTGAGTAATTTCAGGTCTTTGTAGCATCAACATATTATTTTCTCCTCTCAAATTTTATTTTGAATAAAGCTCTACTATTAATTGTTCTTCAATTTGTGAACTTGCATCATTCCTTGTGGGAGATGCAGCAATCTTTACAATTTTCTTTTTACTATCGACATCCAACCAAGAAGGTATAACGTAGTCTTGACCAGTATCAATGGTGTGTTGAATAACAATTAAATCTTGGCTTGAGTCTTTTATCTCAATTACATCTCCAGCTTTAACTTGATGCGATGGAACGTCTACGAATTTTCCATTTAATTTGAAATGTCTGTGTGATACAAGCTGTCTTGCTTGAGGTCTGGTAGATGCAAAACCAGCTCTATAAATTACATTATCAAGTCTTGATTCAAGTAAAATTAAAAGGTTCTCACCAGTTATGCCATTCATTCTTGAAGCTTCTTTATAGTAATTTCTAAATTGCTTTTCTAGGACACCATACATATATCTAACTTTTTGCTTTTCTTTTAATTGGGTGCCGTAATCAGTTTCTCTTGCACGCTTTCTTCCATTTTCTCCAGGAGGATATGGTCTATCTTGAAGTGCTTTGTCGCCCTTCCTATTTTCAAATACATTAAAGCCTATTCTTCTTGATACTCTAACTCGAGGTCCTGTATATCTAGCCATTATCCCCTTCTTCTTTTCTTGGGTCTGCACCCATTGTGAGGTGTTGGTGTTATATCTTTAATAGTCCCTACATCCATTCCCATATTTTGTAGAGTTCTAACAGCTGTTTCTCTACCAGCACCAGTGCCGCTAATGATAATGTCTAGCTTATGCACACCGTGCTCTGTAGCTCTTCGAACTGCCTCTTCTGCAGCGACTTGAGCAGCATAGGGTGTAGATTTTCTTGAACCTTTAAATCCTACTGAACCACCGGATGTCCAAGCAATTGTTTGTCCGGCTGGGTCAGAAATATTAATTATTGTGTTGTTGAAACTAGCTTTAATATGAGCTACTCCTGAAGGAACGTTTTTCTTGTTCTTCTTTTTAGTTTTTTGATCTGCCATTATTATTTAGTCGCTTTCTTTTTTCCGGCAATTGCAAATCTTGGGCCTTTTCGTGTTCTAGCATTAGTGTGAGTTCTCTGTCCTCTGACTGGTAATCCCATTCTGTGCCTTAATCCTTGATATGTTCCAATTTCTGTTTTTCTACGAATATTTTGGGACACATCTCGTCTAAGATCTCCCTCAACTCTAAAATTAGCTTCGATGTATTTTCTAATTTGAGCAACTTCATCATTTGTTAAATTACTTACTCTTGTGCTGGGGTCAATTTTTAAATCAACACAAATATCTTCAGCTCTTTTGGATCCGATTCCATGGATGTATCTCAAAGATGCTATAACTCTCTTATCCCTTGGGATATCAATACCTGAAATACGTGCCATTGTAAATTAACCTTGCCTTTGTTTGTGTCTAGGATTTCTTTTATTAATTACGTAAAGCTTTCCTTTTCTTCTTACAATTTGGTCATTTGGACCACGCTTTTTAATACTTGCTTTAACTTTCATTTATGTCTCCAAATAATCCTACCTCTTGTTGGATCATATGGTGAAACTTCCATTTCAACAACATCACCTGGAAGGATTCTAATGTACCTCATTCTCATTTTTCCAGACACATGAGCTAATATTTCAGCTCCACTTTCAAGCTGAACCTTAAAAGAGGCATTTGGCAGTGTTTCCATAACTGTCCCTTGGACTTTTATTATGTTTTTTTCTTTTTCTACCAAAATTAGCCTTGATTATGTGACCGATTTACTAGATTAGTGCGATTTGAAACTATTACAAACACAAAATTAAAATAAGTTTTCAGTAAAAACACGTGTTCCTTCCTCGGTAATTCCTACAGTATGTTCCCAATGTGCAGACTTTTTTCCATCTAATGTTCTAATTGTCCAGCCATCTTCATCAATAAAATTCTCTTCTGTACCAAGATTAAACATTGGCTCAATACATATTGCCATACCTGTTTTTAATTCAAAACCTTGATTCTTCTTACCATAATGGGGTACTTGGGGTTCTTCGTGCATTTCTTGACCTATTCCATGACCAACATAGTTCCTAACATTGCCAAAATTGTTTTTCTTAGCTATTTTGTCAATTTTATGACCAATTGTTCCCAGTTTTTGACCATCCTTTACAAGTTTTATACCTTCATGAAGTGCATGTTTAGTTTTTGATAATAGATTTTTTTCTTCTTCTGTAATTTCACCAACACCAAAACTAAAAGCTGCATCAGCATGATATCCTTCAAAAATAACGCCAACATCAATAGAAATTATATCTCCTTCATTTACAACATAATCATTGGGTATTCCATGAACAATTACATCATTTGGTGAAGCACATATATGAGCTGGATAATCGTGATATCCTAAAAAACTAGCTTTTACATTTGACTTCTCAATTATATTTTTGGCAATATCGTCTAAATCAATAAGTGTCATTCCTGCTTTTGTTTTATCATAAATTTCATAGTGTATATTTGATACAACTTTTCCTGCAGCTTCCATCTTTTTAAAATCTTCTGGTGTTTTATATGTAATCATTATTTAAAGTGTCTAGAAATTGAGTTGTAAATATCCTCTACTTCCCCAACAGCATCTATAACATTTACCAAGTTTTTTTCATTATAAAAATCAACTAAAGGCTGCGTATCTTTTTTGTAAACTTCAAACCTGACCTTAATTGAATCTTCAGTATCATCGGATCTGCCAGTCATTTCCCCTCTTAGTAAAATTCTTTTTATTAATTCATCTTCGTTTACTTCAAATACAAAAACTTTCGCAACAGGAAATTCTTTATCTAAACTCTCTAAGCTTTTAGCTTGGGGTAAGGTTCTGGGGAAGCCATCAAGGATTGCACCATTCTTACAGTCTTCATTATTCAGTCTCTCTAGAAGCATTTCTATAACTAATTTGTCAGGGACTAAATTTCCTTCATCAAGAAGACTTTTAGCTATTTTACCTAGTTCAGTTCCACTGCTTACATGTTCTCTCAACATATCACCCGTTGAGATATGGGCTAGGTCAAATTCAGACGCAATTTTCAGAGCTTGAGTTCCTTTTCCTGCACCTGGCGGTCCAAGAAATATATTTAATTCACTCAATCAATGAATCCTTCATAATTTCTCATGCTTAACTGACTTTCAATTTGCTTCATAGTTTCAAGAGCAACACCGACAGTTATTAAGATTGAAATTCCGCTAAAACCTAAAGGTATATCCCAAATCGCAGAAGCTATCGATGGCAATACTGCGACGGATGCTAAAAATATAGAGCCTGGTAAGGTAATTCTGTTTATTATATGTGACAAATAATTTGTTGTTGATATACCCGGCCTTACTCCTGGAACGAAGCCACCTTGCCTTCGGATCATGTCTGATTGACGTACTGGATCAAATTGTATAGTTGTATAAAAATAAGTAAAAAATATTATCAATATCCCTAAAAAGAAAATATAAAACCATGTTGTACCCTGGGAATTTGCCAAGTTAACGTCTATCCAATTTCTAATTGCTGCAGTAACAGAATTATCTTGTGGTAATGAAGTAGCTACTAATGCAGGAAAAAACAAAATACTTGTCGCAAAAATAACTGGGATAACTCCAGCACTGTTGACCTTAAGAGGGATATATGTGCTTTGACCACCCATAACTTTTCTGCCTCTTACTCTTTTTGCAAATTGTATAGGGATTCTTCTTTGACCTTGCTCAACATAGATTATTCCAACAATCATTAAAAAGAACATGAGCATTAAAAATGTAAATTGTCCAATTCTTCCTTGTCCAGCAGTTACCTGATATGCACCTCCAAATTGTGCAGGAAGCTGGCTTACAATGCTAGCAAAAATAATTAATGACATTCCATTTCCAACTCCTCTTTGTGAAATCAACTCACCAATCCACATAATAAAGGCAGTACCTGCAGTCATTGTTAAAACTATCAATCCAACTCTAGATGGTGTGTAATTTGGAATAAGTGAAATACCACCTGTGAGACTACCTCTAGAAAATAAATAAGTTAAGGCAGTTGATTGCAATAGAGCTAAAACTACTGTTATGTACCTTGTCCATTGAGTGATCACTTTTCTACCAGACTCTCCTTCTTCTTGTAGTTTTTGTAATCTTGGTATCACAACTGTCAATAGCTGAAGAATGATACTAGCTGTAATGTATGGCATAATTCCTAAAGCAAAAACAGAAAATGTCTCTAAAGCACCTCCGGAGAATAAATTTAATAAACCATAAATTCCAGCTTGTGATCCTGAGTCAGTTAGACGTTGAACAGCCTCTAAATCTACTCCTGGTACTGGCACTGCTGCACCGAGCCTGTAAACAGCAAACATAAAAAGAGTAAAAAATATTCTTTTTCTAAGGTCTGGAATTTTAAATATATATCTAAATATTGAGAGTTGCATAATTACTCATTAATTATCTCGACAGACCCGCCAGCACTTTCAATTTTACTTTTAGCTACTTCACTAATCGCGTGAATCTTAAGGTCAATTTTTTTTGTAACTTCACCATCACCTAAAACTTTAACAAGACCTTTTTTTCTAGTTAAGCCAAGTTCCCTAAGAACATCAGGATTAACTTCACCATCAGCAGCTTTTTCTTCGAGATCACTTACATTTACAACAACATAAGACATTTTAGGTGGATTGTTTAAACCTCTTAATTTAGGAATTCTCCTATATAAAGGAATTTGACCTCCTTCAAAATATGCAGGAACGGTTTTCCTAGCACCTGTACCTTTAGTTCCTCTACCTGCAGTCTTTCCTCGCTTTCCAGCTTCACCGCGACCTTTTCTTAATTTCTGTTTTGTAGATCCAGGTGTTGGTTTTAAATGATGAAAACGTAACTTTTTCATTAGATTTCCTCAATTTCAACAAGGTGTTCAATTTTGTTAAGCATACCTTGAATCATAGGGTTCACTTCTCTTTCAGTAAAAGAATTTATCTTTTTTAATCCTAAACTTCTGGCAGTTTCTCTTGCTTTGGGTTTCTCGCCTATCAAGCTTCTCTTTAAGGTTATTTTAACTTTCATCAGGAACCTTTACTTTTTTTTCAGCTTTTGTTTTCTCATAGGCCTCAACTAAACCTGGAGGAGCTACCTCAGAAGACTTCTTGCCCCGTAAACTAGCAACACTGTCAGGCGTTCTTTGATTGAGAAGGCCATTGATTGTTGCTTTGGCCACATTTAAATGAGTTGGGGATCCGAGCGATTTTGCTAATATGTCTTTTACTCCAGCAACTTCAAGAACTTGACGAGCAGCACCTCCGGCAATAACTCCTGTACCTGGTGCAGCAGGTTTTAAAAGAACCCTTGAAGAGCCGTGTTTTCCAACGATTGAGTGAACTATTGTTGAACCTGCCATAGGTATTTCTGAAATATTCTTTTTTGCATCTTCGATGGCTTTTTGAATAGCTAATGGGACTTCAGAGCCTTTACCATATCCAATCCCAGCATTTCCATTTCCATCACCTACAGCAACTAGAGCTGTAAATGCGAAATTTCTACCACCTTTAACAACCTTGGCAACTCTGTTAATATGTATAACACTTTCTTGCAGTTCTAATTCAGACATTAAAATTTGATTCCTTTTTCTCTAATTCCATCAGCTAAAGATTTAATTCTTCCGTGGTAAACATAGCCGCCTCTGTCAAAAACAGCGGATTTAATTTTTAATCCTGCTAACTTTTCACCCATCACTTCACCAACTTCTTTTGCTGACTCTACGGATAGTGTTTTAGTTTTTACCTCTTTAGACAATGTGCTAGCGGAAGCAATAGTTACTTGATTAAGATCATCTATTGCTTGAACATATATATTGTTGTTGCTTTTAAAAACAGCAAGCCTAGGTACTTTGGATGTGCCAGATATTTTTTTTCTTATTCTAATTTTTCTGTGTATTCTTTTATCTTTAACTTTCATAGTTATTAAGCTCCAGCTGTTACAGCAGCCTTACCTGCTTTTCTTCTAACATATTCATCTTTGTATCTTATACCTTTGCCTTTATATGGTTCAGGTGGTTTAATTGCTCGTATATTTGCAGCAACTTGACCTACTAGCGCTTTGTCAATTCCGGAAACTATTATTGTGTTTTGATCAGGCACTTCATATTTTATTCCCTCAACTTGATTAAACAGTACAGGATGAGAGAAGCCGCATAAAATTTCAATATCATTGCCCTTTAGAGTGGCTCTGTGTCCAACACCTTGAAGTAAAAGTGTTTTACTATATCCTTCTAATACTCCTTCAATATTGTTAGCAACTAAAGATCTGTACAAACCATGTAAGCTTCTAACCTCTGGAGCTTCGGAAGTTCTTGAGAATAATAATTCATTTTCTTTAATTTCAAATTTAATTCTCTCATCAACAATTTCAGTAGTTAATTCTCCTTTTGGACCTTTAACAATAATTGAATTGCCATTTAAATTCATTTCTATTTTTTCAGGGATTAAAACTGGCTTATTTCCTATTCTGCTCATGACCAAACCTCACAAATAAGCTCTCCACCGAGTTTTCGTTTTCTAGCTTCAGAATCAGGAAGCAACCCTCGAGATGTTGAGATAATTACTGTACCTAAACCACCGTTATTTCTTGGAAGTGATTCGGATCCAACATATAGTCTTCTACCAGGCTTACTTAATCTGTTCAAACCAGCAAGCACAGGTGCACCTTCTTCTGAGTATTTTAAATCAATTTGAATTTCTTTTTTTGAGGACTCTTCTATTACTTTTACATCACTTATATAGCCCTCATTTTTTAAAAGTTTAGACAGTTCCAACTTGAATTTTGAATGAGGAACGATAACTGATGGTTTGTTGACCATTGAAGCATTTCTGATTCGAGTCAAAAAATCTGAAATTGGATCTGAATTCATTTTACCAAGACGCTTTCTTTATTCCGGGTAGTTCTCCTTTAAGGGCTAAATCTCTGAACGTATTTCTGGACATACCAAACTTTCTCAGATTACCTCGAGGCCTTCCTGTAACTTCACACCTATTTCTATGCCTTGTTGGAGAAGCATCTCTTGGCATCTTAGCAATCTTTTTTTGCGCTTCTCTTTTTTCATCATAAGAAGTATTGGGGTCCTTAATAATTTTAAGAAGCTCTTGACGTCTATCGGAGTAAACACCTATCGTTCTTTTTCTTTTATTGTTTTTAACTATCTTGCTTGTTTTTGCCATAATTAATTCTCCCTAAATGGAAATCCTAGCGATTGTAATAATACATAACCTTGGTTGTTATCGTTAGCAGAAGTACAAATAGTAATATTCATACCTCTTATATCACGAACTTTATCGTATTCAACTTCTGGAAAAACTAATTGCTCGTTAAGTCCGAGTGTATAATTCCCATTTCCATCAAATGATTTTTTATTAAAACCTCTAAAGTCTCTGATTCTTGGAACAACTACTTGAACAAATCTGTCATAAAATTCCCACATACGATCACCACGAAGAGTTACTGCTACACCAATTGGCATGCCTTCTCGTATTTTAAATCCCGCAATTGATTTTTTTGCACGCCTAATTACTGGTTTTTGTCCTGATATAGCTGTTAACTCATCAATCATAGACTCAAGTGCTCTTCCATCTGTAGCAGCTTTACCATCACCAATGTTGATAATAATTTTATCAAGTGTTGGTATCTCATTTACATTATTAAGGCTAAGTTGCTCCATAACTGAAGTTTTCAATTCAGTATTAAACTGCTCTTTTAATCTTGGTATCATACTTCATCACCTGTTTGTGCTAGCACTCGATACTTCTTACCATTTTTATCAAATTTATAACTCACTCTGCCTGACTTTTTCTTGACAACTAAAGCAACGTTGGAGACATCTATTGGCATACTCTTGTCGATTACACCGCCCTGCATTGTTTGACCTTGTGGTTTTTGATGTTTCTTTGTAATATTCACACCCTCAACAAGAACAGTCCCTTTTTTTGGAAATGCTTGCAAGACTTTTCCTTGTTTTCCTGAATCTTTACCAGATATGACTTTAACTAAGTCTCCTTTTTGAATTTTCATTACAAAACCTCCGGCGCTAATGAAACTATTCTCATAAATCTTTTTTCTCTAAGTTCACGACCAACTGGACCAAAAATTCTTGTACCCCTAGGTTGATCTTGCTCGTTAATAATGACACAGGCGTTTTCGTCAAATCTAATATATGTACCATCTTTTCTTCTAGTTTCTTTTTTTGTTCGGACAACTACCGCGTTGACAATATCTCCTTTTTTAATTTGACCTCCAGGAATAGCGTCTTTTACAGTGGCTACAAAAACATCACCTAAGCCTGCATATCTAATTCTGGAACTACCTTTAACCTTTATACAAAGTACTTCTTTTGCACCTGAATTATCAGCAACTTTTAGTCTTGACTCTTTCTGTATCATCTTGCTCTTTCTACAATTTCAGTAATTCTCCAACGCTTTGTTTTTGAATATGGCTTAGTTTCCATAATTTTTACTGTATCACCAATTTTTGCGTCGAAATTTTCATCATGTGCATGTAATTTTCTAGTCTTCTTTACAATTTTTTTATATTTTGGATGTGGGAATTGAATTTCAATTGAAACAGTAACTGTTTTTTCTCTTGAATCAGAAGTGACAATTCCGGTTCTAGTTTTTCTAAAAGATCTTGATTCTTCTACCATTACTCACCTTCCTCAACATTTTCAACACTAAGCTTTTCAGTCAAAACAGTATTTGCTTGAGCGATCTCTTTTCTAATTTTTTTAAATACAGAGGTGTCTTCTAATTGGCTTGTAGCTAAAGCAAACCTTGAATCCATAAGTTCTTTTTTGAGATCAACTATCTTATTTTTCAATTCAGTGACAGAAAGCTCTCTTAAATCATTCACGCTCATAAGTTATCCCTTTTTACAAATTTAGTTTTCATTGGTAATTTATGACCGGCTTTTCTCATAGCTTCTCTTGCAACATCTTCTGGAACACCAGAAATCTCAAAAATTATGCGACCAGGTTTTACTACAGCTACATAATATTCGACGTTTCCTTTACCAGAGCCCATCCTTACCTCAGCAGGTTTTTGAGTTACAGGTTTATGAGGAAAAATGTTGATCCATACTTTTCCACCACGTTTCATGGTTCTAGTTATTGTAATTCTTGCAGCTTCTATCTGTCTTCCTGTGACATATGAAGTTTCAACTGCTTGAATTCCATAGTCACCAAAATTTACAGTGTTCCCACCTTTAGAGTTTCCTTTTCTTCTTCCTCTATGAGATTTTCTGTATTTTGTCTTTTTAGGCATCAACATAATTTACTCTTCTTCTAAGATAGATTTTTCTTCTTCAAATTCAGCTTGAGCAGTTTCTTTTGTAATTTTTTTACCGCCTCCAGCTTCAACTATATTTGAGGTCTTATCTTCTCCAGATTTTTTACCACCGCCAGCTTCTAGAATCTTCGATTCTTTTTTCTCTCCCACTGCAGCTTCAGCTCTTGATTTAACTGATTTTACTCTTCCAGCTGCTGGGCCACCACTAGCTAAATTGGCTTCAGCGGAAATTTTTTCTTGTCTTAACTTGTTTGAGCCGACAACATCACCTTTGTAAACCCAAACTTTTACCCCAATTGCTCCTACTGTAGTATGCGCGGCTGCTCTTCCAAAATCTATATCGGCTCTTAGGGTATGTAATGGTACTCTTCCTTCTCTATACCATTCTCTACGCCCCATTTCAGCACCACCAAGTCTACCTGAACACTCAACTCTTACTCCTTCAGCACCTGCTTTAAGCGCTGCAGAAACAGCTCTTTTCATTGCTCTACGAAATGCAACTCTGTTTTCTAACTGATCTGCTATACCTCTTGCTAACAATTGTGCGTCTAGCTCAGCTTCTCTGATTTCAATAATGTTTAATTTAACAGGTTGTTTTGAAAGCTTCTCAATACCTTTTCTAAGACGATCAGCTTCAACACCTTTTCTACCTATTACGACACCTGGTCTTGCAGTGTGAATGTCAACTGTAAGGGTTCCTCCCTTATCTCTTCTTTCAATTTCAATTCTTGACACTGCAGCTTTTGGTAGTTCTTTTGAAAGCAACTTTCTTATTTGATAATCTTGATTTACTAAATCCTTGTAGTCTTTACTATTAAACCAACGTGACTTCCAATCGTTAACGATTCCAATTCTAAATGCATATGGATGAGTTTTTTGACCCATTATTCACTCACACTTTCTAGTTCAATCAATAAATGAGATGTCCTCTTATTAATTCTTCCTGCTCTTCCTCTTGCTCTTGGTCTAAATCTTTTCAATGTAGGACCTTCATCAGCAATAGCTTTTGATATATATAAATCAGAAGCATTTAGATTATAGTTTGCTTCAGCATTAGATATAGCGCTTTCTAATACTTGTTTAATTTCAACAGCTGCTCTTCTTTTAGTAAATGTTAAAACATTTAAAGCTTCTTGAACATCAAGACCCCTAATTAAATTAAGAACTAACCTCATTTTATAAGGTGATTGTCTTATATATTTTCCTTGTGCTTTAACTGTTGTGTTTTCCATTAGTTTTGTCCCGGATGTCCTTTGAAAGTTCTTGTTGGTGAAAATTCTCCAAGTTTGTGACCTACCATCGCTTCAGTTATAAATACAGGTAGATGCTGTCTCCCATTATGAACTGCAATAGTAAGTCCAACCATTTCAGGAACTACTGTTGATCTTCTGCTCCAAGTTTTAATAACAGATTTATTGCCAGTATTTTGAGCATCTTCTACTTTTTTAAGCAGATGTTCATCTACAAATGGTCCTTTTCTTAAACTTCTAGCCATGTTAATTTCTACCTTTTTGTGATCTTCTTCTAACAATTGATTTATTGCTGTACTTTTTCTTTTTCCTAGTCTTCTTTTCTGGTTTACCCCATGGGCTAACAGGCACTCTACCACCAGAGGATTTTCCTTCTCCTCCACCTAAAGGATGGTCGACAGGGTTCATGGCAACACCTCTTGTCTGTGGCCTAACCCCTTTCCATCTACTTCTACCTGCTTTACCTAATTTTGTAAGTTCTGCTTCAGCATTTCCAACAATTCCTACAGTTGCTCTACAATCCATTGGAACTGTTCTCATTTCTCCAGATGGTAAGCGAAGCAATGCTGAATCACCCTCTTTACTCATAAGCTGAACAGATGATCCTGCTGATCTTGCCATCTTTGCTCCACCACCAGGTCTTAATTCAACGGCATGTACAAAAGTACCTGCGGGTATATTTCTTAATGGTAAACAATTGCCATCTTTAATATCTGCTTTTGGTCCTGACTCTACTCTAGAGTCAACGGATATGCCATCTGGTGCAATAATATATGACTTTTCTCCATCAACATAGTGCAGAAGGGCAATTCTTGCATTTCTATTTGGATCATATTCAATTCCAGCAACTCGTGCAGGGATGCCATCTTTAATTCTTTTGAAATCTATTACTCTATATTTTTGTTTGTGTCCTCCACCTCTGTGCCTTGAAGTAATTCTTCCTTTGTTATTTCGACCACCAGATGATTTTTTTGACTCTAAAAGTGATTTTTCAGGTTTCTTTTTTGTAATATCTTTAAAATCTGTAGCAACCTGACCACGCATTCCGGGAGTAACTGGTCTAATTTTCTTTGAACCCATTTTTAAACTCCAAAAGCCTCAATAGTATCGCCTTCTGCGAGAGTAACTATTGCTATTTTTCTTGTACTTTGTTGGCCAATTACATATCCAAATCTTTTTTTCTTACCTTTTCGATACATTGTGTTGACTCTTAAAACTTTTACACCAAACATTTCTTCAACTGCCTTTTTAATTTGTGGTTTGTCTGTTTTTGGGTGAACAAAAAAGGAGTAAGAATTTGAATCAGAAATTCTATCATATGATTTTTCTGATATAACTGGAGCGATTAAAACATCTTCTAGATATTTCATTATTCTTCTCCTAAGAATTCTGAGATTGCATCGACAGAAAAAATTGTATCATCTGTCGAAATGATGTCGATAGCAGCTAGTTTTTTCACAGATACCAGTCTTGATTTTGGAATATTATTAAAGGATTTGTATAAATTTTCATCGTTATCACTGTAAATAAATGTAAAATTTCTTTCTATATTTAACTCATTTAGAGAAGCAACTGCTTGTTTGGTAGATGGTGTAGAAAAATCTGATCCATTAATTACAAAAACCGAACTCTCTTCAATTCTTTGTGATATTGCCATATCCAGAGCTTTCTTTTTCATTTTTTTTGGAGTTCTGTCTTGATAAACTCTTGTACCAGGTCCATGTGCAACACCACCCCCAGCGAATTGTGGGGATCTCAGAGAACCTTGTCTAGCCCTACCTGTTCCCTTTTGTGCCCAAGGTTTTGCACCTGTTCCAGATACCTGTGCACGTGTTTTAACACTTGCAGTATTATTCCTAAAATTAGTTCTGCTGCCTTTTACGACTTGATGAAGCAATCCAAGATTTATGTCGTCTAACTTGTTAAAAGCATATTGTTTTTTTGAAACTTTATTATCAGATATATTTATAGTGTCCAGCTTTACAGTCATTGGTTAACCTTCACTGCACTTTGTACTTGCACGATATTTCCTTTATTACCAGGGACAGAACCATTAACTAATAAATAATTTTTTTCTTCATTCAAACCTACGATTGTCACAGATTGAATAGTAGTTTTTTGATTTCCCATACGACCTGCCATTTTTTGTCCTTTGAAAACATGTCCAGGAAAAGATGCATTTCCAATCGAACCACCAGCTCTATGAACTTTATGCACACCGTGACTAGCTTTTTGTCCAGAAAAGTTATGTCTTTTCATAACACCAGCAAAACCTTTACCTTTCGATATTCCAGTAATGTCTACTTTCTGGCCTATCTCAAAAAAATCTTTAACATTGATCTTTGCTCCTGGATTTAATTCAGAGTCTTCATCAACCTTAACTTCATGTAAAACTTCTCCTGGTTCAACATCATATTTTTTGTAGTGACTCTCAAGAGGTTTTGAAAGATTTTTCTTTTTACCAATAGTTAGTTGAACTGCACTATATCCGTCTTTTTCATTATTTTTAACTTGGACAACTCTACAGTCTGACACATCCAAGACCGTAACCCCAAGGGATTTTGAATTTTCATCATAAATTTGAGTCATTCCAATTTTTTTTGCAATTAAAGTTTTCATAATTTAATTTCTACCTCTACACCAGCAGGTAAATCAAGTCTCATTAATGAATCTACAGTTTTTGGTGTTGGTTCTACGATATCAATCAAACGTTTATGAATTCTCATTTCAAAGTGTTCTCTTGATTTTTTATCAACATGAGGTGATCTGATGACACAATATCTATGAATTTTTGTAGGTAGAGGAATTGGACCTTTTACCTTGGCCTGAGTTTTTATGACAGTTTCAGCAATTTTACGTGCAGACTCGTCTACGACATAATTGTCATATGCTTTTAGCTTTATTCTAATTTGCTGTTCTTTTGCCATTTTTTCCTCAAAAAAAAACCGGGAGTATGAATTCTACTCCCGGTTAGTTTTTATTACTCAATAACCTTTGTCACTTGTCCAGCTCCAACTGTTCTTCCGCCTTCTCTAATTGCGAACTTTACACCCTCTTCCATAGCAATTGGGGATATAAGCTCAACAGAGATAGCAACGTTGTCACCAGGCATGACCATTTCAGTACCTTCTGAAAGACTGACTTCGCCAGTTACATCAGTTGTTCTGAAATAAAACTGAGGTCTATAACCTTTAAAGAATGGGTTGTGTCTACCACCCTCTTCTTTTGTAAGCACATAAACTTCAGCTTCAAATTTAGTATGTGGTGTGATTGAACCAGGTTTAGCAATAACTTGGCCTCTCTCAACATCATCTTTGTCTACGCCTCTTAAAAGAAGTCCAACGTTGTCACCAGCTCTACCTTCATCAAGAAGTTTTCTAAACATCTCAACACCAGTACATACTGATTTAGTTGTTTCTCTAATTCCAACAATCTCAACTTCTTCGTTAACGTTGACAATACCTTGTTCAATTCTTCCTGTAACAACAGTACCTCTACCAGTGATAGAGAACACATCCTCAACAGGCATCAAAAATGGTTTATCAACTATTCTTGTTGGCTCTTCGATGTAGGCGTCAACTTGATCCATTAATTCTTTAACAGCGTTTATGCCTTCTTCTTTACCCTCAAGAGCAGCAAGTGCTGAACCTTTTACTACTGGAACATCATCACCAGGAAAGTCATACTCGTTTAATAATTCTCTAACTTCCATTTCTACAAGATCTAAAAGCTCATCGTCATCAACTTGGTCGACTTTATTAAGGAATACTGCAATAGCTGGTACACCAACTTGTCTTGCTAGTAGAACGTGTTCTCTAGTTTGTGGCATAGGACCATCTGCTGCAGATACAACCAAAATTGCTCCATCAACTTGTGCCGCACCTGTAATCATGTTTTTAACATAATCAGCGTGACCAGGCATGTCTACGTGAGCATAATGTCTGTTTTCAGTCTCATACTCAACGTGAGCAATCTGGATAGTGATTCCTCTTTCCCTCTCTTCAGGGGCTTTGTCAATATCTTCAAAAGCAGTAGCTTCACCACCGCTAGCATCGGATAAGACTTTTGTAATAGCGGCCGTCAATGTCGTTTTACCGTGGTCAATGTGTCCCATTGTACCAACGTTCACATGAGGCTTGCTACGGTCAAATTTTTCCTTTGACATATTTTCTCCTTTTTTATAAATTTAAACCCATTCAGGTTTAAACTTCTACCTCTACTCCACGAATACTCGCAGTTATTTCTTTAGTTATGCTGTCTGGTACGTCTTCATAACTATCAAACTGCATCGTAAATGTTGCACGGCCTTGTGTTCGGGAACGCAAATCAGTTGCGTATCCAAACATTTCTGATAACGGTACTTTAGCATTGACAACCTTTGCAGATCCTCTTTGCTCCATTTCAGCTATCTTGCCTCTTCTTGAGGAAAGATCTCCGACAACATCTCCCATAAAATCTTCAGGTGTCACTACTTCTACATTCATTACAGGTTCTAGTAGTTTAACTCCTGCTTTTTTTGCTCCATCTTTTAATGCCATGGAGCCAGCAATTTTAAAAGCCATTTCAGAGGAGTCTACATCATGATAAGTGCCGTCCTTTAAAGTTGCTTTTACATTTACTAAAGGATATCCAGCTAACACACCTGTTTCCATTGCAGCTTCAACACCAGCGTTGACAGAAGGAATATATTCTTTTGGAATCCTCCCGCTTTTAATTAAATCTACAAACTCGTAACCATCTTCAATTGGCTCAAATTCCATAATGACGTGTCCATACTGACCCCTACCACCACTTTGACGGATGTATTTTGCCTCAACATCTGTTTTCTTTTTAAGTGCTTCTCTATAGGCTACTTGAGGCTTACCAATATTAGCTTCAACCTTAAATTCTCGTTTGAGTCTGTCTACAAGTATGTCTAGATGTAACTCTCCCATACCAGAAATAATTGTTTGTCCTGTTTCTTCATCTGACTGAACTCTAAATGTCGGATCTTCTTCAGCAAGTTTTTGGAGTCCTTCTGAAAGCTTTTCTTCATCTGCTTTAGATTTTGGCTCAATTGCTACAGATATTACAGGTTCTGGAAAAGTCATTGATTCTAATTGAATTAAGTCTGATGAGGCTGATAAAGTATCCCCCGTCTTAGCATTTTTGAGTCCTACGCCAGCAACAATATCTCCAGCGCAAATAAAATCTATATCTTCTCTTGAATTAGAGTGCATTCTTAAAATTCTTCCAAGTCTCTCTTCTTTACCTGTTGTTGTGTTAGTTACTTTATCTCCTTTATTAAGTGTGCCTGAATAAACTCTAAAGTAAGTCAATTTACCAACATGCGGATCACTAACTACTTTAAATGCCAAGGCTGAGAATGGATCTTCGTCACTATGCTCTCTTACGAGTTCATTTTCTTCATCGCCAGGCTTAAATCCTGTAACAGCATCAATATCTAAAGGTGACGGAAGATAATCAACAACAGCATCTAATAAAAGTTGTACACCTTTATTCTTAAACGCACTACCAGCTAATACTGGTACAAATAATCCATCGAGCGTACCTTTTCTAATAGCTTTTTTAATATCTTCAACTGAAAGTTCTTCATCAGCAAAATATTTTTCTAAAACATCATCATCGGCTTCAGCAACTATATCAAGCAACTCTTGTCTTTTTAACTGTGCTTCTTCTAATTTATCATCTGGAATATCAGAGATATCCCATTCTGTTCCATCATCTTTTGACCATGTATGGGCTTTCATTTCGACAAGATCGATCACACCTATAAAATCTGCTTCAGAACCTATTGGAATATGAAGTACTGCGGGCTTTGCTTCTAGCCTTTCAACAATAGATTGAACATCGAAATCAAAATCTGCACCAGTACGGTCTAATTTATTAACAAAACATATTCTTGGTACATTATATTTATCTGCCTGTCTCCATACTGTTTCAGACTGAGGCTCTACACCAGCAACTCCATCAAAAACTGCAACTGCCCCATCAAGCACTCTTAATGATCTTTCAACCTCGACAGTAAAATCAACGTGTCCTGGAGTATCGATAATATTAATTGTGTGCTTGTTCCAAGAACATGTTGTTGCAGCAGAGGTAATAGTTATCCCTCTTTCTTGCTCCTGCTCCATCCAATCCATAACAGCAGCACCATCATGAACTTCTCCAATTTTGTAAGTTTTGCCTGTGTAATATAAAATTCTTTCGGTCAATGTTGTTTTTCCAGCATCAATATGAGCCATGATTCCGATATTTCTTAAATTGTTTAATTCAACTTCTCTACTCATTTTTTTACCACCTGTAATGAGCAAATGCTCTATTTGATTCGGCCATTTTGTGTACGTCTTCTCTTTTTTTAACTGAGGCACCAGTTTTGTTACTAGCATCGAGTATCTCTCTACCAAGACGCTCTGACATGGTCTTTTCACCTCTTTTTCTTGATGAATCAACAATCCATCGGATTGCAAGCGTTGTACTCCTTCTATTTGGAACTTCCATCGGTACTTGATAGTTTGTTCCGCCTACTCTTCTTGATTTAGTCTCTATTTGAGGTTTAACATTTTCAAAGGCATCTTTTAAGACATCCATAGCATCGGATCCTGCTTGTTTTTGAACTAGTTCCAAAGCGCCATAAACTATACCGCTTGCTAAATCTTTTTTACCGTCTAAAAGAACTTGATTTATTATTTGAGATACTAAAACACTGTTGTAAATGGGATCTGGTTCAGCTTTTCGTTTTAGTGATGGTCCTCTTCTCATAACTTAACCCTTTTTACTACCGTACCTTGACCTAGCTTGTTTTCTATCAGAAACTCCGGATGTGTCTAATGCACCTCTGATAACTTTGTATCTAACACCAGGAAGGTCTTTAACTCTTCCACCTCTTACTAGTACTATAGAATGTTCCTGTAAGTTGTGTCCTTCTCCTGGTATATATGCAGTTACCTCAGTACCGGTTGAAAGTCTTACTCTACATACTTTTCTTAATGCAGAGTTTGGTTTTTTTGGCGTCACAGTATATACACGAGTACAAACACCTCTTCTTTGAGGCGAACCTTTAAGTCCAGGTGTCTTTTCTTTTGACACTTTGGACTTTCTTCCTTTTCTGACCAACTGTTGTATAGTAGGCATAAATTATCCAATCAATTTTTGTATTATTGGCTTACCGAAAAAGTAGTATATGACGAATTTAAACTTACAACAACCTTTTCTTTATAAGTTTTTACTCGTTTTCTTCCTCTTTTTCCTCACCTAACATAGCTAACCATTGCGCAGGATTTGGCAAAGCATCTTCCTCAGATTCCTCTGTAGTAGATGTCATAAACCCTAATTCTGAAACCTCAGGAGCATCTGGTAAAGATGGTGTATATGATTGATATGCTTCTGATCCAGTACCAGCTGGGATCAAAGTACCAATAATAACATTCTCTTTTAAGCCGCTCAGAGAATCATTGCTTCTCTTCATTGCTGCTTCAGTTAGTACTCTTGTTGTTTCTTGGAAAGAGGCTGCTGATAACCATGAGTCTGTTGCAAGGCTAGCTTTTGTGATACCCATAAGCTCTGGTCTTCCTTCAGCAGGTACTTTTCCATCTTTGACTAACTCTTGGTTAGTCTTTCTAAACAATGTTGCATCAACAAGTTCGTTTGGTAAGAAATCAGAATTGTTTGACTTAACAATTCTTACCCTTCTTAACATTTGTCGAACAATCATTTCAACATGCTTGTCATGAACTTCAACTCCTTGGTCTCTATAAGTCTTTTGGACTTCGTCAACCAAATATTCTTGACAAGTTTTTACACCATTTATTTGTAAAACTTCTTTAGGGTCTTTAGGTCCTGTAGTTAAAGAATCTCCAGCATTGACACTATCTCCTTGATTAACTAAAAGAGTCTGCCTTCTTAAAACTAATAACTCAACCTCTTCTTTTTCATTTGCAATAAAAACATTTTTGTTACCTTCAGGAGTTACATCAACAGATTTAACTTTTCCATTTATTGGAGACAATACAGCTTTACCTTTTGGAGTTCTTGCTTCAAAAAGCTCTACTATTCTTGGCAGCCCAGAGGTGATATCTAATCCAACAACTCCACCAGTGTGAAAAGTTCTCATTGTTAATTGAGTTCCAGGTTCACCAATTGACTGGGCTGATATGATACCAACTGCTTCACCGACTTCGACTGGTTTTCCAGTAGCCAAACTGAATCCATAACAAAGTGGATCCATAGATTCAGGATGTAATGAGTTGAAAGGTGTCAAAACATTAACACTCTCTACGCCAGATTTACCAATAGCATCTAAAACTTCAGCATCTACGAAAGTACCTTTAGATAGTTTTGTGCCATCATCAAGCTCCACAATTTTTTTATCTACTTTTACATCTTCGGAAAGCACTCTACCGTATAATGTTGAATGCAAATAACGGCTGACTTTACCATCATGCATAACGTTCTTTGTCGTACCTCTCCAGTCAATATTTTCATCTCCTAAATCTTTTACAACAATTCCAGCAGCAACATCAACGAGTCTTCTTGTAAGATATCCTGAGTCTGCAGTTCTAAGAGCAGTATCAGCCAAACCTTTTCTCGCACCATGAGTAGAAATAAAATACTCAAGAACTGACATGCCTTCTCGGAAGTTACTCTTAATAGGTCTTTCAATAATGTCACCTTTTGGATTTGCAACAAGACCTCTCATACCAGCTAACTGTCTGACCTGCATCATATTTCCACGAGCTCCGGACTTAACCATCATATCAACAGGGTTGAATTTTTCTGATTCAAGTTCAGCGCTCATGGCATATTGGACTTGATCTGTAGCTTCATTCCAAATTTCAATTATTTTTTGTTTTCTCTCTGTTTCAGTAATAATGTCATCTTTATAAAGTTTTTCAACTTTCTCAGCTTCATTTTCATATTTTTCTAAAATTTGATTTTTGCTTGGAGGTGTTTTTACATCATTCATTGCAACTGTGAGGCCAGCCTTTGCACCATATTTAAACCCAACTGATTTCATCGAATCAAGGAATATTCTCAATTCCGCTTTGTTGTATCTTTCGATTACTTCAGAAATAATTTTTTTCATTTCTGGTTTTCTTACAGAAGCTTGGACGTAAGGAAAGTCTTCAGGAAGTATTGAATTAAAGTGCATTCTACCTAATGTAGTTTTCATTAACTTTGTACCATCTACTGGTTCTTCAGTAATTAACTCTGAAAATCTTCCTTTTAACTCACTATGCATTTCAGAACTACCTGCAAGGTCACCAACTCGAACATTAATAGGTGTTTGAAGTCCAATATGACCACTTTCATAAGCTATCTGAGCCTCATTAAAATCAACAAAGTTTAAACTTGCTGATTCTAAGTCATCATGGCACTCAGTTATGTAATAAAGACCGATAACCATATCTTGACTTGGAGAAACAATCGGGTTTCCAGATGCTGGTGATAGCACGTTATTGGTTGATAGCATTAAAACTCTTGCTTCAGCTTGGGCTTCAGCAGAAAGTGGAACGTGAACTGCCATTTGGTCACCATCAAAGTCAGCATTAAATGCCTCGCAAACTAATGGATGAACTTGAATTGCTTTGCCTTCAACTAATATTGGTTCAAATGCTTGGATACCTAATCTGTGCAAAGTTGGAGCTCTATTAAGTAGGACTGGATGTTCTTCAATTACTTCAGCCAAAACATCCCAAACTTGTGCTCGTGATCTTTCCACCATACGTTTTGCAGATTTGATGTTTTGGGCTAAACCAAGTTCAACCAGTCTTTTCATTACAAATGGTTTAAAAAGTTCTAAAGCCATCATTTTAGGTAAGCCACATTGTTGCAGTTCGAGATGAGGACCAACAACAATTACAGATCTAGCTGAGTAATCAACTCTTTTTCCTAGAAGATTTTGACGGAACCTACCTTGCTTTCCTTTTAACATATCAGAAAGTGACTTGAGACCTCTACCTCCAGCGCCTGCGACTGCTCTTCCTCTTCTTCCATTATCGAAAAGAGCATCAACAGATTCTTGTAACATTCTTTTTTCATTACTGATAATTATTTCTGGAGCACCGAGTTCAATTAATTTTTTAAGTCTGTTGTTTCTATTAATTAGTCTTCTATATAAATCATTTAAATCTGATGTTGCAAATCTCCCACCGTCAAGTTGAACCATTGGTCGTAGTTCTGGAGGGATAACGGGTATAACCTCAAGGATCATTGCTTCTGGAGGATTCTTTCCATCAGCAAATGGCTTAATTACTTTCATTCTTTGAATTGCGCGCTGTCTTCTTTGTGCAGACTTTGACTCTAAATCGCTCTCAAGTTTTTCCATTTCTGCTTTCAAATCTACTAATTGTACAAGTTCTCTTACTGATTCAGCTCCCATACCACCAGTAAAGTATTCGTCATACTTATCTATCATTTCTCGCCATAAAGTATCATTTTCAATTAATGTCTTTGGCTTAAGAGTTTTTAAAGTTGAAAATGCCTCTTCAATAACTTTAATTTCAGCATCTGACTTAGCTTTTTTTTGCTTTATTTCTTTCTCAACTTCTTTTTTTCTAATTTGGATCTCAGGTTCTGGAATTTTGGCATTTTCCATAGCTTTAATTTCTGTATCCATTTGTTTAATTCTCTTTTGTTCCCACTCTTCAAAATCTTCATTAACAATCTCTACTTCTGCAACAACAGCTTCTTCAAGTTCTGCTAGGTCTTTTGTTCGCTTCTTGGCATCAATGGAAACTACTAAATAGGCTGCAAAATAAATTACTTTTTCCAATTCTTTTGGAGACATATCAAGAAAATAACCTAAGCGACTTGGTACACCTTTAAAATACCAAATATGAGTTACTGGAGCAGCTAGTTCTATATGCCCCATTCTTTCTCGCCTTACTTCTCTTCTTGTTACCTCAACTCCGCATCTCTCACAAACAATGCCCCTATACCTGATTCTCTTATATCTTCCACATGAACATTCCCAATCTTTTGTTGGTCCAAATATTCTTTCATCAAAAAGTCCGTCTTTTTCAGGCTTCAAAGTTCTATAGTTGATTGTTTCAGGCTTCTTTACTTCTCCAAATGACCAACTTCTCATTTGATCAGATGTTGCAAGACTAATACTTAACTCATCAAATATTTTTTCCATTGTTTATACCTCAGCCTCGTCTTGTTCTGGTCTTGTCATATCAATTCCTAATGTTTCAGCTGTTTTTACATATTCATCGCTAATATCCTTCATTGAAATTTCTTCTCCAGCAGAAAGGATTTCTACATTTAAGCAAAGACTTTGCATCTCTTTAAGGAGGACTTTAAATGATTCAGGGATTCCTGGTTCTGGTATATTATCACCTTTAACAATTGATTCATAAACTTTTACTCTTCCTACGGTATCGTCAGATTTAATTGTTAACAGTTCCTGTAAGGCATAGCTTGCACCGTAAGCTTCTAGAGCCCATACTTCCATTTCACCAAATCTTTGACCTCCAAATTGAGCTTTACCTCCAAGTGGCTGTTGAGTAATCATTGAATAAGGTCCGGTTGATCTTGCGTGAATTTTTTCATCAACTAAATGAATAAGTTTTAATATATATGTGTACCCAACAGTTATCTTTGAATCAAAAGCTTCTCCTGTTCGGCCATCAAACAAGGTTGCTTTTCCATCTTCATCGACAAGCAAGTTTCCATCTCTATTTGGGTTAACATTTCTTAAAATTTCATGAATTTCATCTTCATCAGCTCCATCAAAAACAGGGGTTGATATTAATGTTCCAGGTTTTGCACCTTTAGCAGCTTTTGTTTCACCTTTATATTCATTCCAACCTTGGTCTGCAGCCCAACCTAAATGGGTTTCTAATATTTGACCAAGATTCATTCGACTTGGAACACCTAAAGGTGAGAGCATAATATCAAGTGATCTGCCATCTTCCATGTAAGGCATGTCTTCAACAGGTAGGATTTTTGAAATCACTCCCTTGTTGCCATGTCTTCCGGATAACTTATCTCCAACTTGGATTTTTCTTTGTATTGCTACATAAACTCTTACTTTTTGATTAACACCTGGTGGCAAATCAGCACCATCGTCTCTCTTTAAAATTTGTACATCAATTACTTTTCCTCTTTCACCATGAGGAACTCTTAAAGAAGTATCTCTAACTTCTCTAGCTTTTTCGCCAAATATTGCTCTTAAAAGTCTCTCCTCTGGAGTTAGTTCTGTCTCACCTTTTGGAGTTACTTTCCCAACCAAATAATCTCCAGGTGATACTTCAGCACCAATTCTTACAATGCCCATTTCATCAAGGTCCATTAAAACCTCTTCAGCAACATTAGGAATATCTCTAGTTATTTCTTCTTCACCTAATTTTGTATCCCTAGCTTCAATTTCGTGTTCAGCTATGTGGACAGAGGTAAGAACATCTTCTTTGACAAGTCTTTCAGAAATAACAATAGAATCTTCGAAGTTGTATCCATCCCATGGCATATATCCAACTAGTAAGTTTTTCCCTAGTGCCAATTCTCCTCCCTGGGTACTTGGCCCATCAGCTAAAACATCACCGGGCTTTACTTTTGTTCCAACTTTAACTAATGGTTTTTGATTCCAACTAGTTGCTTGGTTTGAACGCTTAAATTTAAGTACTTGATATCTAAATTTTTTATTTGTTCCATCTTCTTTGACGGTTATTTCGTCACCTGTAACTTCCTCAACGACTCCTGTAATATTTGAAATTAGAGCTTCGCCAGAATCTCTAGCTACATTTTCTTCCATGCCAGTTCCAACATAAGGAGCTTCTGTTTTTACAAGAGGAACAGCTTGTCGTTGCATGTTTGAACCCATTAAGGCTCTATTTGCATCATCGTGTTCAAGGAAAGGTATTAATGCAGTAGTTACGGAACAAATTTGTTTTGGACTAACGTCCATGTAATCTATATCTTTATCTGAGACGAAAGCTACTGATCCTCCATCTTGTCTTGCAAGCACTCTCTTGTTTTGAAAGGTTCCATCTTCATTTAAAGGTGCATTAGCTTGAGCTATTGTATATATGTCTTCTTGTGCAGCAGTGAGATATACTGCTCTACTTGTTTTTACTACACCATTTTCAACTTTCCAATAGGGAGTTTCAATAAAACCAAATTTATTAACTCTTCCATAAGTTGCCAATGTACCAATAAGTCCAATATTTGGACCTTCTGGAGTCTCAATTGGACACATTCTTCCGTAATGTGATGGATGAACGTCTCTGACTTCAAAACCTGCTCTCTCTCTAGAAAGGCCTCCTGGTCCAAGGGCTGAAAGTCTTCTTCTATGAGTAAGACCAGCAATCGGGTTTGGTTGATCCATAAATTGACTTAATTGACTTGTTCCAAAAAACTCTTTTAACGAAGCTTGAATAGGTCTTATATTTATTAATGATTGTGGAGTAATTGCTTCTGGTTCCTGGGTAGTCATTCTTTCTCTAACAACTCTCTCTAATCTACTAAGGCCGACACGTACCTGATTTTGAACTAATTCTCCAACTGTTCTGATTCTTCTATTTCCAAAATGATCAATATCATCTAGTTTGACCGGAATTTCTTTTCCTAAATTGTTTACAAAACTTTCTTCACCTGCATGTAAAGCAATTACATATTTAATTGAGTCAATCATATCTTCTATTCTTAACATGCCATCAACTTCGGTAGAGTAAGTTTCAGCATCTTTCTCACCGTATTGACGACCAAGTTTTTGCTCAACCTTGTATCTTCCAACCTTTGTTAGGTCATATCTCTTAGGAGTGTAGAACATCTGCTTTACCAAATTTCTAGCTGATTCAACTGAAGCAGGTTCTCCTGGACGAAGTTTTCTATATAAATCAATGAGCGCTGCTTCTCTAGTAGTATCAGGATCTCTTTCAATAGTGTTATGTACTGATGGATAATCTCCAAGAAGCTCAATAGCATCTTCTTTATTTTCAATTACATCCAGAGCCATTAAAAAACCAGTAATGTGCTGTCTTCTTTTTCTATCTACTCTTACACCTAAAGTGTCTCTTTTGTCCGTATCAAATTCAAGCCATGCACCTCTTCCAGGAATCATTTTTCCAATAAAAACTTCTTTGTCTGAAGTCTTGTCAATTTCCTGAGAAAAATATACACCTGGAGATCTAACTAGCTGACTTACAATTACTCTTTCTGTGCCATTTATAACGAATGTACCAGTATCAGTCATAATTGGGAAGTCGCCTAAAAATACTGTCTGTTGTTTAATCTGGCCTGTTTCTCTATCAAGAAATTGGGCAGTTACATATAAAGGTTGTGAATAAGTTGAGTCTGTTACTCTGCAGTCTTCAAGAGTCTTTAGTGGTTCTTCAAAATAATGGTTCAAAAATTCTAATGAAAAACGACCAGAGAAATCTTCAATAGGTGAAATTTCTTCAAGTATTTCTTTTAGACCTTCTTCAATAAACCACTTGAAGGAATCTTTTTGTATAATTAATAAATCTGGAATATCTAGAACTTTTGGAATTTTTGCAAACGAAAGTCTAGAATTCTGAACAGCGGACAACAAGCCTCCTAAAAAAATTAATAACAACTACCCGAAAGGTAGAGTATATTAGTACTTATTATTTAAGCAAACAAATAATAATAAAATTATTTTAATTCTACAGTTGCGCCAGCACCTTCTAAGGCTTCTTTAGCTTTTTCAGCATCTTCTTTAGAAGCACCAGAAAGTATATCTGAAGGAGCGTTATCAACAAGTTCTTTGGCTTCTTTTAGTCCTAAACTAGTTAAGCCCCTAACTTCTTTGATAACTTGTATCTTTTGTGATCCTGCATCTGCAAGAACAACATCAAAAGAATCTTTTTCTTCTCCTGCTCCTGCGTCATCTCCTCCACCTGCTGGTGCAGCAGCAACAGCGACAGGGGCTGCAGCAGTAACATCAAACTTTTCTTCAAAAGCGTCTAAGAATTCTTTTAATTCTAATACTGTCATCTCCTCAAATACGCCAAGCAACTCATCAGTTGTCATTTTAGCCATTTGTTATTCCTCCTCATTTTTAACTTCTTCAGAAATTGCAACATCCTCATCAGAAGAGGCAACTTCAGAAACTTCGTCTGTCGATGCTTTTTTATCGACCAATGCACTCAAAGCATAAGATGCTTTATTGATAATAGCTTTTGTGCCCGCAGCTACTTTTACTAGAGGTGCATTGAATCCTCCAGCAATTTTGGCAAGAAGTACATCTCTAGGTTCAATATTCGCAAGCACATTAATTTGTTCAACAGTTAAAGGTTCTGAATTCATTAATCCACCTTTAACTACAAAGGCATCGTTTTCTTTTGAAAAATCTTTTAATACTTTTGCAGCTTCTACAGGATCAGAATCAATAATTGTGACACCAGTAGGTCCTGCAAAATAATCTGATAGTGAATCTAATCCAATATTTTCAGCTGCTCTTTTAGCAAGAGACATCTTCACTACATTAAAGGATGCACCAGCATTTTTTAAAGATCTTCTTAACTTAGTTTGTTGAGATACAGTAAGACCTCTATATTCTGCCAATACCAAAGCGTTTGCAGACTTAAATAAATCTTCTAAGTCTTTAACAGCTTGAACTTTATCTTCTCTTACCATATAAAAAATCCTTGCATACCAAGGACCATAATCACTTTACCTGCGTTAGATTTACAATCTATGACTAACGGTCTTTGGTTTTAATTGTCTTTTAACAATATAAACGTCTTTTAATTTTAAATACAAATAAATTACAAATTTATATCAACTGGTATTGATGGACCCATAGTTGATGAAATGTAAACACTTTTTATATACTCACCCTTTGAAGAAGCTGGTTTAGATTTTAAGACTTCTGCAATAACTTCATCAAAGTTTTGTAAAAGACTATCTGCATCAAATGAAACTTTACCTATGGACATTTGTAAATTTCCAAATTTATCATTTTTAATTTCTATCTTTCCTTTTTTAAAGTCTTCAACAGCTTTTGCAACATTAGGGGTTACTGTACCGGTTTTTGGATTAGGCATTAGACCCTTAGGTCCAAGAATTTTACCTAATTGACCAACTTCAGCCATCATTTCAGGTGTAGAAATTACAATATCAACATCTAACTTCTCTTCTGAAGCAACTTTTGTAGCCAATTCTTTACCACCAACTATGTCTGCTCCTGCTTCCTCAGCTTCTGTTAGCGCCTCTCCACCAGCAAAAACAGCAATTTTTACCTCTTTACCAGTACCATTTGGCAAAGAAACTGTACTTCTAATATTTTGTTCTGCATCTTTTGGATCAATACCTAAAGAAAAAGAAGCATCAATAGATTCATCAAATTTTGCTGATGCTACCTCTTGACAGGTTTTAATAGCTTCTGATTTCGATTGTTTAGTCTCAGATATTTTCTCTTTGGCTTGTGTGTATTTTTTTCCGTGTTTTTTCATTTATACTCCTTTGGTTCGAGCGATTTTAATCTCCCAAATATAACTAGTCTTTAATTTTCTACAGTCACTCCCATTGATCTTGCAGTTCCAGCAATAATATTGATAGCCGCGTCAATATCATTTGCATTCAAATCTTCCATTTTCGCTTCAGCAATATTTTTTAGTTGATCTCTTGTGATTGAGGCGACTTTTTCTTTATGCGGTTCTGGAGATCCTGATTCTAGACCTATTGCCTTTTTAATTAAATATGAAGCTGGAGCAGTTTTTGTAACAAAAGTGAATGAATTATCTTCATATATTGTTATTTCTACTGGTACAGTTTCTCCCTGTCTGCTTGCAGTATCATTATTAAATGCTTGAACAAAATCCATGATGTTCACACCATACTGACCCAACGCTGAACCAACTGGTGGTGCTGGTGTAGCTCCTCCGCCAGGTATTTGTAATTTGAGTAATGCTTTAATTGGTTTTGACATTTGTATCCTTAATTTTTCACTATATCTGTAAAGCCAAGCTCTACAGGAGTTTCTCGTCCAAATATATTAACTAAAACTGTAACTTTTGATTGGTCTAAATTAATTTCCTCAATAATTCCATTGAAGTCTGCAAAAGGACCTGTTGTAACTCTTACTGTCTCTCCAATTTCAAAATCTGGTTTGAATTTTGGAGACTCTTTTTTAACTTCTACCTCTTCATTAGATCCTAAAATTCGTTCAATCTCTCTTCTAGATAAAGGGATAGGTCTTTTTCCAGAACCAACAAATCCAATGATTGAAGGTGTGTTCCTAATTTCGTACCAAGTAGTATCATCGAGATCCATTCTTACAAGTACATATCCGGGAAAAGTCTTTTTTTCTAAATTAACTTTTTTACCGTTTCTAATTTCTACAACTTCATCAGTAGGAATTACTACATCATATACTTTATCTTCTAAATGAAGATTCTTTATTCTAGTTAAAATATTTGTTCTGACTTTTTTTTCATGTCCAGATTGTGCATTTAATACAAACCACTCGCCTGGCAAGTCATAAGGATGAGAAGGAGAATCCTCTATTTCATCACTTAATTCATCTGTTTCTTCTGTTGTAACTGTATCTTCTACCATTATTCACCAAAGGTTAATAGGTTAATCAAAGAATTTTTAAAACTAAAGTCCATTCCAAAAATAAATACTGTAAAAAATGCAATTGTAATAATTGTTACAAGTGTGAATGAAGTTAGGGTTGAATATGTAGGCCAGTTAACTCTTTTTAATTCGGTCCTAACCTCTCCAAGATAATTTGTAATTCTCTTAAATCTAGAAACTTTTTCTCCGGATTGATATTTGCCAATATTTCTATCAGCTTTTTTTGCCAAACGCTCTTCACGTTCGGACATTCTCCTCATTTCTCTGTTCATTTCATTCATAATTACCTCTGCAGGGGCGGTGAGACTCGAACTCACAACCTACGGTTTTGGAGACCGTCGCTCTGCCAATTAGAGCTACACCCCTAAGTTATTGCTCCTTCTCTAATTTATTAGAAGAGCGTTTTCTTCCAAATATTAAAAATACAATTGATAATATTCCAAGCAATGTCAATAATATTATTTTTGTGCTCTTACTTGTAGTTGTTTTTACTTTTTTATCAAGTGAAGACATTACTTTTGAGGCAAAATCTGTTGGAACCTCTACATCTTTTTGCAATTCATTATCTAACTCTTCTTTGAAGGCTTTGTATCTTTTACCAGAAACCTGACATTTGATGCAGGAAGATGCGTGTAAGTTATCATCGAAACCAAAATATTCATTACTTAAATATGCTGAGAGCATCTTATTTCTTGTTCTTTTACACAGAATATTTTTTTTCAAATCATTAAAAAAATCTCTCATCGTTCAACTTCCTCTAAAATCTGTCTTAACTTTTGATGAGCTCTATGAAGTCTAACCTTTGCAGCAGTAACGCTTATGTCTAAGTAATCTGCAATCTCTTTATGAGATCTTCCTTCTATATTTTTTAGTTCAACGATAATTCTCTGCTCAATCGGAATTTTATCTAATGCATTGATTAATACAGACGATAGGTCAGAGTTTATAGCAACTAACTCAGGATCTTTTTTCTCATCAATCACGATTGGTTCGTAAGTGTCGTCAATATTTAAAGTATTGTGCTTTTTAGCTTTTTTTCTCAAGGTCCATGCAGTATTGACAGTAATTCTATAAATCCAAGTACTAAAAGTGGAATCGCCTCTAAATTTTTCAATAGCTTTCCAAGCCCTTATAAAAGCCTCTTGTGCTACATCGTTTGCCATTTCTCTATTTCCTGTAAGTTTATAAGCAAGAGAAAAAACTAAATCTTGATGCCTAATAACAAGCTGTTCAAATGCAGCTTTGTCTCCGAGTTGTGATTTTCTAACTAGCTCAGAATTAGAAATTTCATCACTGTGGTTGCTCGCCTCTGATGTATTACTCATTATCTATATCAAGAATAATTAGGAAAACTCAATAAATCTATCTTTTTTCTCTATGAAGTTGGTGTTTTCTACAACTAGAACAATATTTTTTAAATTCCATCCTGTCTGGAACGTTCGTTTTATTCTTAGTAGTTACATAATTCTGTGCTTTGCATTCTGTGCAAACCATAGTTAAAGGTGGTCTCTTGTCTGAAGCCATCTTTTACTCTCCTTTTTTAACTAGTAGCGGCGGGCAGACTTGAACTGCCGACCTCACGATTATGAGTCGTGCGCTCTTACCAACTGAGCTACGCCGCCATAAGACTTATTTTAGCCTCTGAGCCCTCTTCCGGGATTGAACCGGAGACCTCTTCCTTACCATGGAAGTGCTCTACCGACTGAGCTAAGAGGGCAAAGTGCCGAGAGTAGGATTCGAACCTACGAAGGCGTAGCCGGCAGATTTACAGTCTGCTCCCTTTGGCCGCTCGGGCATCTCGGCATAACAATAAAGTCTCTATTGAGTTTAGATTATAAATAAAAATTAGTGAGATGAATTTTTAATTGATTAGGATTGTTTTATGGACAAAAAAGTAAGAGAATTGTTAAATATATGGCTAGAAAATGGTCTAATTAATCAAGCTTCGTATGAAGAAATAGTAAAGTTTGAAGAAGAGTCAAATCCAAATCAAAAATCTAAAGTTGCTAGAGCAATAACTTTAATTGGAGGTTTATTTCTTTTATCTGGTCTTCTTGGAACAATACCTCTATTGTGGATGAATCTTGCATATTGGGCGCAACTAGGACTTTTAGTAGCAACTACTTACTTCTTATTTTATGCAGCTACTTATAGTGAAAAATTAGAAGATGAAAGACTATTCATTTTTAAATCAACAGAAAGAGTTAGCTCCTTTCTTTTCTTGATTTCAAATATTTCATTTGGGGCCTCGGTAACTTTTGCTATAAATATTCTCCAAGAAACAGGAGTCGTAAATTTTAGTGAAGAGATCTCCTTTATTCTTGTTTCGTTTTTTGTTTTACTTTATGCTCTTTATTTGTTTTTAAGAACAAAATTAATTTTTCAACATGCAGCGTTATTTTATTGTATATGTTTTCATCTAGGTGCTATTGGGAATTTATTATTTCCGAATATCGAACCTTGGGCTGCTGGACTTTTTCTAATTGCTATTGGAAGTATTTGGGGTATAAATACTTACTCAACACTTCTGAAACCAAGCTGGTTAGGATATTTTCTATCGGTATCTACTGTTTCTATTGGCACAATAATTTTGATAGAAGACCTCATTCAAGTTGAAATAATTAGTATTTTAATTTTAATTTTGGGATCAATATTTTATGTTTGGGCAAGTATTCAGCTTTCTGAACAAGTAATATTTTTTATTGGTGGTTTGGGTCTAGTTATAAACCTTCCAAGGTTGATAACTGAAATATTGCCAGATAACATATGGCCACCTTTAATTCTTTTCCTAGTGGGAGGAGTGCTTGTAGTAGTAGGTTTATATTTAAATTCAATAAGAGAAAATATTATATCTACTGATACAGAATAAAAAATATGAAGCAAAAAAATACTCCTTTATTCCTATCACTTGGAATACTTCTTATAACTACAATCATTGTTGCTATATTTGGAGTCGTGCCTTTACCAGAATATGAAATCTTAGAGAATGAAGAAGGACTCAAAGGAAAATTAATTTATCATGTTCAGGTTCAAAGTCAAAATTTAATTCCTCCCGCACCAGATATTATGGACGAATGTATTTTATCAATTGACCTTGAAGCTAATTCATTTAAAGAAGAAAAAATAATTTGTAGTAGCGACCTTTACGACATGTCATATGATATTTACTTTTACGATACCGAAATCTTTGAAGATGAAAATATCTTACTCAGATACTGGGATGAATCATCAGGTGACGAAATGGGGCTAATAATAAATATAGAGACAAAAAAAGTAGTTGATAAGGTACAGCAACCAAATTTTTACTCTGAAGACAGAAATAGGATGAATGTATATGGTGAAAAACTAATTGACCCATGGGACACGTCTGATTATAGCTCAAGGGTAATTGGAGTCTACTATGCAAATAGAATGGAAAATATAGAAGTTTTCAAATCGAAAGCACCCACCAACTATTACTTTGAGTCTCTTCATTGGTCACCAAGTGGTGACTATATTGCAGCATTAGACTCGGAAGAAAATTTTATAATTTTTTCCAAAAATAATAAATCCAAACCAGGAATAATACAATTTTCAGAAGTAAATTTGAAAATTTTTGATGATGAAGAAAGAGAAATACAAAATTTAATAGGTTGGACTGATTAATTAAATTTTCTTTTAGGCCTTACACCAATCTCACTAATAACATGTGCAGCACTTTTATTAGCAAAGTTTGCTGACTTATCAACAGAAAGATCCTTTTGTAAGCCATAGAGATATCCTGCTGCAAAAAAGTCGCCTGCGCCAGTCTTATCAACAACTCTTGCTTCGGTTGCTTCAAAAGAATGTCTTTCACCATTCTTTAAAATTACCGCTCCCTCTGATCCTAAAGTACAAATTAATTCTTTAACTTTAGGAAATTTTTCTTCAAAATATTTAAATGATTCATTTGTAGAACTCTGAAGAGTTAGAGAATTTAATTCATCTTCATTACAAAATACATAATCAATATCATCTGCAATAAAACTTATAAAACTATCTCGATGCATCTCAACACAAAATACATCTGATAGACTTATTGAATTTAGACCTCCAGATTCTTTATTGATCTTTGCAGCATTTAAGAAAGCAGATTTACTTGAAGGTTTATCCCATAAGTAACCTTCCATATATAAAATTTTTGCTTCTTTAATTGCATCAATGTGTAAGTCATCAACTGAGAGATGCTCACCAGCTCCAAGATAAGTGTTCATTGTTCTTTCACCATCAGGTGTAATAAAGATTGCACATAATCCAGTTTGATTATCTTCACTTTCAAAAACTGTATAATCATTCAGGCCAGAATCTTTTAAACTTAACTTAAATTGTTTACCTAAATCATCATTTGAGATTTTTCCTATAAATCCAGCATTGCCGCCCAATTGTGAGATCCAATACGCTGTATTGGCTGCAGAACCTCCCGCTTCGTAAATTGGATTTTTCATATTTTGAAGAAGAAAATTCGAACGTTCTTTATCTACTAAAGTCATTCTTGCTTTGTTTAAATTTAATTCATCGATAACAAATTCTTCAATTTGTTCTAAAGAATCGACTAAAGCATTTCCAATACAAATAATCACAAATAAAGTTTAAATGATTTGTCCTGGATTGCCTTCTGAGTCATAAATTTTTTTAGTAAAGTTTCTTAACTCTTTCATTCCACCAGACATGTTATAAGCTTCTATGTCTTGTGAAATCATATAGTTAGTCACCCTGGCTGATCTTGAACCAGAACGACATACAAATATATATTTTTCATTTTGGTGAAAACTATTCATATTCTCCATTATTTCTCCCATTGGAATATGAATAGCATTTACGTGGTGGCCAGATGTCCATTCATCTATTTCCCTGACATCAACAAGGACACATCCTTCTTGAATGAAATTTTCAACCTCATTTGGTTGAACCGATGGAGTGCTATTAATACCTAATTCCACTTTGAGTTTGCCTTAATCTTCTTACTCTTTCAATCGTTGGCGGATGAGTTGAAAATAATTTACTAAAACTATTCCCAGAAAAAGCTTTTAATGGATCAGATATAAAAAGTTGACTAACTGCAGGGTTTACATTCATCGGAACTTTTGAGTATCGCTCAATTTTTTCTAGAGCTGATGCTAAAGCTAATGGGTTACCCGAGATTTCTGCACCAGTTTTGTCAGCACCGAATTCTCTAGTTCTCGATATTGCCATTCTTATGATTAAAGAAGCTATAGGAGCTGCAATAAATGCCAAAATTATTATTGCAGGATGTGTGTTTCTATTTCTGTTTCCACCACCCCAAAAAGCCATCCTGGACATAAAAGAAACTGCAGCTGCCAACATTGCAGCAATGCTAGATACTAAAATATCTCTGTTTTTTATATGTGACAATTCATGGGCCAAAACGCCTTCTAACTCATCTCTATTAAGGAGGTTTATTATACCTGTAGTTACTGCAACTTTTGCGTTTTTTGGATTTCTACCTGTTGCAAATGCATTTGGTTGATCACTATTAATAACATACAGTTCTGGCATTGGCATTTTTTCTTTTTGCGTTAGGTGAGAAATAATTTGAGTTACTTCATTAAATTCTCCATCTTTTATTGGCTGAGCACGAGTTGATTTAATAGCTAAATTTCCTGAAAAAAAATAGATGAATCCATTAAAAATTAAAGCAAAAAAAAGTGCTGAGACGAGATCAAAACCAAAAGCTGTAGCAGAGAACATTACAACTAAAGTCATTAGTGTTAGAAGGGCTGTGGTCTTTACAAAATTCATAATTTAATTATAAAAACTTTAAATTTATAACTTTTCTGCAATTAGGCAGTAAAAGCCTCCTAAGCCATTTGAATCAACAATTGCTTTCATCCCATTCAACTCGGAATTAATCTTTAATTTCTCAATTCCTTCAGCAGCTATATACTTTTCTTGCAGCTCATCAAAAAATATATTGAATCCATTATCAAGTAAAAAATCTCTTTGTAATTTTAAAGTTACATCATAACCAAGGTATTTAAGCTCACTAGATATAGATGAGAAGTTTACGTCGTAAGTAATGTCAGTATTTCCTGGATCATCAATAGGATCAACAGATAGATGATGATTTTTGTATGTTCTTAACAATGAACTATACATTCTCTTGTCCCTGTTTTTTTGTTCATAACCATAATCAAAAAGTAATATTTTTCCCGGATTGATTTTTTTGATGACTGAATTTAAAAATTTATCAATATTGACTTGAATCTCGAACTCATAATCTTCATTCGGAACTATATTATTTTTATTTATCCAATCAAGTTCTTTATTTCTGATAGGTCTTAAGCCATATGCCAGTGAGTTCTCCTCTAATAACACTACTTTTTCATACCAACCTTCATCTTTATATAATCCAATAGAGCATGGGATATTGTCTAATATTTCATTTCCAAAAATTAAATCAGAAGTTTTAGTTGTCAATTCATCAATAGTTGCATGTGTGTCTATCCCTTTTTTAATTAATTCTTCTCTTGCAGTAGAAGACAGTTCAACTGCAGTAATTTCTTTTATTCCTATTTGTTCAATCAAGGAACCTGTTCCAGAACCTATTTCAATAATATTTTTTAAATTACTTTCAGAATGGATCCAATTTCGTATTATTTTTCCAAAATATTTAGAAACTTCTGGAGATGTTAAAAAATCGCCTTCTTTATCAGACCTTACTTGATCAGTATTAAAAAATCCTAGATCCGAATATAAAGCTTCCTCCATAAAAGTGTCGAAATATATAAATTCTGTGTCATATTTGTCATGTAAATAAGAGAAAAAGTTTTGTTTCGGCAAATCTTAATTGCCAAAAAATATCGAGGATACTTCTCCAAGATAACTGAAAATCCCTGGAAAAATTCCAGAAACGAATGTTATGAGAACAGTGAATACACCAACCACTTTAAGAGGGTTTTCAAATTGAAAAATTTTCTCCTCATTGATAGATTTAGGTTCATCCATCCATATAACTTTTGATATTCTCGCATAATAAACTAAGGCAATAACAGCATTTATTGCACCAACAACTCCGAGAGCAATTCCAATTGAATTTGCAGAGCCTAATAAGCTTCTAAATACTACAAACTTTGCAAACCAACCACCTAAAGGAGGTATTCCTGCAAGCGAGAAAAAGAAGACTGTTGTTAAGACTCCGGCTAAAGGTGATTTTCTCGCAACCCCTCCCCACTCATAGAAGTTTGTTGATCCGGCATAATTACTAAAAAGATGCACGGACAAGAATGCTCCTAAATTCATAAATGCGTAAATAATCAGATAAGTAACACTTGCAAAAATTCCATCTTGATAATCCCCGGTAATTCCAGATATTGCAATTGGGGCTAATATAAAACCAGCTTGTGAAATAGATGAATAAGCTAAAAGTCTAACTGGGTTATTTTGTTGCAATGCGACCAAATTACCAAGTGTCATAGTCAAGCCTGAGATAATCACAAGAATTATTCCCCAGCTTGATCCTGATCCTGCAAAAACTTTGGTTAATAAAATAATGAGAGCAACAAAACCAGTTGCTTTTGAACTAACAGATAGATATGCAGTTACAGGTAAGGGTGCTCCCTCGTATGTGTCTGGTGCCCATGAATGAAAAGGAACTACGGAAATCTTAAATCCAATTCCAGATATTACTAATATTGCACTCAGTAATACTACTGGAGAATTAGCAAGTGATGCACTAAGCAAATGTGAAGAGATCTCAGAAAAAACGAGTTTGCCTGAAAGACCATACAGAAGCGAAAATCCATACAATATAAGGGAAGCTGATAATACGCCTAATAGAAAAAATTTAATTGCACCCTCATTTGATTTTCGATCACCTTTTTTCCATCCAGAAAGTAAAAACATCGGAGTAGAAGCAAGTTCAATACCAATAAATATGGTTAACAAATCCCTAGAAGAGCTGACAATTAGTGCGCCTAATAGAGAACTTAATAATAGGTAATAATATTCTCCTTGGTAATACTTATCGCTTTCAATGAAGTTGATTGAGAGAAGGAAGGTTAAATAAGTAATTAGTATAAATAGTCCTTTTAAAATAATTGAAAATTTATCAACGACAAAGCTATTTTCAAAAGCATATATAGGTGACGTATAATTTGCCCATTGAATTACTAAAGGTGCCAAAGAAAATAAAGTTCCAAGAAGTGCAAAAGCAGCTACATAATATTTTGATTTTCTTGGAAGAATCAAATCAAGAATTAGTGTTCCAACTATGGTAAAAACTACAATAAGTTCAGTAGATATTGCAAAATAATTTATAGAAATTTTTAACCCCCAAAGGCTTTGGATAGCATTGCTATAACTGCATCATTTGTTGCACCAAATATTAATTTAGGAAATACCCCAATTAATACTGTTAAAACAACTAGTGGAATCCATGCTGAAAGTTCATAAATGTCTGCATCATGAAGGTCTTTGTCTATCCATTCATCTGATGGTTCTCCTAAATTAACTCTTTGTAACATCCAAAGTAAATAACCTGCAGTTAAGACAGTTCCAATAGCTCCAGCAACCATTGAGGTTCTAAATACAGTTATATTTAAACCATCTAGTGGATTGTAAGCTCCTAATAAAGCCATGAATTCTCCCCAAAATCCAGCAAGACCAGGAAGACCTAATGACGCCATCGCAGTAAACCCAAGCAATGCACCCGTTTTTGGAAGTAACTTCATGTTTCCTCCTAGTCTTCCCATATCTCTTGTGTGGTAAGTATGTGCCATAGAGCCTGACAAGAAGAACAACAGTCCAGTGATTACACCGTGCGCGACCATTCCTATCATTGCCGCATTGATTCCTATAGGTGTAAGAGAAGCTATCCCTAACATAACAAATCCCATATGACCAACTGATGAAAATGCAATGAGTCTCTTTAAATCTGTTTGCGCAAGGCAAGCCAAAGATCCATATATAATTCCGATTGCCGAAAGAATAGCTATTGCTGGAGCCCATGCTTTTGCCTGCTCTGGAAGTATAGGTATTGCAATTCTAACAAAACCGTATGATCCAAGCTTCAATAGAATTGCAGCCAGTAATACTGAACCAACAGTTGGAGCTGCTGTATGTGCATCTGGAAGCCATGTATGAAGAGGCCACATTGGGACTTTTACAGCAAATCCCAAAAATAATACTGCAAATACCAGCGTTGCAAATGTTCCTGTAAATGCGCCTGAGGTTCCCAGTTCAATTAACTCAGGAATACTAAATGTTTTATTTCCACGATAATAAAGCCCCAAAAAACCAAGAAGCATAAAAGCCGATCCAAATAGAGTGAAAACAAAAAACTTGATACTTGCATAAAGTCTTGTCTCTATTTGATTTTTAAATCCAGATACAGTCCTTACAGTCTTATCACCCCATATTCCGATCATAAAGTACATAGGCAATAATACAATTTCAAAAAATACGAAGAAAAGAATCAAATCTAATGCGACAAATGTTCCATTCATTCCTGTTTCAAGAACAAGTATTAAAGCTAAAAAGCCTTTAGGGCTTTTTGGCTCAGGTAAATGTTCTATAGAATAAATTATTGCTAGCACTGTAATAAATGTTGATAACACTAAAAGGGGAAGGGATATGCCGTCTATACCTATTTCATAATTTGCATTTATACTTTTAATCCACGATATCTTATTACCAAGTTGGAGTTTGTCGGCTGAGGAAAAATCAAATTGAAAAAGTAAGACTGCACTTAAAACAAAAGTGATTAGTGAAGAGACTAATGCAAACCCTTTAATTAATTGTTCCTGAGCTTTTGGTATCAAGGTAATTATAAATGCACTAATTAAAGGAAAGAAGACTACTACAGAAAGCCCCACACCATTTGTTAATAATTCCACTTTTCCCCTCCTATATTATAAATAAAATTAATAAACTAATTGTCACTACGCCACCTAAAAACAGCATTAAATATTGTTGTGTCTTGCCTGTTTGTAATAATTTGACCTTACCGCCAAAATTATCAGTTCCAGTTGAAGACATGTTCAACAATTTATCAATTCCGTTTTGATCAAAATTATTGTACACAACACCACCCATTAAGGAAGCAACTTGTCCAAAACCATTTACAAATCTATCAATTACATTTGTGTTAAATTTATCTACTGCTTTGGAAATGTTAATTTTTACTGGATCGATTACAAACTTGAAATAAAAGTGATCTAAATAATATTTGTTTTCAAGAACTGACCAGATAGGTTGAATTTTAATTTTATCATCACCTGTTTCCGCACTTCCTTGTAGTTGATAAAAATAATATCCAAGTCCGATGCCAAGCAAACCAGCTAGTAAGCCACTTGATAGTGCAAATAAGTCAAAGCTTTCCGGATGGTATTCAACAATTTTATTCTTCCTAGTTGTAACCCAGTCTGTAAATCCTGTGTACACTCCTGGAATATTTACCCAACCTGAGGCTATTGCAAAGACAGACAGAGTTAGAAGTGGTGTTGTCATGAGGTTGTGAGATTCGTGGGGATGGCCATGGCCTCTATACTCTCCAAGGAACGTTAAAGATACAGCTCGAGTCATATAAAATGCTGTTATAAATGCACCTAGAACTGCTATAAAAAAGAAAGTTGTTTCACCTTCATGGTTAAATGAAGCAAGAATTTCATCTTTTGAGAAGAAACCTGCAAATGGTGGAAGTCCAGCCAAAGCAACTGTTCCTATTATGAATGTAGCAAAAGTCTTTGGCATGACTTTTCTTAGGCCACCCATTTCCAACATACTATTGCTGTGAACAGCGTGAATAACAGAACCTGCTCCCAAAAACAATAGAGCTTTGAAAAATGCATGTGTCCATAAATGAAATAATGCAGCGGTATATGCACCTGAACCAATTGCAGCAACCATGTATCCCAACTGACTCACTGTTGAGTATGCAAGGACCTTTTTTAGATCATCTTGAACAACAGCAATTAATCCAGCAGCTAATAAAGTGATTACACCGAAAAGCATCACAACATCTAATGCTTCTGGTGCCATTGCTTTATAAAATGGAAACATTCTTGCTAATAAATAGACACCTGCTGTGACCATTGTTGCTGCATGCATAAGTGCAGAGACAGGTGTTGGACCAGCCATAGCATCAGGCAACCAAACATGTAATGGAAATTGAGCACTCTTGCCCATCGCACCAATAAATAATAAAATTGCAGCAACAAATGCAACAGTTGATAACTTTTCATAATTATGTGTTGACTGATAAAGAATTTCAGAAATTCTTAATGTTCCAGTGTTTAAAGCTAAAATAATTATTCCAATCATCAAACCTACATCAGCTATTTTGTTTGTAATAAAAGCTTTCATGGCTGCAGAAGAATTATCTTTTTTCTCCCAGTAGTGACCTATTAATAAGTAAGAACAAACTCCAACGAGTTCCCATCCAATTAATATTTGAATAAGAGTTGGAGAAGATACTAAAACTAACATGCTTCCAGCAAAAAGAGTTAATGATGTAAAGAAAAAAGTATATCTAATTTCACCTTCCATATAATTTGTTGCGTAAATGAAAACAAGTAATGCAACTGTTCCAACAACAAAATACATCATTATTGAAAGTCCGTCGACTACCCAGCCAAACTCAATGTCAAATACACCAATACTTCCAACATTTATAAAAAATTCATTTACAACACCACCTGTAATGTGAAGGTACATAAGTGCGGCACTGTACAAAAATATTACTCCAATAGTAGTTAGAGCTACTTCTGCTCCCTTCAAAGGCAAATATTTACCTGTAAAAGTTATCACTAATGCAGCTACAAATGGCAACACTACTAATAACCAAGCATATTCAGCTAAGATTCCCCCGTCGGTGTAAACTAATTCACCTTCAGCAAAAACAGTGGGTTTAAAATTTACCATTTCATCAAATCAAATTCGTTTATATTAGCTGTTTGTCTGTTTCTAAATAACATGAGTACAATCGCTAGTCCTATACCAACCTCAGCTGCTGCAATTGTGATAATAAATATTGTAAAAATTTGTCCCTGCATTAAAACATCAGCGAGCATTGTATCAAACATAATGAAATTTATATTTACAGAGTTAAGAATTAGTTCAATAGATAAGAGAACCATTACAGCATTTCTTCTAACTAAGATTCCATAAATGCCTAATGAAAATAAAGCAGCTGCTACCACTAACACAGGTTGGACAATCATACTTGATCCTCATCTATTAGTGCTTCATCTTTTCTGGCTAAAGTTATTCCTCCAATTAGTGCAGCAAGTAAAACAAATGAAACTAATTCAAAAGGAAAAACAAATCTACTAAGCAATATTTCTCCTAATAGTTCAGTAGATGATCCAGAAGTTATAATAACTTCGCCATCAAATCCATTTACCAATATATATGAAAACAAGAAAAATATTGAGCCTGCGATTGCCGCCCCTAACTTTTTGTTTTTATCATTATCAAGCTCAGCGTTTTTACCTAATGGTGCTCGAGTAATCATAATTCCAAATAAAAAGAGAACTATTACCGCACCAATATAGACAAGGACTAGTACAAGAGCAACAAACTCCGTTGATAGAAGTAAAAATAATACTGAAGTCAAAGCTAGCGTAAACACAAGCGATATAGCTGCATGGATTACGTTTGAAGTTGTAACAACCCTTACTGCAGTTGAAACCAATAAAAGAAGAACGAAGTAAGTTACAATCTCAAAAATTTCCATTTTTAACTTTCGAGTCCCTCGGGGTCTGGAACAGTTTGCAACCAATCGTCTAGGCGTTCTTTGTCGTGCAACATGTCGCCCATGTTGAATTCAGAATATTCATATTCTGGTGACCAAAACAAAGCATCGAATGGGCAAACTTCTACGCAAATTCCGCAATACATACATAGTGCATAGTCAATGTCAAATCTGTCCAAGACAGCTCTGCTTCTTTGTCTACCTCCAGGTTTTGAAGGAGGTTGTAATTCTTTATGGCCTTCTATATAAATACACCAATCAGGGCATTGTCGTGCACACAACATACAACTGGTGCATGCTTCTTGGTCTAAAGCAATAACCCCTCTCGCTCTTGGTGCCACTTTTTCTTTTTCAAACGGGTAATTTACATTTGGTTTTGAATGGAATGGAGATAGAGTTTTAAGCATATTTACGATAACAATTTTTATTCCAATTAAAAATCCTGGTATTTTTGGCTTAAATGTCTTCATTAAAATCCAACTTTCATAATTGCAGTTACAAGAATATTAACTAAAGATGCCGGAATAAGTATCTTCCATGCTAGGTTTTGTAATTGATCTTCTCTAAATCTTGGTTGTGACCACCTCACTGCTACCAAGATAAAACCTAAAATAGCAGTTTTAGTTAAGAGAACAACAGGTCCATAAAAGTTTACCCATTCTGTTGGTAGCAAAGGCACATGATAACCCCCAAGAAATAGTGTTGAAGCAATAGCGCATAAAATAAACATATTCATGTATTCAGAAATATAGAAAATAAGAAATCTAATCCCAGAATATTCTGTCATAAATCCCATAGTTAGTTCTGATTCACCAATTGGCATATCAAATGGCACTCTCATCATTTCAGCTGTTGCAGCAACCATAAAAATTAGAAAACCAACTATCTGTCCGCCAACAACAAAAGGAACTCCCCATTCAATTTGTTTTTCTACAATCCCAACCAATGACATGGTTTCAGCTTGAATAACAACTCCAACAACAGCAAGTATCAGTGGAAGTTCATAAGCTATAAGCTGTCCTGCTGCTCTTAAGCCGCCCATAAGGGAATATTTATTTGCTGATGACCATCCAGCGGTTAATACACCTATGGTTCCTAAGGAGCTTATTGCAAGTGCAAAGAAAACACCTAATTCTAAATCTGCCACAACCAACGTAGGACTCATTGGTACTACAGCAAAAAGAGCAACACAAGAAACCATAACATAGGCAGGAGCCCATTTGAATACGGGCCTGTCCACTTCGGTTGGGATTATGTCTTCTTTTTGAACAAATTTAAGTATTTCAGCCAATGGAAATATAAAACCTCTGAGTCCAACATGCAAAGGTCCTGGCCTTCTCTGCATCCAAGAGGCACCTTTAACATCCATAATTGTAAAAATGATTGCGCCATTTAATGCTGCTACAGCAAGAAATCCTACCTTGATTAAAACCTCTGTCATCTATCTACATCTCCCAATACAAAATCTAAGCTTCCCATTATGGCAATTAAATCTGGTAGTAGAGCACCCTCAAGCATAATGGGTAAAATTGAAATGTTGCTAAATGAAGCTGTTCGAACTTTAAGTCTGTATGGTCCCAGCCCTCCATCTGATATTATGTAATAACCCATTTCCCCTTTTGGATTTTCAGCTCTTACATACGTTCGTCCTTTAGGAACTTTTATAACTTTAGGAACTTTTGCTTGTAATGGGCCAGATGGCATAGAGTCAATTGCTTGCAAAACTATTTTTGCTGATTCAACCATTTCTTTTACTCTGACATCCCATCGATCATAACAATCTCCATTCTCTCCAGTAGGAATATCGTAATCAAATTGATCATATGGCAAATAATCGGTTTGTGTTCTCAAATCAGACTTAACACCTGAAGCTCTAAGTATTGGTCCAGATACACCATAAGCTTCTGCTGTCTCAGCAGTTAGGACACCAACATTTTTTGTTCTTTTCTTGAATACTTCATTTCCACCAATTAAATTTTGAAACTGATCAGCTGCCTCAATTACTTTTTCCATTGCAACTTTTGTATCTCTGTAAAATCCAGCAGGTAGATCTTGGATATTTTTTTTCGAAGTAGGACCTGCTCCAGCTGCTGGTTTTACTCCACCTATTCTATTGAAATTCGGATGAAATCGGCCACCGGTTACTGATTCAATTAAATCTAGAACTCTTTCTCTATCTTCCATTGCGTAAAAGATTGGAGTTAACGCACCAACTTCGAGAGCATAAGCTCCATTGAACACAAAATGTGAGGATATTCTTGCCATTTCATTAAGTATTAGTCTGATATGTTTGGCTCTTTCAGGAACTTCAATTTCCATTAATCTTTCAGCACCAGCAATAAAAGGAATTTCATTTGAAAATCCTGCAACCCAATCTATTCGATTTACGAGTGTCGTTATTTGAGGATATGACCTAACTTCTGCAAGTTTTTCATAACCACGATGCATGTAACCAAGAACAGGTTTTACATCATGAACTTTTTCGCCATCAACTTTTGCAACCAGCCTAAGTACTCCGTGAGTTGATGGATGTTGAGGTCCTATATTTAATGTCATATCTTCTGTTTCAATTTCTACAGATACAGAGGCCTCTGAAAAACTATTCATATTCTGTGGATCTAGTGCATTAACCATCTGCAGATTCATCACTTTCTGTTTCTTCTGGCATGCCTTCTACATCAACTTCTCCAGGCCAAGGCTTAACTTCTCTACTTATCAACTCAAAAGACTTAAGCATAGGATTTCCTTCGTATCCATCAGGAAGATATAGTTTTTCAAGATTTGGATGATTTTCAAAATTTATTCCAAACATTTCATATGCTTCTCTTTCATGCCAATTAGCACCACCATATATTTCTACAAGAGAACTGATTTTTGGATCTGATTTGTCGATAGTCGTCGATATGGTAATTAAATTTGTATTTGCTAAATCAGATAAGCATGAAATTATTTCAAAACAAGGTGAAACGCTTTCTTTAGGAGCTTCACCAACAGAAACATCATTGTCCCAATCTACTGCTGAAAGCCAAGAGAAAAATTTCAAATTAAATTCATCTCTAAGTTTTTTATGTGCTTCAATCCACTCTGTTGAATCAACTTTAATATTTATTGTTTCAAACTCTAATTCAGTGTCTTTAAAGCTTTCTTTTATATTGTTAAAAAATTCTTCCATCTTAAATTGGCTCAGTTTGAACTTCTGTCCATTTTTCTTTCATATCTTCTCCGCGAATTTTTTTCTGAAGAAGAATTATGCCCTCCTGAAGTGCTTCTGGTCTCGGCGGACAACCTGGAACATAGACATCCACGGGAATTAGCTGATCGACGCCCTTGGTGACTGAGTAAGAATCCCAATATGGACCACCGCTATTAGAGCAAGAGCCCATTGAGATAACATACTTTGGTTCTGGCATTTGATCATAGAGCCTTTTGACAGAAGGAGCCATTTTGTCTGTTACTGTTCCAGCTACAATCATGAAATCAGCCTGTCGTGGAGATGCGGGAAGTGGAATTACTCCTAATCTCATAAAATCGTGCCTAGGTCCACTAACAGCCATAACCTCAATGGCGCAACAAGCTAATCCGAATTGAAAATACCAAAGTGAATATGATCTAGCCCAGTTAAAAACTGATGATATAGGTTTTGGAAGACCAAATTTGTCTATGACTCCCACTTAAGCACATCCTTTCTTATTGCATATATAAGACCAATTAAAAGAATGAATATAAAAACAAACATTTCAATTAATCCAAAATAACCCAGCTTTTCTAAATTGATAGCCCATGGAAATATGAAAACCGCTTCAACATCAAAAATTACGAAAAGTAAACCAAATATATAGTATCTAACATATGTTTGACTCCATCCTGTACCTACAGGGTCTACACCACATTCATAAGTTTGTAGTTTTTCAGCATAAGGTTTGTTTGGTCTGAGCACAGAGGCTACCCCGAGTAATAACACAACAAGAAATAAGCCGAATCCCAGCACTGCTCCTATGGTCACGTAGTCTTGAAAATAAGAAATCATAATTTATAGTTTAGTTAAGCCTCTAAAAAGTTTAGTTTTTTCTCAAACTTCAGTGTAATTTTTTTGTAAGATTTTTTATAAGTGATTAATAAAAATTTTTTAGAAGAACCCAACATAGTAGATCTTGCCAAAGAAATCTTTAAAGAAGTGGTTCGGAATAAATTAGAAATAGATACAAGGTTTAGTCTATTGTCAGATGATCTTTATGATGCAGACACTATAAACTTCATACTGGCTGACGGACTTGGTTATGAAAATCTGAACAGTACAGATTCTTATCTAAATAAAAATGTTACAAAATCTATTAATACAACATTTCCCTCCTCAACAAACGTGGCTTTGTCGTCAATTGCGTTTATGAAAAATCCGATTGATCACGGACTGATAGGTTACTACATGTATGACAAATCACAATACGGGCTAATAAATGCATTAAATTGGAATCAAGATAACAAAAATTTATTATTAAGTGATCATTTTCAAAAACAAAATTCAATTTGGAAAATTTTTAAAGAAAACAAAATTTATGCTTCTAATTTTCAGCCTAGAAATTTGGTAGGAACTCCTCTCTCAGATTGTCTGTATGAGCCATCGAGCACTATTCCATATGACGATGAGCAGAATCTTTTGGAATTACTGTCAGAATCTACAATTTTGGAAAATAAGTTTAATTTTATCTATTATCCCCTAATTGATGTTACGGCCCATATATTCGGAGTGAATTCAGAAGAGTGGCAGATAGAAATAACTAAATTTGAAAAATTGGTTAATGAGATTTCAAATATAAGTAATAAGAAAACAAAAACTATTATTTCTGCTGATCACGGTCTTGTAAATATTAACGCAGAAAGTCGTCATCATCTGAATTACAGTGATAATTTACAAATATATGGAGACCAACGATCTGTTTATATAAATGGGCCTAAAAAAAATGTTTTAGAGACTTTTTCTGAAATACCAGGTGTTTTACTGGAGCAACATGAGTTGTCTTATCTTCTTGGTGATCCAGTAAATGATTATTTGCGAACAATTTATCCTGATTTTTGTTTTTTAGTCGAAGATAAAAATATCATTTATCCAAAACACCTGTCGGCAGAGTTGAAGGGTTACCATGGAGGGTTGTCTAAAGAAGAATTAAAAATTCCAATAATTGAACTATCTAACTACTAAATTACTTATAATTAGTTTGTGAAAAATCTTAAACTTCTATTTTTTCTTTTAACTTTTTCTTTTTGTTCCCAATCAGGTGAAATAACAATGGGGATATCTGAGCCGTATTTTGCAGGAACTGAGGACATGGCTTTTTCTGAAAATACTATCACACGAGATGGGTCTTTTTCACAAGGTGACTATATTATTAAAACTGCTTATGCAAGTACAGACGTAAGTTCATCTAACTTTGAAAGTACAATTAATGAAGTAGAAGTCTTAGTTAAAAATTACAGTGGAAATATTTCAAATACTTATCTTTCAACTAATTATCAAGGGCTTAAAAGTTATAACGTAACAATGAATATTCCAGCAGAAGAGTTCGAAAATTTTCTATCGGAAGTAGAAGAAATTTCCAAATTTACGAATATAAATTTGAATGCGAATGATGTAACTAAATATGTGCTTGATATTGATTCAAGATTGAAATCCTTAAAAGATGAGAAGAAAGCGCTTGAAGAAATAAAAGAAGAAGCAGTGTCAACATCAGATAAACTCCAAGTACAATCTCAACTTCGGTATATAAATCAAGACATTCAAGTGCTTGAAGGACAAAAAGAATATTATGAAAATTCAGTTTCATACTCTTCTTTGACTCTAGATATCAGAGAGGGTTCAGGAGTTTCATTATTTTCATGGAATTATTATGTTCAAAGGGCTTTAAATTGGATTGAATCAATAATTGGTTTTGGTGTGTCATTTGGAATAATTGCAATTCCATTATTGTTTTTAGTACTAGGGTTTAGAAAATTTAGATCTAAAAACTGATGGCACTTTCTTATATAGGATTATTTCTGATCATTATTCTGCTAATATTTTTTGGGAAAAAAATTAAATAAATATTTAATTTGGTTGATACGTTCCAAAAAATACTTGCCAGGCAAGACAAGTCTTTGCAAGTAAGCTTAACCAAATATAAGCTCTTTCTCCGTACAAATAATCTTTCCATTTACCTACTTGCTTGTATTGCAAAATCATATTTATTGAAAAAGTATTAAAGAATAGAAATATACTTACAAAAATCCATACGACGAATTGTGGAACTCCTTGTGGATTAGAGTCAGTCGCAACACCATCACCTATGAGATTAATAAATATAAAAATCCACGGTGCAATTCCGACTAGGCAACCCATAATATAACTTGTCCAGTCAACTTTTTCAGTATATTGATTATTGACTTCCATCATCCAACCAAACCAACACATTGCAGCATTCATGAAAAATATACCGGCTAAAGCCCATACATCATAAATTCCAACCAGTAATGCAATGAGGACTATCATTACAGATGCACTAATTGAGTATTCAATCCAACGCACTTTATTTATTCCTTTTGATAAATCCTCTTTATATTTGTTGTAAAAAGGACCAGAAATTAAATAATGTGCAACTGCTGAAGCAAGTAGGAAAGTAGCTACTGCAGGACCGAAGTTTGTGACCTCCCTCCAAACTTCTAGTTGAGGAACTAGTGCAAAACTCGAAGGATCTTCGGGGGAACCTACGCCTACTAATTGAGTTAAGGTTATAGGTACAACAAAGTCTGAATTTACGACTGTACCAAGCCAAAAAAGTAATCCACCCTGTATAAGGTGGACTGTACCCATAATAATGTTAAATTTTTTTAGTTTTTTAATTTTAATTTCCATACTCCCCCAATTAAAAATAATTAATATAATTCTAGTTTTTTATTTACAATTAAACGATGGATAAACAACTAATTTTTTCAGAAATAGAATCAATAATGTTTGACATTGAAACTTCAATAAAGTCTCTTGCAAATTCAAGGGAGTATATTGCTGAAGATGATTATTCAAGGGCATTTAATAAGTTGGCAGAAATAGAAATTGAATTACAAACTTTAGCTGGAAGAGTAGCTTATATTAAATCAAGTCTTTGACGGAAAAGTAGTTACTTCAGAAATTTCAATATTGATTTTATCACCAGCTTCGTAAATAGTATTTGGTAATGATCTAGCTCTGAATACCTCTCCCTTGCTATTCTGAAATGATATAACTTGGTCATGTCCATAAAATGTACATTCTTTAACGACATAGTTTCCTTGAGTATCTAAATTAAGCTCAATGCATTCTGGTCTGATTGAAACATCTAATGCACCATCATAAGCAGAAACAAAAGTACCGAGAGAAGTCTCTACCCTTCCATTTATAGAAAATCCTTTAAGTATGTTTGGATCACCAACAGAATTAGCAACTGTCTGACTTACAGGATTTAAATAAATTTCTTGAGGAGTGGCGCTCTGAATAACACTCCCATTTTCTAGGACGCTTACAACATCACATACAGAAAGTGCTTCCTCTTGGTCATGAGTAACAATTATCGCTGTTGTTTCTGTTTCTCTAAGAAGTGTCATTACCTCATCTCTTAAATCTCTAGCCATATGTGCGTCTAAGCTTGTAAAAGGTTCGTCTAATAGAATAACTTCAGGATTTGGGGCTAATGCTCTTGCAAGAGCTACTCTTTGTTGTTGTCCACCAGAAAGTTCTTGTGGTAGCTTGGCGCTGTAATCATTCAAATTACACATCTCAATAACTTCATTTAATCTTCCACTTTTAATTTGATTTTTAGATAGTCCAAATGCAATATTGCTTTTAACATCTAAATGAGGAAATAGTGCATAGTCTTGAAAAACCATCCCGACATTTCTTTCTTCAGGTGGTAAATAAATTTCTTCACTAGAAATTATCTCGTTTCTCATTTCAATTATTCCACTATCAGGTTTTTCAAAGCCAGCAATAAGTCTTAAAGCTGTAGTCTTTCCAGAACCAGAGACACCTAGAATACCCACTATTGCGCCATTCCAGACATCAAGATTAAAATCAGATAGAACTTTTTCATATCCGTAAGACTTAGTTATAGAACGAGCTCTAATTATTAAGTTATCGTATGCCATTAGTTATCTAGATTCCTGGTACTAAGTATATATGTAGGAAAAGCACTAATTGCTAACAAAATAAATCCAGAGAATGCAGCTTGTGTAAATAATGCCTCCGATGCATAGGACCAAATATCTACAGCCATAGTACTAAAACCTGTAGGCCTCAATAATAAAGTTTGTGGTAATTCTTTCATTGTCGATAAAAATACCAAAGCAGCTCCAGCAAGAAGTCCTTTGTAAATTAATGGAAAAGTCACTTTAAAAAATGTATCTAGTTTTGATAATCCAAGTCCAGCACTTGCCTCAATATAAGAAATTTTAACTTGTTCCATTGATGCTTGTCCCCCTCCTACAGCTTGTGGTAAAAACACAATTAAGTATGAGATTATTAGGGTTATAAAAGTTTGATAAATTGAGGGAAAGATTTTAATTGTAATAAATAGCATTGAGATACCAACTGCGATGTGTGGGAGGCCATAAAGGGTAAGTGTAACTTTTTCAAATAAATCACCAAATTTTGACTTATATTGGGAGATCATCACAACAATCGGAGTTGCTATCACCATTGCAAAAAAAGATGTTACTGTTGCTGCAGTTAAAGAACCTGCAACTCCTGCTAAAGATCCCGAAATTGGATTTCCATTAGATAAACCTCGAATCAACCAATATGAAAGAACGCCAACTGGTAAAAGTAAACTAAAGAATATTACAACACCAAAAAACAACAAGACCAAATATTTGCTTCTTCTTGAAAGTTCAATCCTAATTGGCTCTCTTGGTGTCCCAGATACTTTTGCTGACTTACTCATCTCACTTCCTCTTTGAGCAAAACTTATGATCAGGGCAAGAACAATTAAAATCGTTGAGTAAAAAATGACAGGATCACCATTTATATTTATAACATAATAAGAGTAGATTGCTTTTGTCATAGTTCCATACTTCATTAACGAAACAGCACCAAAATCAGAAATAACATACAAACCTACTAAGAGCGATGAATATATCATAGGTTTTTTTAACCTTGGAATGACTACACTTGTATACATTTTTATTCTTTTTACACCTAAAGACCTTGCAGCATCTTCGACTGTTGAATCTAAATTTCTTAAGGCACTACTGCAAATTAATTGAACATAAGGATATGTAAATAAAGTTAAAACAATCCAGCTTCCAACAAACCCTTCTATTCCAATAATTTCAGATAAACCAAATCTAGAAAATATTTCAACAAACAAACCCTTTGGAGAAAAAGCAGATACATACGTTAAAGCTCCAATATAAGAAGGAATTACGAGCGGTAAAATCGTCAAACTAAATAAAATTTTTGATCCAGGAAATTTATATCTAACAGTAAGGACAGAAATTGTTAAGCCAAGTAAAAGACTTGTAAAAACAACTGCAAAAAATAACAATACGGTATTGAATAAAAGAGTCGATACATCCCATGAATTTAAAAAACGAGATAAATTTCTTGATAAATCTGCAAAACGCCAAAATAAATAAAAAAGTGGCATTAAAAATAAAGATAGGATTATTACGTTAGTTGTTAATAAAAGTTTAGGTGTTTTCACTTATTTAAGAATATATTGAAAAATTAAATATTAAAAGAAAAAATTCTGGTCAGATTTCTCTGACCAGAATTTTTTGGCTTATGTTGATGCTGACGGACGGATTAATATCCTGCCTGAGCAATTAGTTCAACAGCTTTTTCCTGCCATAACGCTAATGCAGACCAGTTTAAGTTTGAAGGAGAGTTCAAACTGTTTATATCTGGCAACAATTCGTTTGGCTCAATTCCTGCTACAAGAGGGAACTCATATACAGTGTTTGTAAATGTTTCTTGAGCTGATTTTGAATGTAAAAATTCAACGAATGCCATAGCTGCTGGTTTATTTTGGCTTGAGGACAAAATTCCAACACCTGCAGGCATAACCATTGCTCCGCAACCACCATCTAGATACACATTCTTAATTGGAGCAGAAGGATCTTCTGCTAAAACTCTTAATGTGTAGTAATGGTTAATCATTCCAATATCAAGTTCTCCTGCAGCTGCAGCAGCAACTTGTGGAGAGTTCTTTGGATATTCTCCGTATCCAAGACCATTAATTGTTGTTAACCAATCTAGAACTTTTTCTTCACCATCTGATTCGATCATACATGCAACCATTGCAAGGAATGATCCATTAGTTGGTGCTAAACCTAATCTGTTTCTAAACTTTTCGTCGGCAAGACCATAGATATCACCTGGCAATTCTGCATCAGTGACGTCTCTTGTATCAACTACTAGAGATCTTGATCTTCCAGATGTACCAACCCAGTATCCATTTTTGTCTACTGCCCATGCTGGAACATTATCTAGAACGCTATCCGGAAGTCGGTCAAACAATCCTTCTTTGGCAATTACACCAAGGCTTACAGGATCTTGTGAAAAGAATACATCTGCAGGGCTTATGGCACCTTCAAGAACAACTGTTCCTGCTAATGCCGGACTTTTTGCATATCTTACTTCAACTTCAACACCTGAAGTTGCAGCAAATTCTGCAATGATATCTGCGACTAAACTTTCTTTTCTACCACTATAAATTACTAGTGTTCCACCTACTTCGGCTTCTGGTTCAGCGAGTGCTGCTTCAACAGCAGCATCAATAGCTTCTTGTGATACTTCACCTGCTGGTCCTTGCGCACCTGCTGGTCCTTGCTCTCCTGCTGGTCCTGCTTCTCCGGCTGTTGGAGAACAAGCAGTTAAAACCATCATTAAAGCAATCAAAGTAACTGTTAATTTTTTATTCATTTTAACCTTTATTCGCTTAACTTTGTTAATAGTACTTAACAAATATAGTTAATGGTAATTTATTTTGAATTTTTTTTTTGAATGTAATTTATTTTTAAATAGAAAATATTTTATTATTAAAAGGTGGATTTACAAAAAAACGAAGGTGTACTGTTAATCAATCTAGGTTCTCCAAAAGAACTAAGTAAAAAATCTGTGAGACAATATTTACGTGTCTTTTTGTCTGATGACAATGTTGTAGATTTGCCAAAATTTTTTCAACAATTTATTCTTCGTTTATTCATTCTCCCCTTTCGTCCAAAGAATACTTTAGAAGCCTATGAGAAAATTTGGACTAAAGAGGGTTCGCCATTAATTATTTCAACAGAGAGCATCGCAAATAAATTAACGGAAAAAACTGGTTGGAATGTTGAGTATGCAATGAGATATGAAGAACCAAGTATTGAGAAAGCACTACATAAATTTAAAGAAAATGAAATTAACAAAATCTATGTAATTTCTTTATATCCACATAACGCAATGGCTACAACTGTAACTACAGAATTAGAAACAAGAAATGTAGCAATGAATATCTCCAATGACTTCGAGTTAATATTTACAAAACCATTTTTTGATAATGAAGAATATATAAATGCAATGGTCAATTCCATTAGACCTTATGTAGAAAACAAATCATATGACAAAATTATCTTTAGCTACCATGGAATACCAAAAAGACAGGCAAAAAAGACAGATGAAACAGGTGAGCATTGTTTTTCAACTTCTAATTGTTGTGAAGTAGAAAATGATGGTTCTAAAGACTGCTACAGATCCCATACTCGAATAGCATCTGACTTAACCGCTAAAAAACTTGGTTTAGAAGATGATCAGTGGGAAATTGCATATCAATCAAGAATTGGTCCTGGATGGTTGACTCCTTTTACCGATAAGAGATTAGCAAAACTTCCAGAAGAAGGTAAAGACAATATTGCTATTCTATGTCCATCATTTATTTCTGACTGTTTAGAAACTCTTGAAGAAATAGACATTCGTGGCAGAGAGACTTTTTTGAAAGCAGGCGGTAAAAAAATGACATACATACCATGCTTGAATGATTCTGAAGATACTATTAATTTGCTAGAAAATTTAGTGAGAGCTAGCTGATTTAACTGGCTTTTTAAAGCTCAGTGATTTAAGTACAAATTTACCACCATTGCGGACAAACCACATAAAGCCAGCCAAAATATATGCATATGGACACATCATATTACTGATATTATACATCAAATAGTAGAATATTTATAATGCAAAAAGATCCGAAACTTGTAAGAAAATATGAACCAATTTTATGGTTGCTGTTTTTTGGGCTTACTTTCGCTGTAGGGTGTCCTGCATTTTAAAATTTTTACACTTCTAAGTTAACAACTGTTAACATATAAGATAATGAATAATAACCCATATGTTTTTACACAGAAAGAGATTGAAAAATTACCAAACTCTTTTTATACGCATGCTGAAGCTATTTTTCACTTAACTGAAGTTGGGATAGAAGTTAAGCAAACTCGTGTAGCTGATTGGCTAGGTGTTAGTAGGGCTAATGTCTCTCAAGTTATAGGAAGAATGCAAAACAGTGGTCTCATTGAAATGCAGGACGAATTGAAACTATCTGAAAAAGGTACCTATTTAGCGAAAATGATTGCAAGAAGACACAGAATAGTCGAAAGATTTTTATCCGAAATTTTAGATTTACCCTGGGAACAAGTTTATACAGAAACTAAAAAATGGGAAAATGTTCTTAGCTCTGTAACTGAAGAAGCCATGTTAAAAGTTTTGGGTTATCCAAAGACTGGTCTTTTTGGAAACCCAATTCCATACTCTAGCTATTTTGAGGGCCCAATGAGCAGATTGATAGATGTAGAAGGTAATTCGAATAAAAAATACTCTATAGTAAAAATATCAGAGGAATTGAAAAGAGACAGTTCTGTAATATCTTTTCTTCAAAAAAATAGAATCTTGCCTGGAAATCAAATAAATATTTATGATGCAAACGAGTACTCCATAACAGTTAGTGTTGCTAAAGATCAATTCTTTGGATTAGATCAATATATCGCAGAAAGAGTCTTTGTTAGTTGATTCAATTTATGATTACTCTTAGAAATTTTATAATTTGTACATGAGTACTTTTTTACAAAACATCCCATATGAGCTTTTTAGCTATATTGGCGGTGGTATATTTCTTTTTATTATTCTTTACAAATTTTTTCCTAATTTATTTATAAAAATTCATAAACCAATATTTTTCACTATTGGAATTCTTTCTCTTTCATTAGGATATGTCGGAATTGTAGTTCCAGGATTACCTACAACAGTTTTCATACTGATTGCTGCATGGGCTTTCTCAAAATGTTCCGAAAGATTTACTCTATGGCTAGAAAATCATAGGATATTTGGCCCAATAATCTTAAATTGGCAAACATATAGAGGTTTATCGAGAAGAGCAAAAAAGCTTGCTATCTCAATGATAATTCCAACCTTTGCATTAACAATCTATTTTGTCTTCTCATTAGTTGGAGACTTAATATTTGGAGGTTTTGGTATTGCATTGTGTCTATGGTTAGCGACTAGACCAGAACCACCATTAGAAAATGGTGTTTAATATCAATTAGCTTCAGGAATCTGATATCCAATAGGTGAAACTTTATCCAATTCAAAAACATCTCTTGCCTGAGCCTCGTAGTTTAAACCAATAGATATCTGGTCACCTTCGGTTACTCTATTTCCACTTTCATCTAGCCTTGCATTCATTGTTGCTTTTTTTCCTGATTTACATATAGTTTTTATCTCAGTCATTTCATCTGACCAAGCCAAAAGATATGCACTACCAGGAAATGGCTCTCCTCTAAAGTCTGATCTTAATCCGTAACATAAAACTGGTATTTTTAATTTATCTACTACCAAAGTTAGCTGAAGAACTTGCTTTGGACTTAAAAACTGTGCTTCATCTACCAAAACACAAGACACATTTTCTCTTTGGTGTTCATGGGCTGTCCAGACATATAAATCATCGTCTGATGTAAATATTTCACAATCTCTATCTAGACCAATACGAGAAGTTATTCTTCCCTCACCAAATCTATCGTCTAATTTTGGAGTAAACAATAAGGTTCTCATATCTCTCTCTTCATAGTTATGAGCAGATTGAAGAAGAGTAGTGCTTTTTCCTGCATTCATTGCTGAGTAGTAAAAATATAATTTTGCCATTTCTTATATATTAGTTCTTAAATAAAAAGTTTCTATCTAAGAGCTACTATTCTTCCGATTGTTTTTCTACTACCAATAAGTTCAAGATACTTAATAATTTCATCAAAATTTATTGTCTCGTACACAGGTTTAATAGTTTTATTCAAATAGCGATCAAATATTATCTTCATCCTTGTTTCTAAATACTCTTTATCATCATTTTCAAAACTAATCATAAAAACACCCATTATTGAAATATTTTTGACCAAAAGATAACTTAGTAGTTGAGAGGGAATATTTCCGCTCGCAAAACCTACAATAAGTGCCCTGCCTTCAGATGATAAGAGCCTTATTCCCTCTTCATAAGGTTCACCTCCAACTTGATCATAAAATACATTTACTGATCTTTTGCCAAATTTTTCTTCAACAACATCTTTAAGATTTTCCTTTTGATAATTAATAACTAGATCTGGTTCAAATTGTTGAATAAACTTCTTTTTTTCATCTGAACCTACAGCAGCTATAACTCTTGCCCCTTCGATTTTTGCTAGTTGCACAGCAGAAATTCCTACTCCCCCTGCGGCAGCATTAACTAAAACAATCTCATCCTTTTTTAATTGAGCTCGTCTGTGGAGAGCAAAATCTGATGTTAAATAAGACATAAGGATTGCAGCGCCAACTTCATAAGAAATTTCTTCAGGCAGTTTATATGCTAAATTTTCTGAAGCAACGCAGTATTCGCCAAAGCTGCCGTGTCTTCCTGATCTAAATACTGTTGTTGCTGCTACTACTCTATCTCCTACGGCAAATTTGCTGTCAGCACTGCACTCTTTAACAGTACCTGCAACTTCAAAGCCAGGAACAAAAGGGGTCTTAGGGTTTGATTGATACATGCCACTTGATAAAAGTAAATCTGCAAAATTTAACGTTGCAGCTTTTGTTTCAATTATCAATTCTTTTTCGTTAATTGTTGGGTATTTGATTGATTTATATTTTAAATTTGAAAATGGTGCGATATCGTCTTGTACCCATGCCTGGTAATTCTCCATATGAATATTTTAAATGAATTGCCCTATGGTATCATTTTGCTATGGAAAATATCTTAAAATACCTACACATGATTGGATTGTCAATTTGGATTGGTTCAATGGTTACTTGGGCAGTGTTTGCACCAAAACTGAATAAATTTGATCCTACAAAAAATACAACAAGTGTACTCAGAGACTCTTTTAGCAAAATTTCTTGGATTTCTTATGCTATTGCTTTAATCGCAGGTATAACAATTAGATTTACAATAGAAAGTGGTGCATCAGATTGGTCAGTAGTGATAGGTGCCTTACTTTTGGCGGGAGCAGTTATAGCATTTCATAGTGTAGCGACAAATGTAAGTGATGCGGTAAGGGGTATCTTTAATGGCGTAATGCTCTTATTGGCTTTAGTAGCACTGTATCTTGCAACTATATATATCTAAAAAGAATTTATTAAATCTAAATCTTCTTCTGCAATAATTCCATATCCTCGAGTAAGAATATTTTTAGTATCTTTTTCAATCAAAAACCAATATATTGTTTCATTAGAAGGTATGTCTAAATTCTCTAAAAACTGATCTAGGTCAACATAAGCAGTAATTGTTCGGTCTCTTATTCTGTCATCTCTGATTCCTGCTCGCATGATTCCATCTAAATAGACTTCAAATAATTTAGAACTCTTTTGTACAGTTGGGACTTCGATAATATTGTGTGTGTTACCAAATCCATTGTTTTCTAATAAAGATATTGATTCATCTACTAAAGGCTGATGCCATTGTTGAAAAGCAACAATGATTATAAGATTTTTATCTACAAAATCATCTGGTACAACTTTGTCTCTTTTATTTAAATCTCTACCATTTATCTCCGGAAACTCTCCGTATTCAATGTTCACTTCATTCTCCTGTTCTGCTTGACAACTTACAGAAAAAATTAAAATTAAAACAAGGAAGCTAGTCTTGAACCGGACCAAGGACTACCTCAAGATTTTTAATTTGTTTATCCATTAATTTGTTAAAAATAGGTCCTACAAAAATTCCCAATACAAAAAAAGGAAAATTGTATTTAATATCTACTGAGTAAGTAACTTCAGTACCTTTTGAGTTTGCTGATAAAAAAATAGTGTCAACGATTGTAAATATAGAAGTGCTTGCTTGTAAAGAGACTCTTAATGGTGGGCCCCACTCAATAATCTCATAATCATACTGTCTTGGCTTATTGTTAAAATGTGTTTTTACTTTGAAGACTGAACCTTGCCTTAAAGGTTCTTTTGTAATAAGTTCACCTTCGTCGCCTTCTGCCCATTTGCTTAAATTTCTAAAGTCTGATAAAAACGTAAATGCAGAATCAATATCTGTATTAACTGTTACCGTTCTTGAAAAATTTGGCATACGTTTATATTAAGTAGATTAAATTTTTGTAGGAAATTGTTTATCTAAGATTTAAAGATCTATTTCTGAATCCTATAAATCCTATTGTCAAAAATATTGCTATTTTTCCTATTACAAGCAATAAATCTTCAGCAAATAATCCATCTTGATAAGGGTTACCATATGCTCCAAAAGATGAAAGGTTATCATCAAACCATTGAAAGAAATCATTTGTTCCAGCTAGTGAGTTGGTTAAATATTCAAATGCCATTAAACCTCCACCAAAAGCCCAAGCCATTGAAGATTTTCCAGTAAATGCTCCAAGCGCAAATCCAAGAGCACCATATGTAACTCCAGCCAAAGCGGCTTGAAGTGTTGCTTTCATAAGTGGAACATAATCAAGTGTTTGACTAAGTTCCATAGTTGCAATTGGAATAAACATAATATTTGTCCATGCAAAAGTTACAAATAAACCGAATAGAACAGCAACAATTGATTGTGTTAAATACACAGAAGTTCTTGTCATGGGTAGAGCAGCAACAAATTCGAAAGTTCCATCCTCTTCTGCTTTTGAACCTAATTTATTTAAAAGAATTATTGTTGCAGTGCCAATTAAAAGTGGGACAAATGGTACTAAGAAATAAGTTGTTACCATTCCTTCTAATGTAAAAACATTGTCCCAATCCGAAATTCCCAACAAATTCATCATTGTTTCATTTTCTGACATTCCTCTAAAAGCTTCTCTTTGTGTGTCAATAAGCAAACTTTCTACACTTGAATTTGCAAAAGCTAGTGGAAGTATTAATAAGTAAACTCCTCCGGAAATTGCCCAATTTAAAATAAATTTTCTTGGGACTGTAATCATGTATTTAAAATAATTAAACATTACCCCTCTCTTCTATCATAGAATGTAAAAAAAGCATCTTCTAAATCTTGGCCTTCTTCTTTTGCTTTATTTAAAAATGTCTCATATGTTTCATCATATACTTTTGCACCTTCTCTTAAAACTGCCATCGAGTCGGCAACTTTTTCAACCTCAGAAATAATATGTGATGATAAAAGTATTGCTGCACCATTATTAGCAAATTCTTTTACAATTTCAAAAAAAGTTCTTTGATGAAAGGGGTCCAGACCGGAAGTTGGTTCATCTAAAATTAATGCCTTTGGCTTATGAAGCACCGCAAGTATCAATGCAACTTTTTGTCTGTTACCTTTAGATAATTCTTTGAGAGTTTGATCAACCTCCAATTCAAACTTTTCTGCTAATTCCATCGCATAATCGGTTGATTGACCTCTCATATCCGCACCAAGTTTAAATAGTGACTTAGAATTTAAATTTTGTGGAAGTTGAGGATCTCCAGGTAAATATCCTATTATTTTCTTTGCCTCAACAGGGTTTTCAATTGTATCAATTCCCTCAACTGAAAGTGAGCCTTCAGAGGGCATCAAAAATCCCATAAGACTTCTCATTGTTGTAGATTTTCCAGCACCATTAGGACCGAGAAGCCCTTTAACCTCGCCATTATCAACAGAGATATTGATATCTCCAACGCCTTTTCCGTTTTTGTATCTCATAGTGAGATTTTTAATTTCAATCACAAATTTATTTTAAAACAAAAGTTAAAAAAAGAATAAACTATTCCTCTGAATTTTCATTTTTTTGTTTGTTTCTTAACCAAGTCAATAAAAGGGCTGGTATTAAAAACATCAGCATCTCATCCCATCCACCTTGGTGTTGAAAGACTGGCGGAGGTGTTATCTTTATAAGCATTTTCTAAAGGTAGTTTTCTACCATCCATCTAGTGATGTTTACAAGAGTATTTGGTAAAAGTCCAAAATAAATTGTCAAAGCAGCCATAAATCCAAGTAAAACTTTATCAGAAATACTAATTTTTATCTTTCCAATTGAATTATCAGTTTTTTCAATTGCAGCTACCCAAATTGGTCTTAAGTAAAAATAGAACCCAGCGACTGTTGTAAGCATTAATACAGTCACGATTAAATATTTTTCATATGACCATAAATTTGTAATCAAAATAAATTTTGAGACGAATCCACTAGTTAGAGGGAGTCCTGCAATGCCAAGCATGAATATAGAAAACGTAACGGTTAAAAATTTATTTTCTTTAAACAAGCCTGACAAATTTGAGATTTTAAAATCTGAACTCAATTGTCCACTTATAATTGAAAATACTGTAAAAACTCCAATTAATTGTATGATGTACGTGATCAAATAAAATATAGATGCGCTTATGCCATAGACACCAAAAGAGATCCCCGAAAGTATAAATCCAGACTGTATGACTCCACTATATGCAATCAGCCTTTTGATATCAGTTTGATTTGTAGCAAATAATGCACCAGCTAAAACTGACAAAATTACAATTGCTGTAAAAAATAAATCAAATTTATCAAGGATGAATCTTAATGAAATAGCGGAAAGCCTTGCTAAAACTATAAATGAAGAAGCTTTTGCAACAGCAGCCATATATCCAACATATCCCGTTGGAGAACCTTGGTAGACATCAGGTGCCCATGCTTGAAATGGTGCAGCCGCAACCTTAAACAAAAGTCCAACTAGTATCATTATCAAACCAATCAAACTTGTTAGCGGAACATTGTCAGGACCAATAAAACTGATTGCGATGCTCGTTTCGTATACTCCACTTATTGATAAAGAGACGTATAAAAGTGCAACACCATAAATTAAAATACAAGAAGCTAACGATCCTAAAAGAAAATACTTTAAAGATGCCTCGTTACTGAGTTGATCACCTCGATTTAATCCAGCCAATGCATACAGACTTATTGATCCAATTTCTAAACCAATAAATAACATTATGAAGTTTTCTGCATCAACCATAAGTAGAAATCCAGATGCAGACATCAAAATTAAAATCAAAGCTTCTGTAGTTTTGTTATCAATTACTTCTGAAGTTTTCCAAAAGGAATTAAATGTTAACAGTAAAACTAATCCAATAAGAACATTTCCGACTAAAGAGAACTCATCAAGAAGTATCTTCTCTGAAAAATAAGACGTTATACCATCTCTTGCAAAAAGTCCAAATTTAAGAAAAATTGTAAATAATGTAATAAGAATTCCAACAAATGAAATATATTTTTTAACATAAACGGGCGTTGAGATTGTAATTGTGCAAAAAAGCAACACTAGAGTTGTAAATAGCAGTGCAAGGGTTGGACCAATCACCACAAAATTAATACCTAAGATTTCAGAAATACCGTTCATTTTATATCCTTAAATAAAGCAATTGTTTCACTTATGAACCCTGCTTCCTGAATAACAAAACTTTCAATATAGCTTGGGTAAATTCCAATAAATAACATGAGTAAAACAAGAGGAACAATTGATAGAGTTTCTCTTATATCTAAATCTTTCAAGCTTTCATTTTTTTCATTAGAAATCGGACCTGTAAAAATTCTTTGATAAGCCCATAGCATGTAGATTGCAGCTAACACTACACCAAATGCTGCAATTGATGTTAAGAATTTATAACTATTAAAGCTTCCCATTAATATCATAAATTCACCAACAAAACCATTTAGTCCTGGAAGTCCTATCGAGGCAAAAGAGGTGAACAAAAATATTGCCGCGTATCGTGGCATTGTAATTTTAATTCCGCCAAATGAACTAATATTTCGGGTGTGTCTTCTTTCATAAAGAAATCCTACAAGCATAAATAGTGCACCAGCTGTTATACCATGATTTATCATTTGAATAATTGCACCCTCAATACTTAAATAACCTCCAGCTGAAATACCCAACATAACATACCCCATATGGCTTACGGATGAATATGCAATTAACTTTTTAATGTCTATTTGTGCAATTGCAACTATTGCACCATAAATAATTCCAATCACTGATAGAACAGCAACAAAATTTTTATACGCTAAAAATCCCTCAGTAAAAAATGGTATTGATACTCTTAAAATTCCGTAGGCGCCTACTTTTAATAAAACACCTGCTAATAAAATACTTCCAGCTGTTGGGGCTTCAACGTGTGCATCTGGTAACCAAGTGTGAAGAGGAAATATTGGAACTTTAATTAAAAAGCCGAAAGTAAATAGCAAAAACAAAGTTTTAGATTGTGAAGAGGTAAGAGCTAAGCTTGCAAGTGAATCAAAATCAACAGCTAGTGCGCCATTAGCGCCATAGCTTATTACAGCTGCATATACTGTACCGATGAAAATAAAAACTGAACCAAAAACTGTATAAAGAATAAATTTTATTGTTGCATATCTTCTATTTTCTCCTCCCCATATTCCCATTAAGAAATACATTGGTATTAATAACGCTTCAAAGAATATGAATAGAGAAATTAAATCGCCACTGATAAAAACACCATTAATTGCAAAATGTAATGCAAGTAATGACCCGATAAAACCCTTGCTTTCTGCATGTTCATTTCCAATTGATAATAAGGAAACACATACTAAAAGTGAAGTTAGTAATAATAGTAATGTTGACATACCAGAAATTCCTAAGCTGATTTCAAGCCCGTAAGATTGGATCCATTTGTAATTAGAAAGAATTACAAATTTTGTTTTTCCATAGTCGCTGAATAATAAATAAAAACATTGTGTAAGAGTTATAAGGGAAAATACTATACCAATTGGTCTAAAAATTTCTTTTCTAGAATTGGGAATCATAAAAACTAAAAGTGCACTAAAAAGTGGAACGATTAGAAGGGAAATTATTATTCCGGTCATTGTGGCACCATCGGAGTAATAATAAATAAACCAATTAGGAGAAGTAGAAATAATCCAAAATACACTACATAGCTTCTTACTAGACCGGTCTGGGTAGCGGATGCAACTCTTGAAGTTTTACCAAATGCAGTTGAAACAAAATTAACAGAACCATCAATAATTAATCCATCAACAATTACTGCAACCTTTCTAGTAAAGTTTTTCATTCCTGTAACAAAAATTGAATTACCGAATTTATTTAGGTAGAGCACATTAAATGACAAGTCTTTTACTAAATTGATCGGATAATCTAAATTAATTCTCTTAAAGTTGAATCTTTTAAAAATTTCAAATGAAAATATTAAATATGCTATTAATAATCCTGTAAAACCAGCACCAATTGATAAAACTGCAAGCACAATTAATGTAATACCCTCTGGTAGATGAGTTATTTCAACTCCCTCAAGAGAATAATGAAGAACTTTTTCAACTCCGTGGAAAAAAGGTGTGTTAATAAATCCCATAAAAATTGAAAACAATCCAAGAATAATCAAAGGCCTTGTCATAGTTTTTGGGGCCTCATTTACATTAGAGTGATCAAAACCATTGTCTTTTTCAAAAATTAATAACCAGTGTCTTCCCATATAAAACGCTGTTAAAAAAGCTGCACCCAACCCAAGTGCCCAAAATATGTAATAGATTCCACCATTTGCAAACACTGAAGCTAGAATTTCATCTTTTGACCAAAAACCAGCCAGTGGAGGAATGCCGGATATTGCTAGAGTTCCAATTCCCATCATTGAAGCAGTAACAGGCATTTGTTTTCTTAATGCGCCCATCTTTCTAATGTCTTGTTCGTGATGCATAGAGTGAATAACTGCACCTGCACCTAAAAATAATAAAGCTTTAAAAAAAGCATGCGTTACAAGATGAAAGATAGCTGCTACATATGCCCCAGCACCAATTGCAATGAACATAAATCCTAATTGAGAAATGGTTGAATAGGCTAATACTTTTTTAATATCATACTGGTTTATTGCTGAAAAGGCAGCAAGTAAAGCGGTTAGAAGACCAAATGAAATTATCACCATTCCGGCAATTTTTGAATGCTGAAGGATAGGTGAAATTCTAACAAGCATGAACACCCCTGCTGTGACCATAGTCGCAGCATGGATTAATGCACTTGCAGGAGTAGGTCCTTCCATTGCATCTGGTAGCCAACTAAAAAGTGGGAACTGAGCAGATTTACCAAATGCTCCAAGAAGCAAAAATAATGTTATTAAAGTAATCGTATTTTCTGGAACGTCTGATGCACTCTTCAAAACAGTGTAAAAATCAAATGTATTAAAAGTATTTAATATAATCATTAATCCAATTAGGAAACCAAAATCTCCAACTCTGTTTAATATAAATGCCTTGTTTCCAGCTTTTGCTGCTGCCGGTTTTTTTGACCAAAATGATATTAATAAATATGAACTAAGCCCTACTAGTTCCCATCCAAAAAACATAACTAAGAAATTTGAAGACATTACTAACAAAAGCATTGAAAATACAAAAAAATTAAAATAAACAAAATAATTGTTATGCTTTTCATCTGTCTCCATATAAGAAGTTGAAAAAAGTTGAATAATGAAAGACAAGCCTGTCACTAATAAAAGCATTATTCCTGAAAGACCATCGAGAGTGAAGCCTATTTTTATGTCAGGAGTATTGGTCCATTGAAAAATGCTGTAATTAATTGGTTGAAATTTATCAAGTGCCAGCATAACGAATACATAAAACGATATGGCAAAAGACAATAGAGCGCTATTTAAAGTAAAAAAATTGGTAATAAGTTCATTAAATAAATTTTTGTTAAAAAATAAAAATATAGCTGTTAACAAAGGAAGGAAAATTGGAAGTAAGAACAGTAATTCCAAATTAACCTCTAGACACATTTAAAACATCTACAGATGCAGATGATTGCTTTCTAAAAATTGAAACAATAATTGCTAATCCTACAACTACTTCAGCTGCTGCAACTACTAGAACAAAAAAAACAGCAATCTGGCCATCTATTTGACCAAAATGCTTAGATGCTGATATGAAAGTTAAGTTAACAGCATTCAACATTAACTCAATACACATAAACATTATCAAAGCATTCTTTCTTATCATCATTCCAAAAAAACCAATTGAAAACAGAATTGCAGAAAGTGTCAGATACCAATCAGTTGTTACTTCAAACATCGTTTTTCTTTCTTTTAGAATCGTACGCAAGAGCAATAGCTGCTGCGGTTGCAACGATTAGTAGAATTGAAATTATTTCGAATGGGAAAATCCAAGCGGTAAACAAAGTACCCGCAATTAGTTGAGGGGTGCCCTCTACTGCAAATTCAACAGCTTCAAACCACAAGTCCCATTTGAATTCAGAACTAATAGCAACATAGCCCAGTATTGAAATGAGAATCAAGAAAACTCCGCTAACTAAAAAAGTCTGTCCTTTAATAGATTCTGAACTTTGTTCTTTTTTATCAACTCCTATCATCATGATTACGAATAAAAATAAAGTCATTACTGCACCTGCATACACGAGCATTTGTACCATGGCGACAAATGTAGCATTGAGCGTTATATAAATAATTGCAATTGAAACTAGTGTCATAACAAGACCCATTGCATTGTGCACAGGATTTTTCGCAAAGACTACTATTAATGCGCCAATAATTATTAATGCAGAAGGAATAAAGAATAAGATTAAATCAACCAAGCTACTCTTCCTCTAAGGATTGGCCTTTTTCAGGATCTTTTTTTCCTACACCCAATGAGCCAGACCAGTTAACAACATTTTGAAAATTTGGATTACCATTTGAAGACGTTGCTCTCATCCATCCATCAGAAGTTTGCAGTTCTTCAAATCTTGTAAGTTTTGTTTGTTCTTCGTGAGTATTTGGAGTTCCATCATCATTCACAACTAAAACAGATTTATCAAAAATTGCTTCTGACCTATTAGCCACACTCATTTCAAATAATGACGTCATTGTTATTGCCTCTGTTGGGCAAGCTTCAACACAAAGCGCGCAGTAAATGCATCTGAGCATATTTATTTCGTAAATAAATCCGTATCTCTCACCTGGGCTTACAGGTTCGTCTTCAGGATTATCTTCACCTCTGACATAAATACATTGAGCTGGACATACTCCTGCACACAATTCACAACCAATACATTTTTCCATTCCATCTTCATATCTATTTAATACATGACGGCCATGAAATCTCTGTGGCTTTTCTCTAAATTCTTTAGGATACTTATCAGTTACAGATTTTCTGAACAATTCTTTAAAAGTTACTTTTAATCCCTTAAATAATCCGAAACTTTCACTCATAATTTAACTCCAAGGTAATCCAAATTCTCTTAAGCCTAAAACTATTGCTGAAAGTATTAGCCAAACTAAAGATAGTGGAATCATTCTTTTCCATCCTAGTTCCATTAACTGGTCGTATCTTAATCTAGGGAGTGTTGCTCTTATCCAGACAAAAACAAATAAAAGTAGAAAAGTTTTTACACCTAGCCAGATTATTGGCATTATAACTGAGAAAATTGGAGGTAATATTCCTTCAAATGTAGGGCCTAGCCATCCACCTAAAAAGAAAGTTGCTGTAATCGCACACATGTTGAACATATTTATATACTCTGCCAAAAAGAACATAGCGAATCTAAAACCTGAATATTCAGTATGAAAACCTCCAACTAGTTCCTGTTCAGCTTCAACTAAGTCAAAAGGTGCCCGATTAACTTCAGCTACTGCAGCTATAAAAAATATTCCAAATGCAACAAATTGAGGAAAAATATTCCATTTAGGAATAAATGAAACGATTGTATTAAGAATTGGAATTGAACTAGATAAATTTCCTGATTGGCTATTTACAATATCAACCAAGGAAAGTGATCCTGAATACAAAATAACAGGGACTAATGCTAAGCCCATCGCAGCTTCATAAGAAATCATTTGTGCGGAAGCTCTTACTCCTCCTAATAAAGGATATTTTGATCCTGAAGACCATCCAGCCAAAACAACGCTATATACAGCAATTGAGGAAAGTGCTAAGAAGTACAAGACTCCTACGTTTAAATCTGCACCAACTAATGGAATGGTATATAGTGCATTTTGCCATTCAACCGTGATATCAGGCCCTAAAGGAATAATCATAAAGATTAAAAAAGATGGAACAAGTGCAATTAATGGTGCAAGAAGGTACATTGCTCTGTCAGCTTTTGAAGGGAGAATTTGTTCTTTTAATAGTAACTTAATAGCATCAGCTAAAGTTTGAAGTATTCCAAATGGACCAGCTCTATCAGGTCCAACTCTAGATTGCATTCCTGCAACTACTTTTCTTTCAAACCAAATTAATAATATTGTGTTGGTTAATAAGACTGCCAAAACTATGTTTGCTTTTACCAGTGAAATTATTAACTCAATTGACATTTAAAGCTTCTTTGGATTGATTTGGTGATATTTCAATAGTTTCTGAAAAATCAAATCTGTTAAAATTTCTTCTATTTTGCGGAATGAATATTACTCCATCTGCAAGTTTGTTATTAACAACATAATTTGCTGAGACTTGGTGACCATTTTGTTTTAATGTGCATTCACCAGATGATAAATTAAGTTTTTCAATTGTTGATTCACTTGCTTCGATAAATTGTTTTGCGCCGAGGAGTGATATGCTGTCTGAGTAACGAATAGTTATATTGTCACCGTAGAGTTTTTTTCCAACAAAATATTGTGAAGTAATAGTTTCGTTGGGCATAGTTGATACATTGGGCTGGTAATCATTAATAATCCCATCAAAATTACTTGGTTTATCTAAATTTTTAAATGATGGACTGTCTTGATTATCAAAATCTTGATAAGCTAACTCGTTTAAGCCATCTAGGCTATCAATATTATTAATGAAATTACAAAAGTTAGAAAGCCCAGAAATAAATTCCCAATCACTCAGACTTTGGCCAGGTGAAGGTACAAGTTTATCAATTCTTGAAGTTCTAAATTCGATATTAGTAAAGGTTCCTTCTTTCTCTCCTAATGTTGAACTTGTAGGAATGATGTAATTGCATAATTCAGAGGTTTCATGTAAAAATAAATCTAAACATACGACATTATCTATATCTTCAATAATTCTATGAATTTCATTTGAGAAAACAGATCTACCTATTGGGTCAGATCCAACAATAAATAGTAAATCAGTATTTTCAGAACTTACATTTTTTGTAAAATCTCTCAGATTTTTTACATTATCTAAATTATTAATTGCACCAAAAGTATTACCGCTAGAAAATGCATTCATTATTTTTGAGTTAGAATTTTCGACTAAATACGATACTAATTTATCTAAATACTCATCTAGTTGATAAGGGGTAGATTTTCCTATTATCGCTGTCACATTCTTATCTTTAACGTGCTCTTTTATACCTTTTAATTTGGATATATCTTTTATTATTTCAAAATTTTCAGAGACAATATCTTCGGAATAATAAAAATCAGCTATGTCTTCTAAAGTTGAGTTTGAATGGCCAAAAACTATAAGTTTCACTCCATTTTTTACAGCTTGTCTCACTCGTAAATAAAGCACTGGGAGATTTTCTTTTAAATCTTCAGCCCAAATTACAATTGCTTCAGAGTTATTTAAATCATCGATTGTTGCTCTGTTTATATCTTGTTCAAAAAATCCAGCATATAGATAGTCATCATTTAAATAGAAGGTTTGATTTGTTGTAGGAAAGTTTTTAGCAAACTCATTAAAAGCAACATAATCTTCATTGGTACTATTAGTGCCTATTAAAAAATTTATATTTGTATTTCTATCGCTAATTAATTCACTTAATTCTGTGTAGATTTCCTTGACTGACGTTTCCTTAAGTTCATTGTCTATTTTTTTTAATGGATTTTTTAACCTAAATTCTGAATTTAAGTATTCAAAATTGTACCTACCTTTATCACAAAGCCAACCTTGATTTACACTATCGTTATCAACTCCAAGAATTCTGAGCATTTTGTTTTGAGATGAGTTTAATTCTGTTGAACAACCTACTGGACAGCCATTACATGTTGATCTAACTGATTTTAGATCCCAGGGTCTTGCTTTAAACCTGTATGAAGTTGACGTTAATGCACCTACTGGACAGATTTGTACTGTGTTGCCAGAGAAGTAAGACTTAAAAGGTTCATTAGGAAAAGTATTAACTTCTGTTTTATTGCCTCTTTGAATAAATTCAATTAATGGATCTCCTGAAATTTCATCAGAAAACCTTGTACATCGAGCACATAGAATACATCTTTCTCTGTCTAAAAGAATAATTTCAGAAATAGAAATTGGTTTTTCAAAGTGTCTTTTTTCTTCGACAAATCTGCTTTCTCCAGGTCCATAAGCCATAGTCTGATCTTGTAAAGGACACTCACCAGCTTTATCACATATAGGACAATCAAGCGGATGATTGATTAGTAAAAATTCTAAAACTCCTTCTTGAGCTTTTTTTACTACTTCAGACTCGGTATCTACAACCATTTCATCTGTTACTTCAGTTGTACATGATGGAACTAACATTTTTCCTCTAGGAGTTTCTATTTCTACTAGACACATCCTGCACATTCCAACAGGGTCTAGTCTTTTATGCCAGCAAAATCTTGGTATATGAATACCTGAGTCTTCACAAGCTTCAATTAATAATTTGTTAGGAGTTGATTCAATTTGATTTCCGTTAACATTTATTTTTATATTTTCACTCATAAAAGAACCTTGGTTGGAATTAAACTTTCAACTTCTTCTCTGAAATCATTCATTAAAGATGTTATAGGTGATACAGCTGAGGGTCCTAATGGACAAATAGTTGTCATTTTTGGAGGCCAAGAGAGACCGGGTGAAATATTATCACAAACATCAAGAAGCAGGTCGATATCTGATGCTCGACCTCTACCAGAAGCAACTCTGTCTAATATCATTTCTAACCATGTTGTTCCCTCTCTGCATGGTGTACATTGACCACATGATTCATGAGCAAAGAAACTAACAATGCTTTTTGCAGCGTTTACAAGATTTGTGTCCTCATCCATCATCACAACTGCCCCGGAGCCAAGCATAGAATTGTTATTTGCTACATCATCAATTGTCATTTTGATATCAAGTTGATCACCCCTAAACCAAGGGGCAGATGCACCACCAGGAATATAGGCTTTGACTTTTTTATTATTTCTTATTCCATTTCCTAAGGACTCAACAAACTCTCCAAATGAACTTCCCATTTCAATTTCGTAATTCCCAGGGTTATTTACATGACCTGAGAGACTGAAAATTCTTGTTCCAGTAGATCCTTCAACGCCTAATTTGTTATATTCTTTGCCAGTATTTTCCACAATCCATGGAACAGATGAAATTGTCTCAACATTGTTAACTAAAGTAGGTTTCATATATAGACCCTTTACCGCAGGAAAATAAGGAGGTTTTAACCTTGGCTCGCCTCGTCTTCCTTCAAGTGAATTAAGTAATGCAGTTTCTTCACCACATATATATGCACCTGCACCTAAATGAACAACTAGATCTAAATTCATTTCAGAGTTAAAAATATTTTTTCCTAAATAGCCTTTTTGATAAGCTTGTTCTACTGCATCCTGAACTCTTCTTGCAGGTTTTGCATATTCTCCCCTAATGTAGATAAATGCATTTTTAATGTTTGCAGCAAAACAGGTAATGATTATTCCTTCAATTAGTTGGTGGGGGTCTCTCTCGAGTAAAATTCTATCTTTGAAAGTGCCGGGTTCTGATTCGTCAGCATTAATTACTAAATACCTGTCTTCATTCTCAGCTAAAAAGCCCCACTTAACTCCAGTGGGGAAACCTGCACCACCTCTACCTCTTATATTTGATGCCTTGATTTCTTCAAGTACATTTTCAGGTGAACCATTAATTAAAGTTCTTCTTGCTGTCTCATATCCACCATTTTTTTCATAACTATCGATTAAATGGCTATCTTCAGGATTTTCACGCATGTGTTTGGTTAAAAGAAGAGTTTCTTTCACTTTTTCTCCTTTGTAGTGTTAAATGTTTGAAATCCTGGCACAGAACCTGTAGTTCCCGATTGGTCTTTAATAGCCCAGTCAAAAGATTTTGTTCCTCCGAAATTATCTTGCATTTCTTCAGCAATTATCACATCAGGTTGTTCTTCTTTTAGCCACTCGCAGAGTTTTATAGTGTTTTCAGAAGACAGGCCTTCAACAGTTTCATAATTTATTTGCATTGCAGGAGCTCCACCACATGCTCCTATACATTCAACTGCTTCAAATGTAAATAAGTCATTCTCATCAGTTTCATTATTGTTAAGCCCTGTAAAGTCTTTAACAACATCAATTATCTCTTTAGAATTGTTTATCTCACAGGAAATAGATTTACAAACACTTAAAAGATATTTTCCTGTTGGTTCTTGCTTGTACATAGAGTAAAAAGTTGACACTGATTTGACCTGAACCTCTGTAATGCCCACCAATTCACTTATTACGGCAATAGAGTCGTCTGATATATAGCCATCTTTACTTTGTGCAAGGTGTAAAAGTGGACCAATTGCTGATCTCTTTTGGGGATACATTTTTATTATCTTTTTAGCTTGCTTTATCATTGAATCGTTCCAGCTCATCTGTCAACATCTCCAATCACAGGATCTAACGATGCGATAGCAGCAACAGCGTCTGCAATTGGACTATCAGTCATTATTACAGGCAAAGCCTGAAGATTACAAAATGAAGGACCTCTGACGTGCATTCTGTATGGTTTCGAAGAACCATCAGAAACTATATAACAGCCGAGCTCACCTCTTGGAGATTCTATAGCAACATATGCATCTCCTTCAGGAACCTTAAATCCCTCAGTATAAATTTTAAAATGATGAATTAATGCTTCCATAGACTCATCAAGTCTTTTTCTGGGCGGAGGTGTAATCTTTTTGTCTTGTACTTTGTATGGACCTTTTGGCATTTTATTAACTGCTTGTTCTACAATTTTTAAACTCTCAAAAATCTCAAGAACTTTAATTCTCCACCTTGCAAAAACATCTCCCTCATTAAGAACTGGTACTTCGAATTCAAAGTTTTCAATTCCAGAATATGGTTGAGCTTTTCTCAAATCCCAAGAGTGACCACTTGCTCTTAAACTTGGTCCTGTAACGCCGTAAGCAAAACACTCTTCTGTTGTGAGAATACCTACGTTTTGTAAACGTCCTTTCCAAATTGGATTATCAAGCAACATATCATCGTAATCTTGAAGTTTTTCAGGAATTATTTTTAAAATTTCTTCTATATCTGTTTGCCATCCATCAGGAAGGTCTGCTGCTACTCCGCCTGGACGAATATAATTATGGTTCATTCTTAGACCTGTAGTTTTTTCAAAAAAATTAAGTATTAACTCTCGCTCCCTGAATCCAAAAATCATCATTGATAAAGCACCTATATCCATTCCACCAGTTGCCAGGGCGACTAAATGTGAAGATATTCTGTTTAGCTCTGTCATAAGAATTCTTATATTTTTTGCTCGATCAGGAACTTCAATCCCAATTAGTTTTTCTGTAGTTAAGGAAAAGACCAACTCGTTAAATAATGGAGATAAATAATCCATTCTTGTTGTATTTGTTGGACCTTGAAAATAATTTAACTCTTCTCCCGTTTTCTCCATTCCGGTATGTAAGTATCCAATTATTGGCTTAACTCTTCTAACTACTTCTCCCTCTAGCTCAGCTTGTAGCCTTAAAACACCATGAGTTGATGGATGCTGAGGTCCCATATTAACAATCATTCTTTCATCGTCAGAAGTGTCTTCATCGATTACAAAATCATCGATGACATCTGTCCCTGTTTGAATTTTTATTTGTTTTTCATTTTCTTCTTCAAGCATTTTCTGAGAGCCTTCATCAGTAGAAGAAATGTTCCAGCCACCTTCCTCAGAATTTGTTGCCCAGAAATCAAATTTGTCTTTAAATTTATTTTTTCTAGTATCTTTCTTCAATTATTCAACCTTTGGTGCATTTTTAAATTGGACTGGGATTCTGCCAGAACCATAATTTTTTCTTAAAGGGTGGCCATTCCAATCATCTGGCATCAAAATTCTTGTTAGATCAGGATGTTCTAAAAAATTTATACCAAACATATCAAAAGCTTCTCTTTCATAAAAATTGGCACTTGGGTAAATATCAGTTATTGATGGGATTGATAAATCTTCATCATCAACAAATACTTTTATTGTTTTTCTTTGATTTTTTGAAATTGATAAAAATTGAACAACTACTTCAAATCTCAGTTCTTTTTTTCTAAACCAATCTACTACAGTTAGATCTACCATCATCTCATAATTTTCCGAATGCAAAGACTCAACTAATTTTTTGTATTCTTCAACTGATGTATTAATAATTTCAGAACTCATCGATTTATTTCACCATCCATAATCTTGTCATGCAAAGTTAGAATTCCATGCATCAAGGACTGTGGTCCAGGAGGACAACCTGGAACATAAATATCAACTGGTACAATATGATCTACTCCCTGAACTAATGCATAATTGTTAAACATTCCACCTGTTGATGAACAAGCACCCATAGCAATAACCCATTTTGGATCTGCCATTTGGTCATATACTTGTCTTAAAACAGGGGCCATTTTTTGTGAAACTCTTCCAGCAACAATCATCAAATCTGCTTGTCTTGGAGATGCTCTAAAAACTTCCATTCCGTATCTTGCTAAATCATATTTAGCGCTTCCAGCTGCCATCATTTCTATTGCGCAACATGCAAGACCGAAGGTTACTGGCCACATAGATTGCGTTCGTGACCACCTTACCGCTTTATCGATAGTTGTTGTAAGAATGTTGTCAGGTGTATACATTAAGCTGCCTCTTTAGTTAAATCTTGCTTGAGATAACGCTCTCTTCTTGGAATATTCCAGTCAAGCACTCCTTTTTTCCAGACATAATACAAAGTCTCAAGAACGAAAAAAGTAAAAATAGAAATAGCTAATATTCCATACCATCCAAGATCATTAAATCTAGTAGCCCAAGCAAATAAAAATATAATTTCTATATCAAAAACTATATATAACATTGCAACCATGTAGAATTTGACCGGAAATCGCTGCGAAGGCTCTACTTCAGGAAATATACCACATTCATAGGGTGCTAATTTTTCAGGTGTTGCTTTTTTAGGAGACAATAAATACGAAGCACCAAGCGAGGCTAGTGCAAACCCTACAGCAACAACAAACATTACCAAAACTGGTAACCAATCAGTCATGTTCCCTCCGTATTTGTGAAAATTTTCACAAGCTTACTTCTTATTCTACTATCAATATGATGTTAAATTCAGCTGACTATGAGTTTTTCGATAGCAAAAAAAGTAATTTTGAAGGAAGTAAAAATTTATACATAATTTTTACCACTTCCCTAAATGTTAAATAAGCTTCATCAAATAAAAGTTCTACTACAAAATCAATTGTATCCTGATCGTTGGAAGCTACTTTTAAAAGTCTTTTGGTCATGAAAGGGCTTTGGAGTACAAGACGTGCTAATGCACAACTTAAATAATGTTTTTTGAATCTTTTCGAAAATGCTTTTTCATAAGATACTATGCCCTTATTCAAATCTGGTGAGTCCAAAAGATTATGAGTATTTTCTGCTAAAAGGTAGCCCGCTTCCATCCCATAAAAAATTCCTTCTCCACTCATAGGATTAATCATTGAGCTTGCATCCCCAATTAAGGTGACATTTATATTTTGTGTAATCTTTGGTCTTGAAGATGCAAATGGAAGCAAGTATGATTTTTCATCCCTTACATTCTCAACTACTACACCTCTATTTTCTAACTGTTTTATGAAGTCTTGAAGTAATACATTAATGTCTAGTTTTTCCTTTTTAAAGATGTTTAAAGGTACTCCAATTCCGATGTTTAATAAATTACCTTTACTCGGAAAAGCCCATGCATAACCTTTTTCAGCTGATACATTAATTTCAAACATTAAGGATCTTTCTTTAAAAATTTCAAGATAATTCGGACTGTCTATATAAGCTCTAATCGCTATTGCCTTATGCCAATCACTATTAGTATTAACATTTAGTTGCTTCCTTACGCGTGAATTTGCACCATCAGCGCCTACTAAAATTTTGGTTCCGAATTTTAAAATGTGGTTTTCATTTTTTATTTCTACGACTAATTTTTTATCTATGTCTTCTTCAAATGCAACAAAGCTATAGCCTTCAAATACATCTACTTCTAAATCTTTTGCTAAATTTAATATTCTATTGTCAAGGTCAATCCTCGGAACGACATAAACTATTGAATCTTCTTTGTTCTTTACTTCAGGTATATAATTTTGAATTCCAATGTTTTCAGGACCATAAAGAGTAGTTGATACCACCTGTGGTTCATTATCTAAAATATGTTCATTGTTGAACCTTTTCAAGGCACTAATTACACCAGGACCAATTGCATCACCGCATGATTTATCTCTCGGAAATATAGCTTTATCTATAAGACCTACCTTTAAAGTTGGATTTAATTTTTTATAGGAAATTGCAGCATTTGAGCCAGCAGGACCGGCCCCAATAATTAAAACATCATATAAATCAGTGTATTTTTGCATTATTTACTAACATACATTGAAAATTCATTAATAAGAAACTGAATAAACATAATAAATAATTTGATTTAATTACATATAACTTTCATATCTAATTAGATTGTGCATTAGTGAAAGAAATTAAAAAAATACCACCAGCTACTGTAAAGAGATTGCCTCTTTATCTTCAATGTCTTGATCAAGTTGACCAAGATGCTATCGGTATTTCGTCAAAAAAACTCGCAGAGATAGCAAAAGTTAATGATGCTCAAGTGAGAAGAGATTTATCATACCTAGGCACCTTAGGAACTAGAGGCGTTGGATATGATGTATCTACACTTAGAAATCAACTTCAGTTAGAACTCGGACTAGTTGAAGGTTGGAGTGCTGTAATTGTTGGAGTAGGAAATTTGGGATCAGCTTTAGCTCACTATGGTGGTTTCAAAGACAAAGGTTTCGGAGTTGTCGGCTTATTCGATGATGATTCAAAAAAAATTAATAGTCAAGTTGCAGGATTGGTTGTCAAACCTTTGAGTGATTTACAAGACTATTGTAATAAATTTAATGTTGCAATTGGAATTATCGCCACCCCAGGGGAATTTGCACAGAGTGTGGCAGATGAATTAATAAACTGTGGGGTTCGATCAATACTTAATTTTGCTCCTGTTCTCCTTAAAAATGTTAAAGATGTTCAAATAAGATCAGTTGACTTGTCACAAGAATTACAGATATTAAGTTATTATCTTGACCGACCAATATTAAAAGCGGTAGATTAATACTCTATCTGATAGTAAAAACCTACTAATCCCCGGTATAACAAACTTAAATTTAAACCTATCCACAAACTAGATAATGAGTTGTCTTGACTTAGTAAATATACACAAGATAAAAACCCAATCAAAGATGATACAACAGTCAAAATTGAAAACTGTTTAGATTTGTCTAATCCCAGTAATACGCCATCCCATAAAAATGCAAAGCTTCCGATTAGTAAGCTCAATGCAAACAATGTTTTAAGTTCGTTATCAATAATTAAAACAAGGGATGCTTCTGTAATTAAAAGAACTATATTTTCAAGAAATATAAAGGAAGTAATAAAGAGAAAGATTGCAATTTTAAAAGTTAGACTATTAAGATATTTTTTGAGTTCTGAGTTTTTGTAATTATTAAATTTTGCTTTATATTCTGCAACTAAAGTTTGAGCTGCAATAGCTAATGCATCAACAAAAACATAACCAAAAGACCAGAGTTGCAATAAAACATGTTGCAAAGCTATTTCTGACATGGACATTAGTGAAGCTTGATTTCTTAAATAAGCCATAAATAGTGTCAGGAACATTGATCTTATAAAAATGAAAAACCCTATACTAAAAAACTTTTTACTTATCTCTTTTTTTTCATGTAACTTAACAAAATTTGATGTTTTCGTTTGTGTGCTAATCAAGACTTTTGTTGAATATATTGAGCTTATTAAAAAAGCTACTGAGCTTGCAATCGCAATGCCTTCAACTCCAAAATTTAAGACTATCCCGAGAAAGTAACTTAATATCACATTTGCTACTCCAACAATTGTTGAGGAATATAAAGTAATTTTTGGATATTTCATTCCCCTTAATACAGCTGTTGAGTGCATATTTAGTAAATAGAATGGCAAACCAAGGCTTCGTAAAATTAAATATGAATTTGCCTTAGAAGAAACAACTTTTGTAGGTTCAAAAAAATTAATAAGCTCAGTAGAAGTAAGAATTAATAAACTCGCAGATATTAACCCTATAAGCACTGATGAATTTCTACCAAATGTAATGAAGTAGTTTAATTTATGTACTTGTTTTGTTGCTTGTAGATTAGACACGTAAGGTGTTGTGCCGTATGCTAAAAAAACAAAAATCCAAATAAATACAAAATATACCGTTTCTCCTATACCTACGGCTGATAAGACATCAATATCTATATAGCTTGCAATTTTTGAATCAATTAAACCAACTAATGGTTCAGAAACTAACCATAAAAAAATTGGATAAGTATTTAGCCAAACATCTTTTTTTTTAAATTGATTTGTCATTAAAATACTTAGCTTTTTCTATACCCCATAAAATTAAAGAATTGTTAAGTTCGCTTCCTAACTCATGGGGAGTAATCTTTAAATCATCTTTTAATTCATTTTTAATATAATCATTTAATAATTGTGTTGGTGTAAATGTTTGCTTACTAAATGGTTTAGAGAGTTCAATATTTAATATATTCATTAATTCTTCATAAAAATTTTCATTTACTTCTATTTGGTTTTTTTCAAAATAAAATTTTAAACCTTTGATTATCTGAGATACTAATTCAGAAAATTGAAAATTCATGAGGAAAATATTTGAACAATAATGAGTCCTAAAGGTCCAGAAACAATTCCGATTCCGACTTTTTTAAATTCATTATCTAAAATTGTGTTTTTGTGTGACTCTGAATTCATCAAACTATTATGACCAGATCTTACTGAGGATGAGAGGGCTAAGTTTTCACCAATGTCTTTATAGGGGAAACCTTTTTTTGATAACCTGTCTCCTACAAGTTCACCATTGGTTGGATTCTTATGACACCAAAAACCTTCTTGATACATTTCATAAGCATAATTAAGTGCTACGTCTGATAAAGTTTCACTTAATTCAAGTGGAACCAAACTTTCTTCGCTTCTCTCAACTAACAACAATCCATACAATTCATCTTTTTGTTGTAAATTGTTTGATAGATTAGATAGAGAATATTTAGGTAACTCTATACAACCCTGTTCACTGACTACTACGGAAGACTTTCCAGTAAGGTCTTTAATTCTAGATACTACTTTTATAAGATCTGTTCCTGTAATAAGCTCTAACGCCTGTTGAGGGGTTCCGTTTGTATCTGTATAAAATGAAATAAGATTGGAATTTTCAATTGATTTTTCTAAAAAGCTTGGAACATAAATAATAGATGTAATGGTAAATAGAAGAGTAAGAATTAAATTACTAACTAGCAATGAAAAAGAAGCACCAAGAAGCTTGTTTCCAACATCTCTTTGTTTTTGATTATTAATAATAAAATTTTGAAAGAAAGATGAAATAGTCAAAATTGTAATAAAAATTAATACTCCACCAAATATTTCTGACAATTGAATATTGGAATTGAACCAACTGCTTATATAAGATCCAACTTGATATGAATACCTGAAACTTAAAGCAACTGAAATTAATAAGGTCATTAAGTAAAAGAATTGAAGTAGAAAACCTTTTCTCCAACCATAAATAATAAAAAATATTATAAAAATATACACAAATAGCTCAATATATTGAACATCTCTTAGGCTTAAAAGTAAGGTTTCAATTGCGTTATTCATATTATGATTAAATTATTTAACTCTGCTATTGAATAGTACTAAATTTCCGCTATTGTTTAAGAATTCCTACAAATTAGTAGGATTTTTTAATTTCAGTGACTGAAAGGAAATTATATATGAAGAATCGCAAAGCTTTGGCTTTGATTGCGATTTTAGCACTAGTTGCTGCGGCCTGTGGAGGTAGTGGTAGCGGAGGTAGTGATGAGGCAGAGGTAGAGGTTGAAACAACTGAAGCTCCTGCTACTACTGAAGCTCCTGCAACTACAGCTGCTCCATCTGCTGATCCACTAGTTTTGGCATCATTAATGCCTTTATCTGGTGATCTAGCATCTTTGGGACCTGGTATTGCACTAGGTGCGGCTCTTGCTGTTGAGCAAATCAATGCTGCTGGCGGTATTAATGGTCAACCCGTTGTCCTCATAGAGGGTGATAGTGGTTGTGATGGAGCTGTAGCTCTTACAAGTTTAAATGATGTAATTGCACAAGGTGCACAAGGTGTAATGGGAGCCGCATGTAGCGGTACTTCTCTTGCAATACTTGACACAGCAATTGCAGCTGAAGTTGTAATGGTTTCTCCATCAAATACAAGTCCTCAATTTACAAAAATTGATAAAAAAGGATTTTATGCAAGAACTGCTCCATCAGATCTTCTTCAAGGTGATGTATTAGCATCACTCTTAGTCGAAGATGGAGTACAAACAGTTTCTATAATTTCAAGAGCAGACTCTTATGGTAGAGGTCTTGCTGAAGCTACTGCTGCAGCTTTTGAAGCAGCTGGTGGAACAGTTAAGACAATCGTTTACCACGCAACAGATGCATCAGAATTTACTTCTGAAGTAACTGCTGTTGGTAAAGGTGATGCTGATGCAATTGTGGGAATTTTATTCCCAGAAACTGGTTGTGGTGTTCTTCAACCTGCTTTCGAACAAGGTCTTCTTGACACTCCTTGGTACATGACTGACGGTGTCAAAGATGCTGGTCTTGCATCATTGTGTGGTCTAGGAACTGCACTTGATGGATTCAAGGGAACAGCACCTGGTTCCGCAGCAGGTGAGGCAAAAGATGCATTTGAAGCAGCCTATGCAGAAGTTTCTGCAGATGGTTCTCCTACTTTCATCTTTGCTCCACAAGCTTATGATGCTGTAATGCTCATGGCAATATCAGCAGCTGCTAATGGTGTAACTGGTCCAGAAATTGCTTCTGGTTTAGTTGCTGCATCATCTGGTGGTGAAAAATGTATCGGAGTTGCATGTATTGCACTTGCGGCTGACGGTGTAGATGTTGACTATGTTGGCGCATCTGGTGAAATCGAATTAAATGCAGTTGGTGATCCAACAGCAGCTACTTACGATATTTGGACAACCGAGGGTGATACTAACCCTGTTCTTAAATCAGTAGATTTCGGTTCATAATCTTTAATTAGATTTAAAAAAGGCCTGAGTAATCAGGCCTTTTTTTTATAGTTTTCCTAAATATAAATCTATTACTCTAGGATCGTTTAGGAGCTCTTCGCCTTTTCCTTGATATGCATTACGACCCTGGTCAAGAACATATCCTCTATCACTAAAAGAAAGCGCTCTTTTTGCATTTTGCTCAACTAAAAGAATTGAAACTCCAGTATCGTTTATTTCTTTTATAGATGTAAAAACATCATTAATTGCTACTGGAGATAATCCTGCAGATGGTTCGTCGAGTAACAATAAAGAGGGGGAAGTAATCAACGCTCTTGCTAAAGCTAAAATTTGCCTTTGTCCCCCGGAGAGATTGCCTGCTTTGTCTTTTTTTCTATCTCCCAACATTGGAAAGTCATTATAAATTTTTGTGAGTGCTTCTTTTTTATTTCTTTTAATACTCCACGACCCTATCTCTAAATTTTCATCAATAGTTAAAGATGGAAAAACATTTGCTACTTGTGGAACATAGCCAATTCCCTCCATAACAATTCTATGAGTAGACAGGTTTGTTTTTTCTTCTCCATTTACAAAGAATCTCCCTGCGGATACTTTTATTAAACTCATGATTGCTTTCAATAAAGTGGACTTACCTGCTCCATTAGGTCCAATTATTGAAACTATTTCACCTTCATTAACTACTAAATCTACTCCTTGTAAAATGTTTAACCCTTTTACATAGCCTGCAGCGATACCGTTGCATTCCAATATTGGTTTAGTCATTATCTTTTCCTAAATATGCTTCTATTACATTTCTATCTGTTCTAATTTCATTTGGGTTTCCATCTGCAATTAGCGATCCTTCAGCTAGAACAACAATTCTTTCAGAGATTTTCATTACTGCTTCAATATTGTGTTCGACCATCAATATTGTTATGCCTTCATTTGAAAGTTTTTTTATGAGCGACAAAATATCCTCAGCTAATTTTGGATTTACTCCAGCTAGTGGTTCATCTAATAACAGTATTTCGGGTTCATTAATAATTGACCTTGCTAATTCAAGTAATTTTTTTTGACCACCAGAAAGTTCTCTTGCATAAGAATCTGCCATATGCAAGATATTTAGATCTTCCATTATGTTATTAGCTTTGTCTTTCAGGTTTTCTTCATATTTCTTTTGAGATTTTGATTTAATTACAGATTTAAATAATGAGTCATTACTTATTTCTGATCCAGAAAATAGTAAATTTTCTAAAACTGTCATCCTATCAAAAACTTTTGTAAGTTGAAAAGTTCTTACCATTCCCATTCTTGCAATTTTGTATGGTTGAAAATTAGAGATATCTTTATTTTTTAAATGAATATCACCACCGTCAGGATTCTGAAAACCTGAAATTAAATCAAAAAATGTTGTTTTACCAGCACCGTTTGGACCAATAATTGAAGTTAACTCACCCTTATTAAATCCTAACTGTTTAACATCAACTGCTGTTAAACCTCCGAAGGTTTTTTTCAAATTGTTTACTTCAATAAGGCTATTTGACATCTAAAAGTAACTCTTCTTTCTTTCCTAATAACCCACTTGGTCTGAATATCATTAGTGCCATTATCAACAAACCAACAAGGAGAAACCTCACGCCTGCTAATTGTTGCCCATTTGCGTTTTCAAATAAAATAAATGCTAATCGATCAGTTTCAGAAATAATCACCCAAAAAATAATCGAACCAAATATAGGTCCAGTAATGGTTCCTACTCCCCCAAGAATCATTATTGCCCATACATAAAATGTAAGTAGAGGGACAAATACTGTAGTTTCTAATGACCCATAGTTAAATGCAAGCAAAACTCCTGATAATCCTGCAATTCCTGCTCCCAACATAAAGCTCTGTAATTTAAGCCAGACAGCATTTTTACCCATAGCCCTTACTGCGTCTTCGTCTTCTCTAACAGCTCTTAAAGCTCTTCCCCAAGGAGAATTATTCAAGCGTTTTAAAAAAAGAACTGTAAATAATATTGAAACCCAGGCAACTAAACAAACCCATGCTTGAGAAGGTGAAAATTCTAAACTTTCTGAAAAATTATTAATAAAATTTGGTCGGTATTTTTGTAAATTTTCTGTGTAATTTATAATCCCATAAACACCACCTGTAATTGATTCTAAGTCTCTGACAAGTAGTCTAAATATTTCCGCTGCTGCAATAGTTACAATTGCTAAGTAGTCACCACGCAACCTAATAGCTGGTAAGCCTAGAAGAAGTCCAAACAATGCAGCAGATAATATTCCGATTATTAAAGCAACAATAAATGGGAGACCAGTAGAGGTAATTTCTCCTTCTCTACCAGCTGCGTGCGGCATTAATAGAAGCGTAACATACGCACCAACACCCATAAATGAGGCGTGCCCAAAATTTAATAGTCCAGTCCAGCCAAAATGAACATTTAAACCAATTGCACTTAGTCCATAAATCCCCGCAAAAGTCAGCAAGTTTAATAATATTCTTGACGCACCTTCAGGGTTTAATGCAAATACTAAATAAATTGAAAACCCTGTTAAAAAAACAGCAAATAAAAATTTATTTGAAATTTTCATGAGATTCTTTCTTTTTGTCCAAAAATTCCCTGGGGTCTAAAAAGTAAAATTAAAATCATAATTGCAAGAGCAACCGCATTTTTAGCTTCAGTGTGTCCCTCCATAAATGGAAGACCTACTGAAACTTGGACTAAAATTCCAATCAGAAAGCCTCCAACCATTGCTCCGAAAGATGTCCCAATCCCTCCTAGAACAGTTCCAGCAAAAATTAATAGGAGTATTAGAAAGCCCATATTCCATCTGACGTCATTAATGATTGCTTGAAATATTCCTGCGAGACCAGCAAGCATGCTAGATGAAATCCATGTTATCAAAATAATATTGTCAGAATTTATGCCTGAAACGCTTGATAACTCCTCAGAATCTCTTACTGCTCTCATCGCCTTACCTAATCGTGTATAAGTAAGTAGAAAGCCAAATATTAACATTACGACAATTCCAGCAATAAGAACATTTAAGTTCCTTGGAGTCATGTCAAAAAATAAATATGTTTGTCTTCTCTGAAGTTCAAGCGGAAAATCCTGTACCTTTCCTGTTGCAAACAAAAGATAGAGATGTCTTATAAATATTGAGAGTCCAATTGTTACAACCAGTACAGCAATATTTCCAACATTACCCTTTCTTAAGGGCCGAAAAAGACAAACTTCTAATAAGGCACCAAAAAGCCCACAGACGATTACTGCAAGAATGCAAGATAGGGCAAAATTATATCCTAATGGTGAATATTTATCTAAAAAGAGCACTCTATAATCTACAGGACTAGAAAAAAATAAGGTCATAATTGCACCCAATGCAATTATTTCTCCGTGAGCAAAGTTTACAATTCTCGTTACTCCATATAGTAAAGATAATGCAACGGATGCTACCGAGATTATTATTCCTAATAATAAGCCATTGCCTAGTTGATCTAGCACTTAATTAATCTCCATCTTGAAAAACCACATTTGAACCTTCTTCAACAATAACCTTAAATTTATAATTTTCGTTTGTTTGATTTAAATATCCTATTGTAGCATTTATCCATCCTGCTGGTACTTCTGCTTCGCCAACAACAGCTATTGGTAAGTTTGAATCAACATAAATATTAAAATTTCCACTTATGACAATATCTCCTGAATTTAAGTTATCTCCAAGATTTATCTCTCCAGTACCAATTATTTCAGTAGTTATTAGATTTATATCATTTAGATTTATATATGATCCAAATGACAATACATATAAATTCCATAGTGTCTGATTTCCTAGTTGCAAGTCCCAGCCTTTTACCTGCAGCAACCTATCAGTTTCTATTTCTCTAAATTGAACAAGTCGAGGATTTCCTAAATTTGATTCTATAGCTTCTGGAAATCCAATATTTCCAGGTCTATTTTGGATGTCAATAATATAGCCAGATCCGTCAACAGAATTTAAATTAACTGATCCATCTATATCTATATTTAGACTGTAAACAATATCTTTTTCAAAATTGCTGCTACGAAAACTCGAACTGTAGGTATTTGTTGTTAATATTTCTTGGCTTGATAAAAGCACAGCTGGGAATAATGAATAAATAATAATTAAAAAGCTATAGATATAATTATCGAATCTCGAGTTGCTTAAATATATTTTGTTAAAAATTAAAATTAAAATTGGCAGTAAAGATAATGGCCAATTATCTAAGTAATCATAAATGATTGAAGGACGTAAGATTCTAAACAAAACTAATGAAGCCTGTATGGCTAAAACGAAATAAAATATATTTCTAAATGTTTTGAGATAATTAGTCACTTGGAGCCGGAGAGGGGAGTCGAACCCCTGACCTGCCGATTACAAGTCGGCTGCTCTGGCCACTGAGCTACTCCGGCGAACATTAAAATAATAGCAAAGAGATAATTGAATAAATCTATTTTTTTATAAAAATTTCATGCATTGCTATTGCTGTTGCAACAGATGCATTTAAAGATTCCATATTATTTGTCATTGAAATATCAACAATTAGATCTAATTTTTTTTGAATTTCTTTACTTAATCCGGTCTCTTCTGATCCAACAATTAATGCAATATTTTGATTTTTTAAATCTAAATCTTTTATTTGATTTGATGAATTCATATTTAAACCAATTGTCCAATAACCAAGATTTTTTATTTTTTTAATTAACGAGAATATTGAGTTATACATAACAATATTGACATATTCCATTCCTCCTGATGATATTGCAAATGTTTTTTCAGTAATTTGTACAGATCTTTTTTTTGGCAAAAATATTGTTTGAAAATCAAATGCTGCTGCGCTTCTAGCTACTGCTCCCAGATTATTTGTATCTTGAAAATGGTCTAGTATTAATATTTTTTCAGAAATAATATTTTCAAAATTTTTTTCATCGAATATTTTTTTTTCCTCACAAATTCCAACTATATTGTGCCTCGAGTGGAATTTCCATAATTTATTATCTTTGACGATTTCAATTTCTATATTTTGTTTTTTAATATCCTCAATTAAAAAATTGAACTTATTTGATTTATTGAGCTTTGTATCTAGAACAATAACTTTTTTGACTCTATTTGAATTTAATGCTGCCTCTAATGCATTTACCCCTTCAACTATTTTTCCAACGCCATCCACTTTCATTCCCGTCTTCAATCATAATTCCAACTTCTTCTAATCGATCTCTCATGTAATCAGCAATTTCAAATTCTTTATTTTTCCTATGATTATTTCTTTTTTTGACAAATTTATTAATTGAAACATTAATATCATTTTCAATTTCTATATTTTGTTCAGTTAATATATCTTCTAGCAATTTGGTATCAATTGTTTTCTTGTTATCTTTGAAAACAAATCCTAAAATCTCAAATAAAAATTTAATTGTTGATTTCATATTAGTTATTTGAGTTTGATCTCCATTTTTATTCTTATTAATATATTCAAACATTTCACCAAGAAATTTTGGTGTGTTTAAATCATCATTCATTGATTCAATAAATATTGATTCAAGATTGCTATCTTTTAAATCAGCTTTAACTCCAGAAATTAAACTTTCTATATTATTAAAAGTTGCTTTTGATTCCTCTAAAAGAGCTTCGGAAAATTCTTGAGGTTTTCTATAGTTTGCTCTTAGAAAAAAGTACCTCAATACATTGCCACCATAATTGTTAATATACTCTTGAAGAAATTTGGAGTTTCCTTCAGATTTAGACATTTTTTTACCTGAGAAATTAATCATTCCATTATGTACCCAGTGTTTTACAAATTCATGATTAAATGCAGAGGTGGATTGTGCTCTCTCGTTTTCATGATGTGGAAAAATTAAATCATTGCCACCACAATGAATATCAATTTCTCCTTTAAAAATATCATGAATCATTGCTGAGCATTCAATATGCCACCCTGGTCGACCGTTGCCCCAAGGGGATTCCCAGCTTGGCTCATCATCTTTTGAAATTTTCCATAAAGCAAAATCTTCTGGATTTTTCTTATCTTCTTCAACATTTACTCTGGTTCCTCTTAACACTTCATCAAAACTTCTACCTGAAAGCTCTAGATAAGAATCGTATTTGCTTACATCAAAGTAAACACCAGACTTAGTAATGTAACCATAATTTTTTTCAATCAAATCATCAATTAATTCAATCATCTGATTAATAGTTTCAGTTGCCTTTGGTTCAAAATCTGGAGTAAGACAATTTAACGCATCATAAGAATCTTTGAACTCTTTAGTTACTCTCTCGCCTAACTCTTGATATGTAATATTTTCTTCAATTGATTTTTCAATAATTTTGTCATCAATATCTGTGATATTTCTAGCAAAAATAACACTCTTACCAGAAAATTTTATATACCGAACCATAAAATCAAATACTACTGCGGACCTACCATGTCCTATGTGAGGTGAAGATTGAACAGTTGGGCCACAAAGATATATCTTTACGTCGGAACCAGTACTTTCTAAAGTCTCCAAGGATTTAGTAAATGTGTTGTATAGCTTAAGCATGTGATAAGGATATTATAGTTTGGCATGCTGATGCCTCTTTACTTCCAATAGTCCCAATATTGTCAGTTGTTTTACCCTTTATATTAATTTTTGATGTATCAATATTTAATAAAATACCTAAATTTTCAAGCAATTCAGTTCTAATATTTGCAATATTTATTACTTGTGAAATAACAATAATATCAATATTGTTTACGATATATTTTTTGTAGTCAATAATCCTTAAAACCTCTTCAAGCATCTCAACACTAGATATTTTTTTAGGCGTCTTACTGTTAGACGGGAAATAGTGGCCTAAGTCTTTTTTTGATAAAGCTCCAAGTAGAGCATCACACAATGTATGTAAAAGAATATCTCCATCCGAATGTGCTTCGAATCCAGGACCATCTAATTTTAGACCACCTAAATAAAGAGCGTCCTCTTGAGAATGTCTATGTATAT